>REDP01000143.1 GCA_007693455.1 Planctomycetota bacterium | reverse complement strand
TGTGTCAAAAACATGCCCCGTGAGGCGGGCAGTCTTTTTCCTGACAAGCTTTGAGTCATCCTGGGCCCTCAGATAATGCGATGCAAAATCTTCTTCATAGGGTAAGCCATGCGCCACCCAGGATGCTTGGGTCCTGGTTGCGTAGAGGGGCGGGGAATGTGGTCTTGTGCCGTTGTTGGCCTCGCCATCATGTCTCATTCGTTCGCGCAGGGGGGTGGCTCTGGTGTCGCGATTGAGAACCGGTCTCATGTCCAGGCTGCCCCTGTGCCTTTCACCGTATGAATAAAGGATTCTCCTATGCCCAAACTCGCCATTGATGCAGTCGATCTCGCCGGCAAACGCGTTGTGATGCGTGTTGATTTCAATGTACCCATGAAAGACGGGGTGATTACCAATACCGCCCGAATTGATGCGGCCCTGCCAACCATTCAGTACGCCTTGCAGCAGGGGGCAGCAGTGGTGTTGATGAGTCACTTGGGCCGCCCCAATGGAGCTCGTGTAGACAAGTACTCCTTGGCTCCAGTGGCGGCAAAGCTGCAAGAGCTCTTGGGGCGCGAAGTGCGTTTCCTTAATGATTGTGTTGGCCCCGAGGTGGAGGGAGTATGCGCAGATCTTCAGCCTGGCCAGGTGGTGCTTTTGGAAAATCTGCGTTTCCATATTGAGGAAGAAGGGAAGGCCAAGGCAGAGGATGGCAGTTCAACCAAGGCTGATCCCCAGGCTGTGGCGGCTTTCCGTGCGTCGCTGAGCAAGCTTGGTGATGTCTATGTCAATGATGCCTTTGGTACCGCCCATCGTGCTCACTCCTCCATGGTTGGCGTGGATCTGCCTGTGCGCGCCAGTGGTTTTTTGATGAAAAAAGAATTGGAGTACTTCGGCAAGGCCTTGGGTAGCCCAGAGCGTCCATTCCTGGCTATTTTGGGTGGAGCAAAGGTGGCCGATAAGATTCAGTTAATCGATAGTATGCTCGATAAAGTGGACGAGATGATTATCGGTGGCGGTATGGCCTTTACCTTCCTGAAAGTGGCGAAGGGTATGGCCATCGGTAAATCCTTATTCGATCCCAAGGGTGCTGAAATTGTCAATGACCTTTTGGCCAAGGCTGAAGCCAAAGGGGTGCAGGTGCATCTGCCAGTGGACTTTGTTACCTCTGACGCCTTTTCTGAGGACGCCAATGTTGGCTATGCCACGGCTGAAGAGGGCATTCCTGATGACCTCGAAGGCCTTGATGCGGGTGACAAAAGTCGCGCCCTGTTTGCCGAAGCCATCGCCCGGGCGCGTACCGTGGTGTGGAATGGGCCTGCTGGGGTATTTGAATTAAAGCCTTTCCAGGGTGGCACCCGCGCCATGGCCGAAGCAGTAGCGGCCGCCACTGCCAGTGGCGCCACCACCATTGTGGGTGGCGGTGATACCGCCACTGCGGCCAAGCAATTTGGCGTAGAGGATCAGGTCAGCCACAGCTCCACTGGCGGTGGTGCCAGTCTGGAGTTGCTGGAAGGCAAGGAGCTGCCTGGAGTGGCGGCGTTGTCTGAGGCCTAAGGATATGCGCTATCTCATCCGTTTCGCCATCTGGGTTCCCATACTGTTGCTGATCATTGCCGCCCGCTGGTGGTGGTTTCCGGTAGCTGATGAGGGGGCCGTTGGTGGCGAGCGGATGGTTACCATGGCGGATGTTCCCATGCGACCGGCCAGTGTTGCGGAGTGGTCCCGCGACATTGCCGATTTAGGGGAGCAGGCCCTTGCTAAACGTCTGGTCTGGCAGCCCCTGCGCCGCGATCGTCGACCACAGGCTCGAGGCGTCTTGATATGGTGGCATGATGGCCATGACGAGCGTATTGGCTATCTCCCGCATCCTGATGAAGATGACGCGGTGGTAGCGGCGATGTCGTTAATGCGGGCTTTAATTGCCGGCGATGCGGTCTTGTATCAGGTGCATGGTGACCCAGAGCTGGGAGAGCGTCTCCAAGACATTTCTGCCAATTTTGCTGTACCGCCTGGGGTGACCGTACTTAAGCCCCCTGTGCAGCCGTAATCCAAGGTCCTAGGCGGTCTCAAAACGCAAGTGCGCATTCGGCAAGTATGATTCTGGCCTGTCAGTATCGAGTTCTGCGCTACGTCTTCATAGGCGTATGGCGGCGTTGGCCATGGTATGTCACACCGTTGCCCAATGCTGGCGGGATGCCTCTAGGCACTGTTGCACAATACTTATGCTGCGCTGGGCAGCGCCAAGGTGAGTCAAGTGAACCAGTGTCGCAGCGCTGACGTTAGCAGTACGAGAGGTGGAGAATATGACGCAACGACGTAGCAAACGGTGGGTTCCAATGGTGGTCCCCAGTCTCTTACTCATTGTCGGCGGGGGGCTCGCCTCAGCTTCTGAGGCGGATCGTCGCAATAACCATTTCTTTACCATTAAAGAGTTGGTGGACAATGGTATGCGCATGCCTGCTGAGCGTGCTATCGAACGCTTTGCCGAAGCTGGGTATCCCGATGCCGAGTGGTATGAGAAGGGCCTGCGCTATCATTATGCAGACTATTTCCGTACGGCTGCTCCCGAACCCATCGCAGGTCCCCTCGAACAGCAGTATGCTGCCTTGCGGCAAGAGTTAGAAGGTGTACGTGATCGCCTGCCCACCAAGGTGCGGCAGTTGGTGGAAGGGGCTGGTGACGCTGATTTACGGCGCTATACCACCCTCATTCTGCGCGACCTCAACCCTGACGCCCCGCCTCCTCTGGTACCCTTTACCGAAGAACGGCAGCGTGAATTCGAGGGCCGTTTGCGTCGTCTGTTGCGTAGCGCCGAAGAGACCCTGCAAGCAAATTACCGAGCAATTGAAGAGTTCGAACCACGTGTGGAGGCCAGTTGGGATTTGGATCCTGAGGGTCGCGAGTACCAAGAGATTTTCCAGCAAGCGATTCTTTTGCGCTACGAGTATGCCCATAGTTTGTATACCGTGTACAAGGGTCTGCGCGAAGTGATTCAGCGCGGCACAGAATTTGGCTTACCGGCAAGCCATCGCCGGGAGATCGTGGAACCCTGGTTGCATCGCATTCTTTCCGAGCGCGCTGATGATCTCGGCCAGTGGGAATGGCACTATGCCGAGTATTATCCTCTCCTGCGGCACCGTTTGGCTGTGTTGATGAGTGAGATCGTGCGTCTCAACGAGCGGCGCGAAGATCTTGAGACCATTGGGCGGCTTTCCTACGATGATGTGCGCCGTTCCTTTTTCGGGGTGATAGATTTAGATCTTAATCAGTTTGGCCGGCAATTCCGTGAAGGCTTGACGATTCTCCAGTACGAAACCTGGTCGGATCTTCTCTTCTGGCATTTAGCCATGGGCACCGATCGCGCCCTCACTGAGGCAGCACGTATGTGGGATGACTATCAATCCCGCAATATGGACCCGCTCAATTCGCGCGACCGCACCCGTCAGCAACTTGTTGGCCACCTTCATCTCCTGGCGGCCCGTATTTTCCATGCCCGCGATGATGCTAGTCGGCGCAATGCCTTGGCGGTTGCGGTGCAGCAGGCAGATAACTTCTTTGCCGTGAATGCCCGTCAGTGGTTGACCTATTTCGCCCAGGCAGGCGGTGAGGGTGGCGGTTCTTGGGCTGCCATGCCCAGCTCCGAAGATCCTTCTGTGGCCATGAGTCTCGCTTCAGAGCTGCGCCGCACGGCGCGCAATACCACGGATGATGAGGTCGCCGGACGATTGCGGGCAGATGCTCAGGTGGTCTTGCGTAATGCCATTCTCGGTTTGCCCAATGCCAATGACCCTGAGTTTCTTGATGTGGCGCCACAGCTGTACCAGTCGTTTGCCTTTAGTCTCTATGATGATGGCTTGCTGTATGAGGCTGTGATTGTCGCTGAGGCTGCCCTGAACCGATTTAAGCCATTGTGGGAGCGTTCCCGTAATCAAGGCGGCAATCCCTGGATGCGCGGTGGGGAACTCACTACTGCCGGAGAGATGGTTCGCCGTTTAGCTGGTGACCTCCTGATTTACACCCAGCGCCTGCGGGGACGCGATTCCAATTCAGCCACTCGTGATGCCTATGGTAGAGCTATATCACTGCTGCAGGCCTACGATCCTGAACGTGCTGCTGAAGGGCTGGAGTGGAACCAGTTTGTGATTCACATGCAGCAGGGTGAATTTGAAATGGCGCAAGATGTCTTGCGTAGTTACGAACAAAGTAATCCCGATCAGCAATTGCGGGTATTAGGTGCCTGGGCGCGCTTGCGCTATGCTCAGTTTAATGCTCTTAATGCCAGTGGTGCTGGTGACGATCGTATGCAGCGCGCGCAACGTGAGCTGGATGAAACGGTTGATCGGGTGCGCAATGCAATTCAGGGCATGGTGGATGGTGAGGAAGAGATCCCTGAGGGGCAGCGCGGAGAGGTGCAGAACCTATGGCGCTTCTTAACCACCGTGCAGGTGGCCACCATGTTCCAAAGCGAGCGCTATCGCGAAGTGTTGGAAACCCTTGGCCCAGAATTCTGGGAGCGTCTCCAAGACGATCGTGAGCTGAACCGTCAGTTATTCACCTATCTCAGTGGCAGTGCCTACCGTGTCGGGGTGGCCATAGCCCGGGATCAGTCGCAGCGGGAAGATCCCCAGCTGATGCTGGAGTTATGGCCTTATTACACCAATACGGTTGAGGTCTATGAGCGCCTGGTGCGTCGCTGGCCGGAATTGGTAGAACGTACCACCAGCAACCGCCGACAAATCGCTGCATTGTTTAATATTACGCGGCAGTTAACCAACTGGTTCCAGCAAAATGTCGATGCTGGCACTGAAGGTTTTACGGATTTCGAGGAAGATCTGTTCTCGGGCCTGAGTAGTGAGGCCCAGGGATACTTTGCACGGATTTTCCCTGTCGATGAAGATACCGATATGCGTACCGTATTGTCGGTTGCCATGGCGCACTGGAATCAGGGTAATCGTGAGGAAGCTGTCCCGTTATTTGAGCGCTACAAAGAGCAGTTATCCCAAGATCCCAAGCTCATGGAATTCCAAGCCAACCCAGAGCAGGTTTTGAGCGAAGTGGGCCGTGCCATGTCCCAGCGCCAAGCCCTGCGACCTTTCTGGGAGCGTGTGGGAGAGGACTCCATTCCCGAGCTCATGGTCGATGCCCCAGAGCTGCATGAAATGATTCTTGATCCCAATGTGCGCCAATCCGAATGGCCTGAGCGTAAGCGTGATTATGGCGCAGCCCTGCGTCAAACCGATGCCTTTGGTGAGGTTTTGCAATCACAGCGCTCGCTCATTGCCGACTTTGATTCGCTCTGGGAGCAGTTCCAGGAGTTCCGCGCACTGGTGCAAAACCTAGCCTATTCGGTGCAGATCGACACCATGCTCGTGGAGGCCTATCGTGAACTTGGCCGTGGTCGTGAAGCGGTGGCTCTGGCGCGCGAGTTGTGGGATTATGACCCGCTTAATCCGGTGTTTATGACCCTGGTGATTGAGGGCACCCTCGAGCGCATTAACCAAGCCGATAGCCCACCAGAGGCTGAGGTGCGTGATGCCCTTAATATTGCAGCTCGTTTGCGTAATATTGTAGCCGGGCAACGGGAGCGCCGTGACTTATACTGGATCGCCTCAAGCCAGGTAATGGAATTACTCCATTATGTTGGAGATCGGGATTCGGTGAATCGCATCCTGCGCCGGCAAGCGGTGGATAATAATAATCCTCCTGCTGACCTCAGTGTCCCAGGCTCCAATCCGCGTCGTGCGCGCAATGCCCAGGCCATTGAAATTGCCGATCGCTATCTGCAGCTGTTCGATTTAGAGGGCATCACCGTTGATCGCCCCTATTCCATCGAAGAGCGTGATGGTGAAGTCCTCTTTGTGCGGCCAGAGTGAAGGAGATAATTATGCAACAGACACAGCAGGTAGCCCGAGGTGGCTGGATGTATGCGCCATTGCTGTCGGTGATGGTGCTCATGGTGGGCGCGGTAAGTGTTGTTATGTCGGCAGAGGATCTCCCCACTCCGGCAACCATTCATATGCAAGACGGCACGGTTCACGATGGTGTGTTTGTCATTCGTGAGGGTCTACGGGAAGTCTCCTGGTCGCGGGATGATCGTATGCAGGCGCGTACCAACCGCCCAGCATCCGAAGTCAGCCGCGTCGAGTATAGTGTGCCGCGTAATGAGCGTGACTATCAGCGCGGTCTAGGGGCTTTTAATTCCAGTAATTGGTCCACGGCCATCGATGCTTTGGGCAATGCAGCCAGTAATTCGCGCTATGCCTTTGTGCGTCTGGATGCGCATATGAAACGCGCCCATGCCCTCATGCGCTTGCGTCGCCATGACGATGCGATTGCTGAAATCAATGGCGTGATCAATGATTATGGCCAATGGCGTCAGGTCATTGAAGCCCAAGAGATGCTGGCTCGTATCCACCTTGCCGCGGATAATGTGGATGGTGCCCTTGCGGCCTATCGCGGCCTGCGGCGTGCGGCAGGGAATTACGGTACCCTCAATGGCGCCGTAGCCACGGCCCGCGGGGCACTGGGCGAAGCTCGCATACACACCGATGCCAATAACAACGATCAAGCCCTGCAGGTATTGCGTGACGCCTTTGCCAACGTACCCCTGGCGGTAGCCCCAGCAGAGCACGGCGCTGTTGCCGCAGCTCTTGGTCAAGCCCTAGTAGCAAGCGAAGACTTGGATGCGGCACAGGAAATCTTCCGCGATTTGCGTTTTGCTGGAGTCCCACCAACGCCGCGTGCTACTGCTCTTCTGGAGCTGGGGAAGATGGAGCAAGCGGCAGGTAATCGTATTGCGGCAGTGGACTATCTCGTAATGGCTGCGGTGTTGCGCGGTACTGAGGATGAGGTCCGTAGTGAAGCCCGTCGCCGCGCCCGTGCTTTGTTGAATGAACTGGGACGCGATGAATCCATCGACGCGCTTGAGCGTCGCGAATACCGCAATTATGCGGCAAATCTCTAGTGCCTGGAAACGGGTGTGAAAGAACGTGTCCAAGAGGACTCGCCTTGCGTCGATGACGCACTATTGAGTGAAGGAGTGAAATGATGCGTACCGCACTGTTCTGTATAGCCATGGTTTTCGGTCTCAGCGCCCTGGCGCAGCATGCAAGTGCTGTTGAGGGCCGTGATCGTGTGGTTTTGCGCGGTAATGCCTTCCCTGCTATCGTTGAGCGTGAAACCCGCGAGGGTATTGAATACAAGGTTTCACCCGCCCAACCCAATGTGCAGACGCGGCGTTGGAGCGAAGTTGTGGAAATCATTTATCACGGCATGGATTCGGGCTTTTATCAAGCCGGCACCCGCGCCATGAATGCTGGCCGTTATGAAGAGGCAGCCAGTCGCTTTGCCAGCCTTGCCGCCGAGGCCAGTCGTGAGTGGCAAGGGGCCTACGGCTTTTATCGGCAGGGAGAAGCCTGGGAATTGGCTGGTGATTATGAGCAGGCTGCGGCAGCTTTTTCCAGTTTTGTAACGACCTATGATCAGCATCGCTTGTGGCTTGACGCGCTTTATCGCCAGGGCATTAACTTAGCCCGCGCAGGGGTAGAGGCCGAAGCACAAGCCATTGTTGATCAGCTCATGGATTACGGTCGCGATAATCTGGCCGCAGGTCGTGGTCCAGAATTTCGCGCCAATGCAATCCAGGCGGCAATGAAAGCGCGTTCAGGTGATTTGCGTGAAGCCACGCGTCTTGCCAATCGCGTGGCCCTGGCCCCCCGTGATGGGGATACCTGGTTTCATTGGGGTAATTTCTGGGCTGGCTACCTCTATGAGCTGGGTGAGTTCCGTGATGCGGCCCAGGCGTATAATCGCATGCTGAGTCAAATTGGTGATGATCCCGCACAGCGTGCCCAATTATCCTTGGGCTATGGTCTCAGCTTGGCGCGATCTGGAGACAACTCGGCCGCTCTTATGGAGCTGCTGCGCTTGGATACGCTTCCCTATGGCTCACCGGCCCAGCGCTGCCAGGCTCAATATTGGGCGGGACGAATTCTCGTTGAACAAGGCGAGGCTGACAAAGAGCACGAAGATCCACGGGTAGCGGAATTTGCCCGCACCAAGTATCGTCGCGGCATCTTGCTGCTCCAGGCTGCGGCTTCCAGCATCTCCGATCATCCCGACAAAATGGAAGCACGTAACTTACTGGCGCGCTTGCAAGGTGATGACGAAGACGAGGACGCCGCTGAAGAAGCCGTACTTATGGGTGAATAGCCGGCGCCTACGATACCTGTCTTGTGAAGATTCTGATCAATACCAGTGGCACTGCTGTGGAGCTTTCGGCCCACTGTGCGCCGCTGATTTTCTCCCCTTGGGTTGTGTAGGTAGGGTGCTACAAAGGGTGTTGTGTTCAGTCTCCTGAATCCTCTCCTCTTGTGGGGGATGGTTGCGGTCAGCGTGCCCATCCTCATCCATTTGCTGATGCGTCAGCGTCCACGCCCCCGTCCCTGGGCGGCAATGCAGTGGTTATTGGCGGCAGCTCAGGTGGCTCAGCGCCGCTATCGTCTCACCAATCTCCTTTTATTGCTCCTTCGCTGCCTAGCGATTATCGCCTTGGTGCTTGCGGTATCACGGCCCTCCCTACGTGGGGTGGGCAGTGCAGGTGATGTGGTCTTTGTGGTTGATATTACCACGAGCACTGGCCCCACCGCCCAGACCACACCCCTGCAGGCACTTGCGGCGCGACTGCATGCTGCGGATATACCATCGCGCTCGGCCCGGGTGATCACCGTGGGCCGAGATGTTATTCCCCGTTACCATGGTGATATTGCGGGAGCTATCGCCGTCCTAGAGGGCTTGGAAAATGATTATGCTGCTGGTGGATTGGACTTGGCAGCGCAATCTCCCTTGCTTGAAAGGATGACCTCTGCCCTAGAGGACAGTGACCAGGTGATATTGGTTTCGGATTTTCGTCGTGATACTGCTGAGCGTCTGCAAGAAATTGTGGACGAGCATGTGCACACGGTGCAGCGCCTGCGCATTGGCGAAGATACTGGCAACGCCCTAATCAGTGATATCGCTTTTGATCAGGATATCCTGCCGCGTCAAGCCTCACGTCTCGCCTTGCGCGTTCAAGGCGTGGCTGCTGAGGCGCGCTTGCGCATTGATGGCGGTCAAGCCAGCACCGTAGAATTACCAGAGCAAGATGGTGAAGGCTGGATGCATATATCCTTGCCAGCCCTATCCCCAGGTAAACGCATGCTGCACATTGAACTGATCAATCAGGGCTTGCTGGCTGATAATGCTCTGGAGTTTCCTCTCTTTGTCCGTGATGCCATACCTGTGCTCAGTATTGGCTCTCGCCGCGATGTGGTGAGCGTTGCTGCGGATGCCGATCCCTTGCGCATGGATTTCCGTCGCGTGAGTGCCGCCGCAGCAGGTGCTACGCCCTTGCCAGATCCTGGTGGGGTGGTGGTTTTGCGCGAGTTACCACCCGACCCCATGCCGCTCTTGGCATGGTTGCACTCAGGCGGCGTTTTGTGGACAGATGCATCCGTATTGCAGGGGGATGAGCGTTGGCACAGTTTACTGCCATCAGGGGTTGAGCATGATCCCGACCAACCTGGCGGGCGCCTGCGCAGCGCCATAGCCGAGCTAAATGAGAACTTTGCCCGTACCGTATTGCCTGAGGTATCGGCATGGCAGCTTCCCGCCGAACATCCCGCGCGAGTTGAACTTTCTGCCGGTGAGGCGGCCCTGGTCATCAGTTTTCCCGTGGGGCAGGGTATGCTGATTGCGGAATCTGAAGATCTGAGTGCCAATGCGGATTTCCGAACTACTGGCGCGGTTCCCGAATGGGCCTTACGGACGCTCCGCCTGCGTACCATGCAGGTACGCCAGCCCGCCCTTCTGGAAAGTGGAACTCGCAGTGATGTCGATCTCGATCTCGAGCGTGATGGTAACCAAGAGCGCATTGCCCAAGGCACCGTGGCGCAACTCCAGCCTGGTTACTGGCGCTATGTCAACGGTGAGAGCGACGCGGCTGATAGGGTGGGGGTCGTGGTTACCCCCAATCGACAAGAAGGTGTCCTGCGCATGTTGCCAGAGGCTGCCGATTGGAACCAATTGGATGTCGTCTTTAGTGATGATCGAGGCCGTGATTGGGGTTGGGCATTATTGCTGGTCCTTTTACTGGTGCTGATGACAGAGGGACTCTTTGCGGCATGGGCGGGGCGTGCGTATGGACGCTGAACATGATCTCTCATTGATCTTTGCCCATGCTGACGGCTGGCTGATCTATCTCTACGTAATTGCCGCCATAGTGCTGTGCTGGTGGGCGTGGCGCCGTTATGGCCCACGGCCACCGGCTCCATGGGGGGGTATCGCACGGGTGTGCCGCATGGCTGCTCTGGTTGTGGTGGTGCTAGCCCTCGCGGGCCCTTCCTGGCGGAGTGTTTCCACCAGCACCGTGCCAGGGCGTATTGTTGTGGCAGTGGATCGCTCGGCATCGATGACGCGTGAAGATGGCCCCCAGGGCCAAGCGCGGATTCTCATTGCCAGCGATCTCTACCGTGCCCTGTCGCGTGAAGAGGAGCGGATTCAGGCGGCTATCGAATGGCATAGTATTGGTGGTGTGTCGGGAAGCGTTGATCCTTCAACCCTTTCGGTGGATGATGCAACCGGTCAGCGCTCTCCGCTGGGCAATGACGTGGAATCGCTCTCGCGTAGTGTCCAGACAGATCTTCTCCTGGTGGTATCTGATTTTCGGGTAACCGAGGGCTCGTCCCTGTCCGTGGCAGCCGAGGCTTTGCGCCGCCGTGATATTCCTGCCTGGGCTTTGGCCGTGGGAAGTGAAGAGCTTGACCCCGAATTACTCTTGGAGGAAGTGGATGGCTCCCCTTCCCTTGCCTTAGGGGAGCGTCAGCCCTTTACCGTGCGCTACACAGCCCGTGCCTTAGATGCGGATGAGCCATTGCAGCTGCATGTGTATGATGGTGAAACCCTGCTGCTTGAGCAGTCCCTGTCCCCGCCGCGGGGCGTAGACGCACAAGAAGGGGTCAGTGGTGAGGAGCGCATTGAGCTGGTCTTGGATGAGGAGGGGGATCGTGAGCTGCGCTTCCGCCTTCGTCAAGGAGAGCATGAGAGTACTGTGCGCCGCCAAGTGCAGGTCTCGGAGCGTCGCTTGCAGGTACTCATTTTAGCGCATCGGCCTCGCTACGAGCTGCGCTATTTGCAGGCCGCACTCAATCGTGATCACTCGGTCTCGGTGCATACCTATCTTGCCGATGGTGGCTGGCGCCGCTGGTCGCCTGCGGGCCCGAGTAGTCTGCCCCTGCGCAGTGCTGATCTGCAGGATTATGATGTAGTCGTTATCGGTGATCTTGCTCCTTCCGACCTCCCGCGCGAAGCCCAATCCGCCCTGGTGCAGCACGTGCGCGAACGCGGTGCAGGTTTGGTATGGATCCCTGGTGAAACCGGTCAAACCGCCGCCTTTCAGGGGGAAGAATTGGGCAGTTTATTACCCGTTGAGTTTGCCAATGTGGATGCCCTAGCCCGCAGTTACCACCAAGAAAGTCCCTTAACCTTACATCGTACCACCTTGGCTGAAGAGCGTGCCTTTTTAGACCCCGATGAGAGTGATTGGCAGGATTTGCCGCGCCTGCGTCGTATTGCCAGCATAGAGCGGGTACGAGATATATCACGGGTATGGATGCGCGATGACCATGACCGTCCAGCGGTCATTAGCGCTCAGTTTGGTCGAGGTATGGGCCTGCTGGTTGCGGTGGATGATACCTGGCGCTGGCGGCGCAATGTTGGTGACCGCTATTTACATCGTTTCTACTCGCAAATCTTGCGCTTCGCCAGTCAAGATCGGGCCAGCGGTGATCGACCCTGGCGCATTGACGCTAACCCATATCGAGCCATCCCAGGACAGAGCGTCCGCTTGTCGCTCATGCCGCGCGCAGGCGTAGGGGAACAGGCCTCAGCCCTGCCAGCGCAGATGGTGGTGGAAATGGATGCGGGCGATGGTCGACAGCGCTTGCTGGAACTGCCCCGTACCTATCGCGGCAGTGGCTATAGCGCAACCCTAGCCGCACCCGCCGCAGGAACTTGGCGTATTCGCATGGTCGATGGCCTGCCGCCGGATGATGTGGCAAGTGGCTCGCTTACGGTAGTGCCGCCCAGTGATGAAATGCGCGATCCCCGTTTTGACCAAACGGAAATGCTACGGCTGGTGGAGGGCACTGGTGGACGCTGGTTCCGTGATCCTGAAGCCCTCGCCGAAGCCCTCCCGAGCCTGGCTCGAGAGCAGATGCACGAGCGCATTATTCCCGTATGGGATCGCTGGTGGGTACTGCTGCTGATTGTGAGCCTGCTGGCGGTGGAGTGGAGTCTGCGTCGCTCCTCGCGCCTGCCGTGATCCAAGATTCGGCATCAGAAGGTTCTGCGGGACGACGCTCCTGCACCTTCGCCTGCAGTCATGGCTGGGCCCGTATGGTGATTGATCGCGGGCGTATTCATGTCATCCAATTATTGGATGACGCGGATTCACGCATCTCCCATGTACCCCACGCAGAGCCGCTGCCGCAACCATTTCGAGAGCTTATGGACTTGCTTATGGCAGGGGCAGATCTTCGTCAGCGCACCGACCTATGGCAGCTTCTCGACCTGGAGCAGGTGAGCCCATTTCGTCGCGCAGTGTGGTGGACAACCTTTACCCAGCTCGGTCCAGGGATGGTGATGACCTACGCCCACATCGCTCAATGTATGGGCCGTAAACCTGGCCTTGCTCGGGCCATTGGGCAGGCCCTACGGCATAATCCCTTTCCCTTACTCATCCCCTGCCATCGCGTTATTGCTGCCCATGGCTGGGGGGGATTTATGGGCCAAGTAGCAAAGAATGGCGGCCGTAAGGCCGCCATTCTTGCTGGTGAAGGCTATGTTACATCGAGTGGCTGAATGCAGACTTATTCAGTAATTAACTTCTGCATTTCGTCGATCTTTTCTTCCATTAATGCCGCGCTATCCGCCTCCAGATTCAGGCGGCAGACAGGTTCGGTATTGGAGGCGCGAACATTGCACCACCAGTCGGAGAAACGTGCCGTAACTCCGTCCAATTCACTGATCTCGGCGCCTGGCAGTGCGCGCACCCGCTTGAGAACGGCCTCAGTGCTTTCCACGCTAAAATTGATTTCACCAGAGTGATGATAGCGCTTAATGGGAGCAATCAGCCCCGATAGATTCTCACCTTGGCTAATCACATTGGCTAAAAGAATAAAGGCGAGGAGACCCGAATCCGCCCCGTAAAAATCACGGAAATAATAGTGTCCCGATAGCTCCCCCGCAAAGGCCGCCCCAGTTTCTTTGAGGGTCGCCTTGATGAAGCTATGACCCACGCGGGTTTCAATGGGTTCGCCGCCGAGTTCGCGGATCAGTTCGGGAACCGCCTTGCTTGAGCGAAGATCGTAGGCGATTGGGCCCTTTTCCTTAGCGAGATAATACTTGGCCAACAGGGCGGTAGTCATGTCGCAGGTGACAATGGTCCCCGTTTCATCGACCAAGGCGCAGCGATCTCCATCGCCATCAAAGGCGGCGCCAAAGTCGGCACCTGTGGCCCGCACGCGCTCTTGAAGATCTGGCAGGTTCTCGTTTTTGAGGGGATTAGCATCATGGAAGGGGAAGCGGCCATCGGGGTCAAAGTACTGCGGAATAATAGTGATTCCCGGCAGCTTGGGCGCCAGATGCTGAAACATGGTGCCAATAATACCGTTGCCGCCGTCTACGACGATGCGCAGGGGTCGAGCCAGGTCCAAAAATGGCGCCAGCCACTCACAGTACGCATCAAGTGTGCAGGCTTCTTCAAGGCCGCCGCCACTGTGGCGCACCACGCTTTGCTGGCGTGCAAGGGCTTCGATTTCCTCCATTCCCGTACCGGCAGAGACAGGTTTGAAGCCAGGGGCGGTAATTTTGACGCCACCATACTGACTGGGGTTGTGACTGGCGGTAATCTGTGCCCCACCAGCAGTATCAAGGTGGTGCATGGCAAAGGTTAAAGCAGGAGTCGAGAGCATGCCGCAATCAACTACGGTCACTCCAGCATCAATAAGGCCTTGATTAAATGCCTGCTTGAGTGCGGGTCCAGAAACACGCATATCACGACCCACGGCATAGCGTTTGCCCTGCAACTGTAGCACTTGGGCGCAGGCATTGCCAATATGATAGGCAAGATCCTCATCAAGTTGGTCGGGGTAGACGCCGCGGATATCGTAGGCCTTAAAGGGGTCGCTCATAGAATTAGCTCCTTAGGGGTTGTCGTGCTGCGGCGCCAATGCCCGCAGCGAAAGAGGGGAAAGCAGATGCGTTGGGATTAGAGATTTTCGGCCATGGCCTGCGCCGCCGCAGATAATTGTCGGGTGTGTTCGGCCATGGCAGCAGCGTGATCGCCTGCTGGGCGGTGGTGATCGGGACGAGCGCGATAGGCGGCCACCACACCAAAGGCACCGCCATGATCGGCGTCATAAAGCAGGTCGTGGACCTGGCTCAATTCACCAGCAGCGGCCAGTACGTGTTCACGCTGCTCTGGTGACCATGAACCATCATCGCCATCGCCCTCGGCTTGCTGGTAGCGGGCCAGCGCTTGCTGGAAGGTTGCCTCAGCACGTACAAGCTGTGCTTCCAGCTGTGCGGTTTCGGGACTTACGGCGCTACTGCCTTCATCGCGTCGGTTCAGGGCCTCTTGAATGGGCGCATTGCCTTCAACGCCGTTGCGCACCCAGTCTGAGGCCTGATCGATCAGTCCACCTGGACCAAAGGTGTCGGCATTCAGTTGGCGCAGGCGGGTGATCGCGCCAGTCCCCAACTGCAAGACGCGGTCAAAATGTGGCCTAGCATCATCATGAGCGGCTTGGCGCTGTTCCTGATCAAAGACTGCACGAGGATCGGCACTGCCGGTGCGGCTAAAAGTGCTCCAGGTGATCCAGGCCACATAGATTACTACGGCTAAGGCTACCACGGTAATCAGAAAGCGGATAAGGCTGCTGCCAGATTGGCGCAAGGGGGCAAACGATACATACTGCATAGGGGCTGAGTCTAACGCTCTTTTGCTCGAGGGAAATGCTGCTTCAGCGAGCAGGGGTCGAGCGGTTTAAAGTTTACTTCTTTGATCGTCATCTTGGTAAGCCCTGAGGTGCCCTGCGAGGAAGCTGCCGCAGGGGCACTGTGCATGGACCTTATGCACGAACACGGTATATTTCGCCCATGCTTATTCGTGCGCGCGTCTTGATAACGATGGTGATGGGGGCTTTGTTGTGGTTTGCCGGAGGAGCCCCTTCGGCGTCAGCCGCAGAGCTTGATCATATTCTGCGGGAATTGATGCATGATATCCCTGAAGATGAGCGTCAAGAGCCGGGCAATACCCGGTGGCCAGAGACCTTGAGCGAAGCCGCCCAGGTGGCTGATGAATTGGGCTTGGATGCATCGGCACAGGCCGATTTGCTGCTGCATGCGGGAGAAGCTTGGCTAGCCGTTCGTCAGGTTGAGTCAGCCCAGCAGTGGATCACTGCGGCCTTATCGCATGCGGGAATGAATGAAGCCCTGCGGCAGCGGGCAGGCCTTGCCCTGGTGGCGGTTTGGCAGTTGCGCTTGGATGATCCCGATGAGCCAGATCCGCAATTGGACGATCCCCTGCAGCGCCTGCAACGTCATGGGGACTTTGGTCCCCTGGTCCACGCCCGTGCCCTTTCCCTGGCGGGGCAGTTGGCCATGGGGCAAGTGGGCGACGATCATACCCAGGCCCTCGCATATTTTGATCAATCCCTGGAATTGCTCGCGCAGGAGCATCCGGATCACCGGGTTCCCGTGCTGTCCCTGCGCATTACCGCGATGGAGCGTTCTGGCGCCCAGCCAGGAGACATTGAGGCATACCTGGAAACCCTCAACGATGACCCCGCTGTGGCTATCGTACGTGAAATTCTCTACACGGGTGCTCAAGAAATGGTGGGTTCTCCCGCGCCACCGTTACGCGCAGCACGCCAGGATAATGCTGCAGGGGAATGGGATATCCAGGAGCATGTGGGGCAGCCTATTCTGGTCTATTTTAGCGCCTCCTGGTCGCAGGCCGCGCGGGAAATCACCCCGCAGATTGTGCGCATCTCCGATCAATTCTTCGATCAGATCACGGTAGTTGAGGTTACGTTGGATAATCAAGACACGCTGCGCAATCTTGCCGACTATCGCGCGGTCTATGGCATAACACACCCCGTTATCGGTGAGGGATTGGGCTGGGATGGCACGCTCGACAGTCAATGGCATATCACCGCCATTCCCAGTGTTGTGGTAGTGGATGCTGCGGGCCGGGTGGCGGCAACCCAGCTCATTGCCGATACCCCCGAAGCCACCCGCGCCCAGATCAGCCAACTGCTGGAGCGGCTTGTGCAAGAAGCGCGCGACCATGCGGACGAAGAATGACGGCGTGGATTTGGGATGGCCCATCCCCTGATCGGCCTGCAAAAACGACCTGAATAGGGCGCTTTTTGCGTTAAAAGCATGCACCG
>REDP01000094.1 GCA_007693455.1 Planctomycetota bacterium | reverse complement strand
CTTCCTGACCCTCGTTCAACAAGCCCCAAAGATCGCCGAGACGCGGATCGTTGGGTATTGTCTCAAGCCAGTAGTGGTAATGGTCTGGCTCGGCAAAACGCACTTCCGCAGCTGTATGGACTTGATGGCGTAACTCCTCAAAGGTAAGATGGTGGTCTAGGGGGAAACTCACAAGATAGCGATTATGGCCCCCGATATGGGCGCGCACCTCACAGCCCAACCGCTGTGCAAGGGCAATAATCTCTGCGGCACTGATTCCCTCCCCTGCAGTGACCAAGAGGTGATCGGCGACCATTTCCTCGCGCCGTCGCAGTTGTAGATTGGCCCCGGCACCGGGTTTCCAGCTCTCCACCGCTCGCACCAGGGGATAGGGGGCACCTGGCCGCTTTGCAATAATGATGCGTTGCTCTCCCTCGCCATCTGGGATACGTGTTTCCCTAAGTACCACATCTGCGGCGGCCGCCTGGTGCCACAGCGGCTTAGCCTGAAACCGGGGACGCTGGGACGGAGGAAGCTCGTGTTGTTTGATGGCGGGAGTGTGGATAATTCTTCCCACACTTCCCACAGGCGCATGATCTACACCTATTTCGCCGGATTTTGTGTTGAAATAGACAGGGAGGGCGACAAAAACGGATAAGACAACTATTAACTATGGCCGCTAGAGACGAACCGCGGAATCGTTGTGCAAAGTTCATGAATTAAGTACAATCAGTCAAGCCAGAAAGCAACTCACCCTCTGCAAGGATCAACGGATATGTTGACACACCCGGTGGATTATCAAAGGGCATACATCAGCGCAGGCTTTTGATAAATTTGACCCGCCAGGTGTCTTACTGTGATTGTCCGCCTCAGATTCCGGCCTTTTAAAAAAAAATCTAACATTGATCGACAAAGGGCGCTTCTCTAGACTCTGCCCTGGGGACGCCGAGTCCCGCTCGACATTGATAATAGGGAAGATCGCGCAGCAGGTGTGCCTTATTTGGTGGTTTATAGGGCCGCTCATAAACCATCACACTCTGCCCTCCCTTACTCAAAATTGCAAAAACTATAAGCTCCTATGTGATTGTCCCCCTCTTTCGACACGATTTACAGGCCGCCTATCACGCAAATGGCATCATATCAGCCTTGATCCCGTGTGAGTCACCTTCCTGCTGGAATGTCTTCTGTCTGTGGTCTCCCCGTTGCCGGAGATAAGAATATGACCGTGTTTCGACTCATCATTACCCTCCTGGCCACGAGTATCCTGGGCGCAACCGAAGGGGTGGTCACCTCAAACTCGGTTCGTTTAACCGATGGTGAAACCCTTGCCTCAGCCATGGATAAAGGCGCATTAGCCTTAAACATGGGGGATGTCACCTTTATTGCTGGCTATCGTCAAGTTACCAGCATTCGTCAGGACCCTATTATCATGCGCTTCGATGGCCAAGGGAGTGATGCAGTAAAGACCTGGCAGCGCACCGACATTGATGCCACCGCGGTAGATAGCCGCGCCGTCGGTTTAATCTGGGATGGGTACGAACGCCTTTATGTATTAATTACCGTCGATGGCGGCAGTAACGATGCTGGCACTGTCCGGCGGTTTACCAATAATGGCTGGTTAAGGGACTATGGCTCTGGTGGTGGTCCTAAGGTAACCGTGGCCCTTAGGGTTGACCCCAATACTGGCACACCCGACACAGGCACCTATATCCGCGCCCGGTTAAGCAATGGTAACACCAATTCGGCAGTCCCCACAGCCATCGCCTTTCATGGAGACACGTTGGTGGTTCAGCTCTCTTCTTTCTTCTCACCGCTGCGTGTCGATAGACAACGAATGACCCACGATACAGGTCCCTCGCCCTTTCCCTGGCGAGTGGTATTCGATCCCTCCCTAGCGAATGCTCGCCGCAGTGAAGCCGTTAATTTCGATGGCGTCGTTGATATCCCTGAACTTCCGAGCCGGCAGGTACGTCTGATGGTTGGCGATCACGAGGACGCCAGCGCCACAGTCATCGTTAACCAAACAGTGGTCGCTCGTCCAAGCGGAAGCATTCTTGATAGCGGCATTTATGACCCCGCTGCCCCCTGTAGCTTCCAACTCCATGACTCCATTCCCAGCAGCCTACAGTAGTTTCAGTCACCTCGCTAAAGCCACAGATAAAAACTGTTTTGTCACAGTAATCCAGAGGCGCTGGGATGTCTTTCGCCCCTCGTCCCCACCCGTCAAAGACTCCTAAATGATGCACCCACGCTTACCCTGTCTGGGGTCATTTGATCGCTGCGTTTATCAAGAAGTCTTGCACGAGACGCTCACTCAGTTTCTAATTATGGTATAACCCTATGCAACATCCCTGGCTCCTACAGAGATATCTTATTCTTGCATTGCTTTTTGTCCTCCCCCTGCTTGAGGCATACACAGAAGAAGAAAAATTCCTCGGAAGTATCTGGCAGAATTGGTGGCGGCAAGACATGGCCGATCCTTACTTGGGCACGCTTTTTAATCAGGTCACCCCTGAAAATGTTGGTAAATGGGGCCCGGTTCAACGCGACGGTGAAGATTATTGGAACTGGGGAAGGCTTGACGCAATGATGGAATATGCTGCCGATCGACACATGATCGTCAAGCAGCATGCTTTTATTTGGGGCCACGCGCATTCGGTGCCGAATTGGGTTGATAACGACAACGCCGCTTGGGCTGCAGAACGCTGGATCAAAGCCTTTGCCGATCGCTACCCGGGCATTCATCTCATCGATGTTGTCAATGAAGCGCCTCACGATAAACCACCCTACCGTGACGGTCTTGGTGGCGATGGAGAAAGTGGCTGGGACTGGGTTATATGGTCTTACGCGAAGGCCCGTAAACACGCTCCAAATGCTACCCTCATCCTCAATGATTACGATGTGCTGAAGCGCGATTCGGTGATGCACACGATGATTGAGATCGTTAACTTGCTGCAAAAAAGCGATCTCATTGACGGCATTGGGTGCCAGGCCCACTTCCTGGAGGGGACCAGTGTCGATGCAGTCCGCCAGAGGTTGGATACGCTATATGAAAGCACAGGACTCCCTGTCTATATTAGCGAATTTGATCTCAATATCAGCAATGATACTACCCATCGCAATAAGTTCCGTGAGCTTTTTGCATTATTCTGGGAGCATCCGGCCGTACGTGGGGTTACCCTATGGGGTCATGTTGAAGGGACGATGTGGCGCGAACACGGTTGGCTGGTGAGCAGCGAAGGAGAAGAGCGCTTGGCAATGACATGGCTCAAGGACTATTTAGCCCAAATGCCGAGTGCTGCCAGCAATCCTTCTCCCGCCAACGGTGCGATTCTGGAAAATGCCAACCAGGTTGCCCTGCAATGGCAACATGGCAGCGCCGCCACCCATCGCAAGGTATACCTGTCCACCAGCCCAGCATTGGGTGAGGAAGACCTGCTTGCGCATCAGTACGATCTACAGCTTGTGCACAGCGACTTACTGCCCGGAACAACCTATTATT
>REDP01000055.1 GCA_007693455.1 Planctomycetota bacterium | reverse complement strand
GCTCTGCAGTGGCCCAATCTACCCCCGCATAGGGATTCAGGACGACTTCGCTGGCAGCGGCGGTGCCACATAGCAGGGTGAATAGACATACGGTCAGGGTACGTAACATAGGTGAGGTCCTTATTGTACAGCAAGCCACGCAAGCGGGTTATGTGCAGCGGCCAGTAAACGACGGAACGATAAAGATTAGGTAAAGATCTGCTGTAGTACACCGGCAATCTGCCCATAATACACAGGCTAGCGTGGCCCCATCTGCCCCAAGGAAAAGAAATGTCCGCTTCGCTGGGCATGTTTTTGGGCACAAAAAAGCGTCCTATTCGGGGGCTTTTGCAGGCCGATTGGGAGACCAATTAAGCATTGCCGAAATCCAGGCGTGTGGCCTGGTCGATCCCCAACGGGGCTCCGTAACCCAGCCCAGGGTTGCGCTCCCTGGGCGCTACCCTGGGAATGGAAGGGAAAGAGGGTCAACCCCAACGGGGTTGCGAAGGCGTATATATTGTGGCGCCATCCTGCTCCGCTCCGAAAATGAGCCGCCAGTCATGGGCATATTCTTTTTAAACAAGCACTGCGCATTACGCCTGCTCTGAGCCTGCGCAACCCTTTCAGGGTTGATACACAAGGCATGCACACCCAGGGTAGCACGCGTTGCGTGCAACCCTGGGCTATCCTGCGAAGCCCCATTGGGGCTTCAAACCCCTATCCGGACCCTGCCTCAGTTCTGATCTCCCCATTCGTGCGCTAGCTTTTGAGAAGCTCTGATTAATACACGAACACGAACTCAAGCCGCTTACTGCTGCCATTGATCAGGAGATCGGCTATCCTGGGGGCAGGCTTTGCGCCGCCCTGCACCCTGACCATAGCTCAGTATTGTCGTATCAAGCTCACGGGTAGTCTCAAAAGCATGCGCCACCCACAGAGCACACCGAAAGCGCAGGTATCGCAGCATGACCCAAGCAACAAGACTCACCAACCCCCTCATTGATGAAGCCGGCATGGCCGACCCCCACGCCCTGGTGGAGGGCGACACGGTGTGGCTATTCACCGGCCACGATGTGGGCCACGAGGTGCCCACCTGGGTGATGCCCGACTGGCGCATTTATCGTTCAAGGGATTTACAAAGCTGGGAGCACGTGGGCAGCATTGAACCCGCCGATACCTATTTAGGCACGGGCAGTACTGACTGCTGGGCTGGTGATATTGTGGCGCGGAATGGCCGCTACTATTGGTACTTTTCTGATCGCAGCCGTAGTGTGGGGGTGATGGTGGCAGAGCATCCAGCGGGGCCATGGCGGGATGCCTTGGGTGCACCCCTGGTGGATTCCTTTGACCCCTCGGTATTTATTGACGATGACGGCAGCGCCTATCTTATTTGGGGCCACGGCGATTATCGCATTGCCCGACTCCACGAATCCATGACCCGCTTGGCCGAGGAACCACGCATCCTGGAATTGGATCGTCAGGGATTCTTTCCCGAAATGGATAAAAATAGCCTCCATAAACACGGCGGTCGCTATTACCTCAGCTGCTCTGGCTACTATGCCACCGCTTCATCGCTCTACGGGCCCTATGTGGCTCGGGGCTGCGTGGGTACCGGCTATCAATTGGATTCGCCCTATGCCCATGGTGACTTTTTTACCTGGCGCGATCAAGACTACCATGTGTGGTGCCGCTACCGCGATCGACGCATCGATCGCATTCGCGACTGTCTCATCGCCCCGGTGATCTATGGCAGCGATGGCAGTATGCGTGATGATCTCCGCCATCTCCCCGATACCCCAGAAATGCACGGGCACTACTCCTAACCATACCACCGCGCTTTAGGAGCTCGGCCATGCCGCATCGCACTCTCGCTTTCCTGCTGTCAACGTGCTTACTGTGCTCGGCCGTAGTTGCCGAGGATGCGCCGCCGGACTGGATGAGCTACGGCGCTTGGCAACCGGTAGAGATTTCCACCAGCTATTACAGCTTGGAGGTGCTAGAGAACGGCCAGGTGGGGCTCTGGTTTAACGCCCATTTCCAAGGGCATGATGCGGTGATCCATCTCTCTGGCCCCGATCCCAGCGATTTAGAGCGGGTGCTGCCGCGCTTTAACGCGGAAATTATTCATGACTACGACCAGGAATTGGGAGGCCGAGACAGCCCCATTATGAGCCGCAGCTCGGCCACACGCCTCAACGATGGTTCAGTGCTGGTGCTCGCCAGCATTGGCCCGGCTTACGATGGTGGACGCAGCGAATTGTTCCCGGCCCTTTTTTATTCCGCCAACGGCGTTGATGGCTGGCGCCATCTTGGCCCCCCAGCGGGCGAGGCCGAGGTCTGGCTGGCTGAACAACGCCGCGCCGGCAAGCGCATCCGCTGTGAAGGTGGCGGCATTGTGCAATTACCCGATGGTCGCCTGCGCATGTATAATCAAAATCTGGGTGCACCGTTGGCGGTACTCGAAGCCGATAGGCCCGAGGGCCCATGGACCTTTGTGCGCGATGAGCAGGGCGAGGTTCACAATGCCTTGCAGGGTCTGGGTGGTGGCTGGCTGTTTCCCCAGGTAAGCGCCATTGGCGAACACGGCTACCTACTCACCGGCGGTAATACCTGGCCGCCCACGGCCATTGTCGCCGCGGTGAGTGCGGATGGGCTGCGCTTTGTGCCACCCCAAGGGGCAGAAGAACCAGCGGTGATCTTTCGTCCCGGCTGGCTGGCGCCAGATGCCCGCCAGGCAAAGACCCTGCGCGTGGCCTGGGATGAGGACCGGCAACGCCTTCTGGCCATGAGCAATCCCCTCGCCGCTGGCCGCTGGTCCTTATTCTGGACCTGGGCCCATCTTGACCTGACTGTTTTTACGGCGAACGGTGACCCCGGCGAATAAGGAGAGCGTGCCAATATTGGCCATGGATGGGGTGCCGTGTTGGCGTGATGCGCCGCGCCGCCAAGCTGTGGCTAATTCGGCTCTATGCCCAGGCTCATCAGGAGTGCGCGGGCCTTGTGATAGCTTACCGTTGCGCTGTGTCGCTGACGCAAACTGCGATAGCGCTGGGCAAGGGGTTGCAGGTGTTGTTGATGGCGTCGTTGCACGGCAGGATCAGAAAAGTCACTGGTATCGGCGGCGGCGCGTAGGGCGCTGGCAGCCTGCTCCATCTCCAGGAGGAGGCGATGGGCGGGGATTTCCGCCCGCAAGCGCGGATCTTGTCGTAGGCGATCCACCCGAGCCTTAAAATCCTCTCCCAGGCTGCTGCGGGAAAAGTCATCGCCCAGGGCCACCATCCGTTCGGCTCCCGCCACGGGGTCGGAGGCAAAGAGGGTCTTTGCCCTTGCGGCGGCCTCTTCGCCCCATTGCCGCAAAGCTGTTTGCGCCTGCCGCGCCTGGGTCCCCTGGGCGCTCTCGGCATCATGTCGCTCGGCCAAGCTTTCAGCCAGGGCCAGGGCGAGCCCAGGTTGGCGATCGCGAAGCGCCTGTGCCACCTGCGGTAAATCGGGTAGTTCCCGTGGTCCTATGCCATTATAGCGGTGTGGC
>REDP01000026.1 GCA_007693455.1 Planctomycetota bacterium | reverse complement strand
TAAGGCACGACGGAGCGCATCGGCGAAACGTTGTATATCCTCTTGATCATAGACTTTTTCCAAAGAAAGCATGGGGACCACATGCGCAACCGTGGTAAATCCTTCTACATGATCATCGCCAACGCTACTGGTATATCGCTCTTCTAGAGCGATGCCTAGGGAGTCAGCCAATTCATCATAGGACCGCCGCAATGCATCATACTCGGCATCACTGATACTTGGCTGAGCCTGGCTATAATAGCGCTGATCGTGCTGACGCAGTTGTTCGGCAAGATCATGAAGATTTGCCAAGGTGTCACCTTCGCCAGGGGGTGAATCCATACTTCATTCCCTTACAAGCAATATTCTCAAGCAATAGAACAACCGAGACAGCGCCCTTTCCTACTAATCCTCGAGCACAGCCAGGCCCGACTGCCAAGCTTCTTTTAATTCGGCTATGGGCGCAGTAAAGGACTCACCCAGACCATGAATCCGTAACTCAGGATCCTCGACAACAGCACCAATAAACTCATGGGGGACATCAGCAAGAATATGACGCACCTGCGTCACCCGTTCACTAGGAACGGTCAAAACGATGCGCGAAAGACTCTCACTATAGAGAAGGGTAGCAAGATCGCGCACATCGCCATCGCGAGGGATGCGATCGGCATCAATGTCCATACCCATACCACCAGCAAAAGACATCTCTGCAAGTGTCACCGCAAGGCCACCATCACTGACATCATGAGCGGCATTCACTGCACCAGTAGCCGTAGCAGCAGCAACAGCATGCAAGATCTGGCGCGAGCGCTCTTTATCGAGCTTTGGAACAAAACCTTTACTTCCGCCGAC
This sequence comes from Planctomycetota bacterium, assembly GCA_007693455.1. Taxonomy (GTDB): domain Bacteria; phylum Planctomycetota; class UBA11346; order UBA11346; family UBA11346; genus REDP01. The sequence goes on along the minus strand of REDP01000026.1, from coordinate 2,683 downwards.
CGCTGCAAGAAACTCACTGCCTCCCAATTCACGCGCACATTGGCCCACAACAATAACCGCATCACCAGCCTGTTTAACATCCATGCTTATGGCCGTGGAAACATCTGGCATCACCGTCATAGCGGTAATCAGAAGAGTATGGGGGATAACAATCGTTTCACCGCCATGGGTATATTCGTTGTTAAGACTATCTTTCCCAGAAATAAACGGTGTTCCGTAATGCTTAGCTAAATCATAGCAGGCCTCACAGGCACGCACCAAGGCCCCAAGATTTTCTGGTTTAGTACAGTTACCCCAAGAGAAATTATCCAACAATGCAACCTGGTCGAGGGGCGCTCCAACACACACCAGATTGCGCAATGCCTCCTCAATACCCGCAGCAGCAGCGTGATAGGCATCCACATCGCTGTAACAGGTATTCAATCCGCAGGCAACCGCCACACCGCGATTACGCCCCAACACGGGCGCAACTACCGCCGCATCAGATGGACCATCATGGCTAATGCCCACTAAGGGTTTGATGATACTGCCAGCTTGAACTTCGTGATCATACTGACGAATGACCCACTCTTTGCTCGCCACATTGGGACGAGCCAATACTGCTTTAAGGGTCTCTCGATGATCCTGAGGGGCATCAAATCGAGCTTTTTCTTCATACGGTCGCTTAAAAATAGCCTTCCGAGAAAGACGCGGCAGACCCTCATGTAAAAAATGCATATCAAGGTCAGCTACTTGACTCTCACCGTAAAAAAGCTCCAGTTTTTTATTGCCGGTAATTTCCCCAACTACCGTGGCTTCCACATGCTCTGCGGCAAAAATTTCCAATGCCTGCGCCAGTTTATCTTTGGGGACTGCCGCAACTAAGCGCTCCTGAGACTCGGAGATCCAAATCTCAGCATAACTCAGGCCATCATATTTGAGCGGCACTCGGTCCAAGTGCACACGCACCCCCTCTTCGGCCCCCATTTCGCCTATCGCCGATGAGATGCCACCTGCGCCGCAATCGGTAGTAGCCGAGAAGCACCCTGCATCGCGGGCTTGCAAGAAGGTATCGGCTACCTTCTTCTCTTCTATGGGATTACCAATTTGCACGGCGCCACTGGAAACGGTTTCTGATTCTTCGGTCAATTCGATGGACGAGAAGGTTGCACCATGAATACCATCACGACCAGTACGACCGCCTATCAGGAGCACCTGATCTCCAGGGCGTGCTTCGCCGAATACATATTCTCGGGGAATAATGCCCGCGGTTCCACAAAATACGAGGGGATTGCCAACATATCGCTGGTCAAAACGCACAGCACCGTTCACCGTGGGAATACCCATGCGATTACCATAATCGCGGACGCCGGCCACCACGCGTTTCATCAAATGGCGCGGATGAATGGTTCCTGGAGGCAAGTCTGCGGGCGCGGTAGTCAAGTCCCCAAAGCAAAATACATCCGTATTGAAAATCGGTCGAGCACCAAGGCCTGTTCCTAAAATATCGCGAATAACTCCACCCAAACCTGTATTGGCACCACCATAGGGCTCAATCGCCGAGGGATGGTTATGGGTTTCCACCTTAATGCAGATACCCGTATCAGGGGTAAATTCAATAACCCCTGAATTATCAACAAAAACCGACCAGCACCACGAGCAATCCAGCTCCTTAGTGGCGCGAGCAATGGTTTGCTTGAGGAGATTATCGATAATTCGGGAACCATCAGGGCCGTGGTAGTCGATAATTCCCTTGAGGGTTTTATGTACGCAGTGCTCAGACCAGGTTTGTGCTATACTTTCCAATTCGGCATCGGTGGGCTCTCGCCCCAAATCACGAAAATGTTTCTGCACAGTCTGCATCTCTGCCAAATCCAAAGAAAGGCAGCCATCACGAGAAAGCAGCAACAAGGCATCGTCGTCGAGATCACACAGGGGCACCTCGGTTCGTTCATGGCGACTATCACCGCTAGGTTGTGGGAAACGCAAGGCCTGCTCTGGATCAATTGCAACGTCTTCAATAGCCTGATTGGCGAGATATTTCCACGCAAAGGTCTGACAGTCAGCATCCGTGGCATCAGCCACCTCCACCCTAGTGCCAACCCGTACAGCCTGTAGACGCACTCCGCAGTCAGCAGCACCTTTGATCACTGAAGCCTCCACGGGATCCATCACCCCAGGCTTTTTCTGGACCTCTATCACGCGCCTACCCGAAACCGAAAGGTCACCCATATGTACTTGCTGGGTAACGGGATCACATAGAAGCTGCCGCGCCAAATCGCGAACCGCAACATCGTCACAATCCCCCTGCAGCAGGTAATACGTACTACGGCGACAGTCGTGCAAATGGGTTAACCCCAAAGAATGCGCTTCATGCACCAAATGAGGATCAGGATGGGACTCACACGGCAATATATCAATACGAAAGGTAGGCATGAACCCAGCCTAGCGCCTCACCCCGCCAGGCAAACGACATAAAATAGGGACACGCACATTATGTATCGATAAAAATAAACCCCTCCAGCAAAACTGCACCAATCTTATCGAAATCACAGCCTTCAGCAGGCGCATGACCACCTATAGCGACCTCGCTTACTTCTTAATTTGCAATGGGTACCACGCTCGCGGTGATTTCCCGGCGGCGACTGTCGTCCTGCTATCCAGCGTTGATCAGGTTGCCAGACCAGGACGCTGGCGCGATATA
>REDP01000272.1 GCA_007693455.1 Planctomycetota bacterium | reverse complement strand
CAACATGCCCCCGCCGGCATGTTGCTCACAGAAGATGGGGTGCTATTGCGGTTTTTAGGTTTACACTTTTAGCTGGCGAATTGGTGCAGACTGCGCAGATCTCCAGCATTTAAAAAGCGGATATCATCAATGCCGTGACGGAGCATGGTCAACCGCTCCAAGCCCAGGCCGAAGGCAAAGCCTGAGTATATACTGGGATCAATATTGCCAGCCCGCAGCACCTCGGGATGCACCATACCACATCCAAGCAACTCTACCCATTGGCCAAAACGTCCTGGCGAACCGGGGATACGCACGTCCACCTCAAACCCTGGCTCAACAAAAGGGAAGAAACTGGGACGCAAGCGCAATTCAACATCATCCCGTTGCAGTACGGCACGGATAGTGGTTTTTAACGTTGCCACGAGATGCCCGGCATGAATATCGCGATCAATAAGAAAGCCCTCTACCTGGGTAAAGGTGGTGTCATGGGTTGCATCAACCTCATCATAGCGAAACACTTTTCCAATCACAACCTTGCGTAAGGGTGGTTGCTCTTGGGCGTACACACGCGCTTGGACCGCCGATGTATGAGTGCGCAGCAAGCGTCCATGCCGCATCCAGAAGGTATCGTGGGCATCGCGCGCAGGATGATCATCAGGGATATTGAGAAGCGAAAAATTAAATTGATCTTCCTCTATATGTGGGCCATCAATAACATCAAAGCCCATACCGCAAAAGACGCGCTCTACTTCAGCTGCGACCTGGGTAATAGGGTGAATGCTCCCGCGCACTTGCTGCTGCTGACGGGGAAGGGTAATATCGATGGACTCTTCTTCATCAGCCCTCGATAAGGCACTCATCTTGTCAGCAAAGGCTGAGCGCAGGGCTTCAGTGGTTTCACCAAGAATGGGCCCCAATGTTCGCTTGCGCTCACCAGGCTCATCGGCAAAAGCCTTACTAAGAGCCTTTAACTTCCCATTTCTCCCGAGGTACTCCACACGGAGCACTTCAAGTTCGTCACTATCACCTGCGGCCGCCACGGCGGCTACTCCCTGATCACGAAGGGATTGTAACTGTGCTGCCAAATCCATGGTAGATCTCCACATTATATTCGATGGAAGTACGTGTTGTGGTCCAGGCGGCGAACGCCTCTTATGGCCACAAGGAGCTTGCCTACATCCTAGAAGATTACGCAGGATATCTTCATCCCCACCAAGACAACCACGGCCTACGAGTTCAACCAGGGCGGCTTAAAGCGTAGCCAGGGACCACTGTCTTCCTGATCAGCCAGATAAAAACTGATCACGCCTTTTTACCGCCAAAAGTATGTCTCGCAAAGCGAGTACTTCTTTGTGGATACCATGGAAGTCTCCCTGCGATCAGTGGAGAAAACAGGCCTTGCACAAGAGCCACTCTCACCAAGGCTAGGCCCATGACCTTACCCCCTGTTGTTGTCTTTCACCGTAATTGCCTTGACGGCCGAGCTTCGGCTGCGGTAGTGCGACGTTACGAGCAGGGCAAAGGCATTTATCAGCCACTGCAATATGGCAATACTTTACGCCATCCCGTGCTTGGGCGCAAAGTCTATATACTCGACTTTGCCTTGGATGAGGAGGAGATGCGTCGCATCCATAAAGAGGCCAGTGAGGTCGTGTGGATTGATCACCACCAAACTAACCTGGAAATGCATCAGCGCTTAGGCTGGGGGATCCTCGACACCAGTGAATGTGGCGCCTCTTTGGCTTGGAAGGTTCTCTATCCCAACGAGGATATGCCGCAAGTGTTACATTATGTCAAAGATAAGGATCTTTGGCTATGGAAGCTTCCTGATGCACGCGAAATCACCGCAGGACTTTTTGCCACCTATGGTGATCGCAATTTTCACAGCTTGCTTGATGCCGACCTTGAACGCATGCGTCGCAAAGGTATTCCCATTTTAAAGGCCCTGGACGATCGCGTGCAACGTACCATCGGCCATGGTGTGAGCGTGGAGGAACCGTACGGGCTACGCGGCACCACCGCCTTGGTTGTCAACGCACAAATCGACCATTCTGACATTGGAGCCAAAGTCACCCAAAGCAAAGACCAGGGTGGCAAAGGCATGGATATGGCGATTATGTTTTTCCTGCGTAGTGATGGTCGGTGGGTTCATGTTCTACGCTCACCCCGTGTCGACTGTGGTAGCATTGCCAGCAATCGCGGCGGCGGCGGACATCCCGCTGCCGCAAGCTATGTGGCAAACGAGCCATTTCCTATGAGTGATGACTGCCTCAACTGGCCCTTACCGTAAGGGTAAAAGGCTGACAACACTCGTTCCCATACCCAAGGCTCGCACACCTTCTCTTTATTAAGAAAATGGCAGAGCAACTCAACGCTCACCATGGGTGAAGGTATGCCGGCTTCCCGGGACATCCTTTTAGCTTAAAAAGCGACCATTTACGGCGTTTTTTACCTGTCGATCGGGAGACCTTACCCCCCTTCCCGGGGGGCAAGTTTTCCGTTGCCCTGCACTCCTGTCTGAGCGCAAGGAAAATAGGACCTTACTTTATGGCGCGCAGGGAGAGGGTTATGCGGCGAGTCAGTCGGCCATGGGCGGGAATAGTACAGGTGGTAGGGCGACCAAGAAGAGTTGGCCTGCGCGATGCGGGGGCAAGACCTTCGGGAAAAGGCTTGGTAGAACATTCCATCCCTCGCACCCGAGTGACCCCATTCCACGGAGCACTGGAGCGCGCGTAGTGCTCGGTCCACATGCACAACCAGGGGAAATCCTCAGCCACAAAGCCACAGTCCAGCTGCCAGCCCAGTTCAGGATTACGAACTGCCCATCCTCCACTGCGCAAGGCTCCGGCAACAATGTCGCCAGCTGGCGGATCATCTGCACGGGGCATGGCTAAGGCCTGATCAGTGGGAACACAGGCACCAGGAAGATGCTCAGGGAAGCGGCTGCGTGCATGGGCACCAGGGTCAGGGTGAAGCATTGCCGCTTCCAGGTCTGCATCTAATTCCGCGCCATCAAGGATGGTTGGGCTCAAGGAGATGTGTTCGCACCATTCAATATCGCGTGGGCTCCTGTGCTGACTCTCGACAATGGTGTCGACCACAAGACTCCCTCCATCCAGGGCAAGGTGCCGCTGCACACAAAGACCAGCCAATGGCAGGGTGCAGTCCATGCGCAGGGCAGATGGTGACTGCGGCAACAAACGCCAGGGAGTAATCCCTGCCTCGCCGTGTAAAGGGCGGCCGCCATCGTCGGGGCGCACACCAAAACGGTCGAGACAGAGGTTCCAGCCACAAATATTGGCCAACAAGGGCGCTTCAGTCTGGGGACCCCAACGATGGTCAGCGTGCTGAGGTCGTTGCCCTGGCCACGGTGGCTGCCAAAGCATTTCTGGCCCTCCAACCGCCTGCAAGGAAGCGATCTGTCCTCCATGTCGAGTAACAACAACCCGTACATGGTCATTTTCAACTGCTACTGCGTCATCACCACGCCAGCGCAAGGAACGATAGACCATTGTGAGTACCTCCTATGACCATGTCTGTACCAACCAACCGAGGCCTAATGGCGGAAATGGCGAACACCCGTGCACACCATGGCTACCTGAGCCTCATCGGCGGCAGCAATTACCGCGGGATCACCTTTGCTACCTCCAGGCTGGATCACCGCCCGTACACCTGCTTCTATCGCCACCTGCAGGCCGTCTGGAAAGGGGAAGAAGGCATCAGAGGCCAGCACTGCTCCTTGGGCACGCTCACCTGCTTGCTCTACGGCAATACGTACACTGGCAACGCGACTCATCTGACCCGCACCAGCCCCCACCAGACAACCATCTTTCACGAGACAAATGGCGTTGGATTTGAGATGTTTGACAATGGGCCACGCAAGTTCCAGATCAGCCAATTCATCCATACTTGGGCTGCGCTGGGTCACCACACTCAAGGCATTGGGCTCCCATCCACGATGATCCACATCTTGAATTAAAAGACCTCCAAGGATGTTTTTACAATACCGGGCTCGTCCTGGTATGGGCTGCGGATCCCCTGCTGCAAGAAGCCGCACATTGGCTTTCCAACGCGGCTTTGTGGTTAAAATGCTGATAGCCTCATCACTAAAAGATGGGGCAACAATGGCTTCAACAAAGCGCCCAGGTTCAGCAAGGGCCTCGGCGGTGGCTGCATCCATTGGCTGATTGAAGGCTATAATCGAACCAAATGCCGCCTGCGGATCCCCTTCCCAGGCTCGAACGAAGGCTTCTACTTGGCTGGATGCCACCGCACAGCCGCATGGGTTGGTATGCTTGATGACAGCACATGCGGTTTGCTGAAATTCACGCACCAACTCCCAGGCGGCATCGGCATCCATGATATTGTTATAACTGAGGGCTTTGCCGTGGAGTTGCTGAGCAGAGGCAAGGCCGCAGGATCCTGGCAAGCGCATGCTATAAAACGCAGCTGATTGGTGTGGATTTTCACCATATCGTAATTCATCAATCTTGCGCAAGGGCAAAGCCATCTCAGATGGATAGCGTTCAGACGCCTGGGTTTCGTTGTCCTCCTGGGCGAGAAGCTCCTCAGCTATCAAGGCATCATAACGGCTTGTGATACGGAACACTGCACGGGCACAACGTCGCCGAAAAGCCAATGAGGTTGCGCCATCATGTTCCTCGAGCTCGTGGCGCAGGGCTGCGTAATCCTCAGGGTCAGTAATAACGGTCACCGAGGCATGATTTTTAGCCGCTGAGCGCAGCATAGAAGGCCCGCCAATGTCGATTTTCTCTATCCGATCAGCGGCACTGCTTTGGGGGTCGTCACAGGTTGCCTCAAAGGGGTACAGATTCACCACAACACAATCAATCATACCAATGTCATGGGATTGGGCCTGCGACATATGCGCTGTATCATCGCGCACTGCAAGGAGCCCACCGTGAATCTTGGGATGCAAGGTCTTCACTCGGCCATCCATCATTTCGGGAAACCCCGTATACTCTGCTACCTCAATCACCGGCAAGCCCGCTTGCTGCAGAGCCACATAGGTCCCGCCAGTGCTTAAGAGTTCTACTCCTCGCCGATGAAGATCCTGCGCAAGCTCAACGATGCCATCTTTATAAAACACCGACAGCAGTGCGCGACGAATAGGATGATTGCTCATAAACGTGCTCCAAGGAGTCATATGTGAGGGGCCAGTGTGCGGATCTACTCTGGACCGTGGCCTTGAACAGGGAAGGGTATGCTCCAATGCCATAGGCAAGGGGTAATCCCATAACCTGCGCCATTGTACACTCGACAGAATCAATGCAGTGAATACGACTTCGCTTCAGTGGTGGCATCTTCTGCACGCGTCAATCACGAATCAGGCCCCCACACAGTCTCCTTTGCGCCGGAGGCTGGCTATGGATCCTGGACCAGCATGCCGCATACGGCCCCTCTCACCTCAGCACAGAAAGCTGTTGAGCCCCGAAAGATGCACTACCAAGGCAGCAGTCCAAGACAACGCAAAGCTCGCCATGGAAAGGAATGCCCGCTGTGCGGAGCATACTTTTAGTGCAAAAATCGCCCGTTGAAGGCGTTTTCTGCTGGCCGATCAGGAGGCCGGCGGCCCCAGGGGCGAGCGTTGAGCCGACCTGGGCGGCAGCGAGGTTTTTCTTGTGAAAATGGCCTCAAGGCCTCACAATGTTTCTTCACAAGCACTTGCATAGGCCTAACACCACCACCCAAGACCGTCCGTCAATACCCATGCCAGCAGGAAACATCACTATGCCTACGGTTCAAGACTTGGTTAAAGACCACATGGCTCAACACCACATGGATTCACGGCAATTTGCTGAACGCTGTGGCGTGAACCAGATGACGATTTCGTCGCTTATCAGCGATGGTAGCTTACCACGCAAAGCAGAGCATCGTGAAAACATACGAGAAGTACTGGGCCTGGATAGCGACACCTGGGCCGATGCACTTATGGCCAGCAGCGGCTACCCCATATTCCCCGATGATGAAGCGCCTCTACAGTACTTAATTGCATACCACATGTTCCGTCAGGGTATGACCGAACGTGCCCTGTCACTGCTCAGTGGGATACCCTATGGCACCATAATGGGCCTGGTGCGCAAGGGCGCCATCCCCAGAGGCAATAGCCTCAACCGCATCGGCGATGCCCTTGGCCTCGAACCTTCACTTGTTGCCGCCGCTACGCAACGCAGTGGCGGCAATGCCAATACCCTCCCCCCTCCCCCTGTCACTCATACCGCCGCCAAAGAAGGCCTTGCGCCAATGGTTGCTCGACGCATCCGCAACCTTGGCTTAAGCATGGGTGCCTATGCGGAAAAATTAGGCCTACGCTATTTTCAATTGAGTAGATTCCTCGACTCAGGAACCCCTCCACAGGAACCTGCTTTTTTACAAGCACTACGCGATGACCTCGAGCTTGATGATGAAGCCTTTAGCCTCGCCATCGAAACGGGAAGCCATAAGCCGCGGCCTGGCACGGTGAGCGCCCGCAAGGGGCAGCCACCTCCCGATGCCAGCCTCCTTCAACAAGCCCTCATTGCGTATATGAACACCCATCGCATGACCATCAAGGCGCTGGCGCAAAAACTGTCACTCAGTCAAATTACCGTTTCTCGTTTGGTGAAACACGGCACTCGTCCCAGTCGTTCTCGCACCCACGCACAATTGCGACAGCTCCTCGAACTCACTGAAGACGAGTATGGCGCTTTATTAGCAGGACAGTCCGCAAGGAAAAAACACCATCAAGGCGATACCGAGGCACTAACCCCCAAATCCAGAAAGCCCTCATCAAGTAAGGCTGACTATCCTGAAAGCGCGGCGCTTACCGGCACAGCAGAGCAAAATGGTGACGAAGAATTCTACGCCACTGACATTCACTCGGATATGTCAGATAAAGATATCATGCATTGCCTTTCCACACTCACCCCCCGCCAACGAGCTGCCTTTATCAAGTCTCTGCGTGAAGTACTTCACACCTAAATCACGCAAGAGCAGATGAGTATACGCTATTCATGTCCGATCCCGCACTCATTTCCATTCTTTTTGCACTATTGGCATGCTCGGCCATGTGCTCTGGCAGCGAGACCGCACTCTTCAGCACCAATAAAGAGGACCTTCGCCAACGGATAGCCAGCGGCGACCCATTAAGTGGGCTCGTACAGCGAATCCTTGATGATGGCGACCGCCTTCTTCTCGCCATCCTCATAGCCAATAACGGCATCAATGTGGCATTTTTCGCCCTGGCAAGTTACTGGTCTGCCCATACAGAATTAGCCATCTACCCTTTCATGATACCAGTCATTGCACTGGTATCACTTATCCTTCTGGGAGAAATCATCCCCAAGGTTATCGCGAGCGAACAGCCACTGATAATTTCCCGTTGGATAGCGCCTGCATGGATGCTTATCCTTACGCTCCTTACCCCCCTCCTTATACCACTGCAAAAATTACTCCAGCCACTCCTTAATAGTGGGGCAAACAATGCCGACTTCCCCACGGTCACTGCAGAAGAATTAAAGCTGGTTATCGAACAGTCACACCGCCAGGGTGTGGTTTCAAGCTTTGTTCATGATCGCCTGGTGGAAGTGATCGGACTTTCTTTGGTGCCAGCCTACAAAGTCATGACCCATCGCCTCGATTGCTGCTGCATACCGCGCTCGGCCAGCTACGAAGAAGCCGTGCAGGCTCTACGGATCAAACCAAGCCACTATCTCATGTTGCTCGACGATGAAGAAAATTGCATCGGCATTCTTGGCGCTCAACATCTCCTCAAATCAGGGCGTCCAGGCAAACGCATGCGCAAGCCTTCATACATCCCGGCGGCAGCAACATTGGCTCAGGTCATTGAAATTTTCCAGGAAAAAGGCACCACAGCTGGAGTTGTTGTCGATGAATACGGCGGGACTGATGGGCTTATCACCCTCGCCCACCTAGCCCAGGTTTTATTAGGGGAAAGCACTTTTGAGGAAGACTCGAACATAACAGTTGAACAGTTGGATGAGCATCGTTGGCGCTTATCTGGCAATGCTCCCATTGCACCCTGGAAACCAATCTTACAAGCACCCAATATAACCGAAGAAGTAACCACCATCAGCGGCTTTCTTTCGCGCATTAGCGGAGCTGTTCCCCAACAAGGTGATCGACTCATTTTCAATAATCTTCTTTTTATTGTCGAAGAAACCCATGGACTGCGCATTTCAACTGTACTCATAGAAAAACTTCCCCTGCAAGAGGCTCGGCGCCTGACGCGGCAGGAGTTCTCCTAAGATGGAATCAATACTCCTTATTGTAAACCTCTTATTCCTTTCTGCCATATTTTCGGGCAGCGAAACAGCGCTCTATAGCATGAGTAAAGTGCGCGTCGATTATCTTGTTGGAATCGGCGATCAGCGAGCCCGCATACTACGCTGGCTGCAAACACCGATTGCGCCCACCATTATAACCATCCTTATTGCCAACAACATTATTGCCGAGATGCTAGCCCGTACCACTGAACGTAGCATCCCCATGAGCGGCTTAGGAAGTGTCGTAATCGCCACCCTGGTCTTAACCCCCTTACTTCTTATTTTCGGCGAATTTCTTCCAAAGTGGCTTGGTCGCACCTATCCAGATGCATATATGTACCGTATGACCATAATTATGGCTATCTCACGGTATATTTTATGGATCCCAACCACATTCTGCCGCATTATAACGAGGATCTTACAGCGAATAACCCCAGGACAGCACAGCGAAATATGGGAACCTTCAAGTTCGCGTCCAAACCTACGTACGTTCATTCGTTCTCCCGAAAACAGTGTTGTGGTAAGTCCCGTGCAACAACGCTTAGTTGATCGTATTTTGGCCCTCGAACGTTTAACCCTCGCCATTGATAAAGTCAGTAAACCATTGCAGGTCGTGCAGAGCCTTTCGGCTACACTTCGTATTGATCAAATCATACCCAACCTAGGCCCTAAATATTTCCAGCGCTATTTAGTACAATCGCCTGGGGCTCATTTTGCTGACGGATGGGTAAGCGCTCAGGCCCTGGTCACCGCCGAACCACATCTTCGACTCAGCGATATCAGCCGCCCACTTCCCCGTCTACCTGATCATACGCCTCTGCACGTGGCCCTGCATCGCATGCATGTAGAGGGAGCAGAGATGGTACTGGTAGTAAATCAGCATGGACAGCCTTACCGCGTTGCCTTCCGCGGAGACTGCCTGCGCGCACTTATGCAAATATAAACCGGCTATCTATGATTGCTGAGCCCGTAGTTCAGCAATCATCGCCTGATCGCGTCGGCGCTCTTCGCGCGCCGCCAATACTGCCTCGCGCGCTTCGTTAAGCAGCTGTTTCATTGAACGATCGCGATCAGCCAGGGCCTGTAATTCAGACTCATGGCGCAAACGCTGCTCTTCAAGACTCAACCGCAACTGGGCCATATTGTCGTCTTGGACTGATTGCCGCTCTGCAATAAGGTGCGGATCAGCTTGCGACGCCACGATATTGTGAGCATCTTTTAGGGCAGATCGCAGGCGAGCTATCTCCTCCTCCTGCTGACGTATTTCCGATTCTCGTTCTGCGAGCATATCCTCATGACGTAACTGAAGTTGATTGCGCAAGTCCCGCAATTCATCCTCTCGGCGGGCTTGAGCCATAGCTAATTCGTGGCGCAAGCGGTCCCGTTCGGAAACGGTAACCGTGAGCGATTCCCCAGAAATATCGCTGCGGTGACGTAGTTGCTCCAATTCCTCGCGCAAGGCTGCCACGGTTTGCTCCGACTGTGCAAGGTCCTTTTGCAAGGCCGCATATTCTTCTTCGCGTCTACGTAGATTTTCATGCAGGGTCGCCAATTGTTCCTGCTGCTGCCGTGACTGGACATCGTTCTCGTTCACAGCCTCCTGCATCGCTTGCCGCTCCAGCTGTAACTCCTGTATTTGGGCTTTACGCTGATCGCTATCCGCACTGATTTCCGAGAGTTTCTCCTGCACTGCCTCGTGTTCCCGCTGCAGCTGCTCAAATCGCTCTTGGAGGTGGGCACATTCCTGATCTTTGTCTTGTACCGACTGCTGAGCAAGGGCGAGCTCCTCCTGCTTCTGCCTGACCGTTTGCTCCGCCTCCTCGAGCGCGGCTTGCAGTTGCTCGCTACGCCGTTGTTCTTCCTCACGTTGATGCTGTACCTGAGACATCATGGCATCGCGCTCTGCCTGATTCGCATCGACTCCAGCTAAGCGCTGTTCCAAGTCGGCTTGAACCTGCTGCAACTTGTCGATCTCGGCTTGGGCCTGGGCGCGAGCTTCCTCGAGGGATTGTCGATGCGCTTGTTCGGTCGTCAGTTGAGCCTGTATATCGTTGCTACTGCGTTCGGCCTGGGAGGCCGCTGCCTGCGCTTCGTCGAGCTGCTGTTGCTGTGTTGCTATCTCTTGCTGCAAGGATGCCATTGATTGTTCTAAAGTATCAGCGTTCTCCTGAATACGTTCACACTGCTGTTCCAGGGATTGAACCTGATCCTGAGATTGCTGAAGCTTTTCCTGTAGCTCAGAAGTCGTGATGTCGTATTGGCGTATACGCTCTTCCTGCGAATGAATATGTTCCTGAAGTTGCTCTACTTTTGCCTGCTCCTGCTGTAATCGTTGGGCAGTAGCGGAGACCTCCTGACTGCTCCGCTCATAGTCACCACGCAGGTTTGCCACCAACGCTTCATTGGCCGCTTTTTCCTGTTGAAGTGCTTCTATTTCCTCACGTAATGCGATAGAGGTCTGTTCCCAATGATCACATTTTTCTTGCGCTGCATCACGTTCCGTCCGACATTGGACTAATGCCGCTTCTTGATGATCCAGAGTCTCCTGTAGAGAAACATGTGTTTGCTCTCCCTGTTCGACTGTACGGCGTAGATTATCGCACTCTTGCTGACGTTGATTGAGCTCATTCTCAATCCCGTGCAATCGCTCCTGGGCCTGTTCGCCAGCACTTTGCGCATTATGCAGTTGCTGACGCAAATCGTCAACATGGCTGCTCTCCTGCTGAAGTTCCTGACATTTCTCAGCGAGCTGTTCGCGTTCTCCTTTGAGGCCTTCCAGGGTATCCTTGAGCTGCTGGCATTCATTCTGAAGATGCTGCACTTGATCATCGCTCTCAGACATCTTTGCCCGTTCATCATTGAGCAATTGCAGTTGTCGTTGCAGTTGGAGTGTCTGCGCCGTTTCATCATCACGTTGCTGTTCGACCTCTTGCAACTCTTGGCGGAGACTTTGACACTGATCGCGCATTTGGGCAATATCTTGACGCAGCACTTGCACGGCCTCATCTCCGGCATCGCCACCCTTGCTTTGTAGCACAATCAGGTGTTCCCGCCACTCACCGAGAAGACCTTGTAGTGGCGATGTTGAGGAATCATCTTCACCAGATATCACCGCATTAAATTGCCGCAAATCGGATTCCAATTGGCCCAAAACCTGTCGAGCGCGTCCGAAGTCGGCAAAGAAATCATCATCACCGTCTTCTTCGGCATGCTGAAAACACGCGCCATTATAGAGCATCTCATCGAGCTCGCGGATGCCATTTACCATGTCGCCACTTTCACTCAGCTGCTGTGCTAAAGTTTTGCGTAGTCGCTGAATCTCAAACTGTAATTGTGCATGATCCGCTTCGCTGTTCATATGTTCGCTCCCAAAAGGTTGGAATGGCCTGCGCCGTTAGTATTGGATCACTCAATCCTACGACTGGTAGCTATGATTGGTCATCGTTGTGTCGACTGCATCAGCTACCGTATTACGGTGTCCCAATCAAAAGTGGATCATCTCCCTGTTCGTACCATCGTTCCCGGAGATGACGCCAACGTGGATCATGGCGATCAGCGAATAAGCTTTGGGCACATATGGCATCCACTTGATCACAGTGTGTTGGCCGATAATACTGATCATCGGGCCCTAGAAAGCGTGCCTTGGCAGTATCACTTAGGAAAACTCGCGTGATTTCAGCGAGGGTCTTAACAATCAACGGATTGGAAATGCGCAGAAGGTGCTCCACACGGCGATCAAGATTGCGCGTCATCCAGTCAGCACTGGCTATAGCCCATATGGGCTGTCCATTATTGGCAAAATAGAATATGCGGCTGTGCTCAAGGTAGCGCCCTATAATAGAACGAACGCGGATATTTTCCGATAGACCAGGGATTCCTGCGCGCAGTATGCACATTCCACGGATAATCAGATCAATATGTACTCCTGCGGTGCTGGCCGCATATAATTCCTGAACCATCTCTTCATCAACCAATGAGTTGAACTTGGCAATAATGCGCGCTGGGTGGCCGTTGCGCGCGTGTTCAGCCTCTGATCGAATCCAACGTACAAACGAATTTCGCATAGTACTGGGGGCAACTGCAAGCTTTTCCCAATCAGGCGGTTGAGCAAAGCCCGTGAGCACATTAAATAGAGCAGCCACATCACGTCCCACCGCAAGATTGCTCGTTAGGTAAGAGCAATCGGTATACAGCCGGGCCGTTTTATCATTGTAGTTACCCGTTCCAAGATGGCAGTATCGCCGTAAGCCATCATCATCTCGACGTATAATCAGAAGTAATTTGGCATGCACCTTAAGCCCCATCAGACCGTAGATCACATGCGCCCCTGCCTCTTCCAGGCGTCGTGCCCAACGTATGTTTGCGGCTTCATCAAAACGTGCTTTTAATTCCACCAAAACAGTAACCTGTTTGCCGTTATGTGCCGCTTCAACCAAAGCATGCACAATTGGACTATCGCCACTAACGCGATAAAGAGTCTGCTTTATTGCCAAAACGCTGGGATCGGATGCCGCGCGGCGCACAATGTCGACAATCGGATCGAAACTGTCGTAGGGGTGGTGTAGAAAAACCTCCTGCTCACGCAAGGTGGCAAAAGGATCCTCCCATGGCAAGGATAAGGGACGCACTATTGCTGGCGGGTAGACCAGATCTTCGCCCTCGCAATATTGCGGCAAAGCGAAAAGAAGGCTCAAATCCAGGGGACCCGCAACCGCTACAACATTATCTTTTTCCAACAGCAAAGCCCGAGCCATCCATTCAATGAGCTCTGCGTTTCCATGTGCGAGCACTTCCAGCCGAACTGCGTTACCTCGACCACGATTACGCAGCTCTTCCTCCAAGTCATTGAGAAAATCTCCCGCGCTATCTTCTTCAAATTCAAGCGATGCATCACGAGTGAGACGAAATTGTGCAGAGGCACCAATGGTATACCCCGGAAAGAGGTCTGCGGCAAAGAATTCAATAATATCTTCAAGTAAGGCAAAACGTCCAGGAGGACCTGGAAGGGCCACTAAGCGAGACAATTTAGGAACCACAATGAGCGCTCGGTGAACTTGCTGCTCCTGTTCATCCTCAAGCAATACAGCAATAATGAGCGATTGATTGGCGATCAAGGGGAAAGGCCGAGTGGGATCAACTGCCAGTGGCGTAAGAGTCGGTTCTACTGAGTCACGGTAATGACTTGCAAGAGATTCACGGTCACTTTTGCTCCAGTCCTTGGGTGATATGAGGGTGAAATTATTTTGCTCCAATAATGGTTGTATATCATCCACCCAAACCGTATACTGACGTTCCATTTGCTGACGCATGGCGTTGCGCACATCAAGGTATTGTTGAAGCTCATTGCGCATTGCCCCCTCCACCTTGGAGGATTCACCCATGCGTTTAAGTTCAGCAATACGCACCATAACGAATTCATCGAGATTACTGCTGACTATGGCTAAAAATTTTGAGCGCTCGAGAAGTGGCACATGGATATCCATTGCCTCTTCGAGAACGCGATCGTTAAAGGCAAGCCAACTCAGATCGCGATTGATGAATCGCGCCTCATCTTCCGACATAGATACAGACATACCTCAATCCCCCCCTCGAGGTAGAAGGACTACCTGAAGCCCAAATACTTCCATAAACATCTGCGACTTACTGGCGATACTCCAGCGTTCGAGTGCTATCTGACGTCGATCAACGTGCATGAGCAGACGACCCTGCGATACCTCACAACGAACATTGCGAATACGTTGCGTACGCTCAACGTCCAAACCATAAGCGAGACGTAAGATAGCGGCCAGAATCATAATGCGAATGCGGACACTTCGGCCCAAGGCCTGGAATTCATGATGATTCAACTGCGGCACAGCGCGTCGATGATAGCGGACAACATGACTGACAATTTCGACTTCGACTCCATCTAATCCGGGTAGATCTACTGAATGAAGCAGATACATGGAATGTTTATGACGATTGCGAACATTGATATAGGCACCGATGTCATGAACCAAAGCTGCGAATTCAAGGAGGGTTCGATCACGGTCAGACAAACGATGAAGATCGGCTGTCTGATCAAAAATTTGGGTGGCCAGTTCTGCTGTGTTTTGAGCATACGCTGCTTCCATGCCAAAACGCTGCGAAAGCATTTGTGCCATGCCAAGCACCTGCTCACGGTCAAGGTGGCGTTCGCCAAGTGACCCAGGCAACTGATCGGCAACCAAGCCGTCACGCAATCGCATCTCAGGGACGGTTACACTAGGCATATCAGTCTCGCGCATGAGATTGGTCAATACGCTTGCTGCCAATAAAATACGATCAGCATGCTGACTATCAACGCGCAGAAGACGGGCCTGGGCAGGACGAGAAATATTACGTAAGGGTTCGAGCCACTCCTCAAGCTGCCTGAGTTCGATTCGATGGAGGCGATCTTGCGTGCGATCGAGAATATGCGCCAGATCACGCACCTCCCCCCCCGTTACCACCAATTCAGTGAGCTTACGCTGCGGTAACCGCCGTAAGATCATCCTTACCGCACCATGGGTAAAACGATCCACAGTCGCAACAAAGTCACTACTGTCAGTGAGACCCTGAAATTGCTCAAAGACACGAATAGTGCCAAAATGCTCATCTACTGAATGCACCAGCTTGCCGCCATCAATAAGCGAAGTTACCGTAGCCCCCGAACCTATATCAAGCATGAGGAGCGGGGCATCATCTATGGAGCGAGACTCTTCCCACCACAGTCGCCGTAAAGCAGCAAAATACAATCGAGCCTCTTCGGCACTATCAATCACTTGTATTTCTACGCCAGTGCGCTGTAAAACCCACTCGACCACCGCATCAGCATTAATGCACTCGCGCATAGCTGACGTTCCTACTGCCTTGATATCGTTATCGGCTACCCCATAGGCACGGGCACAATGAACTATATCCTGAATCGCATGCTCAATATGATCCATGGTCAGGCGATTAAGGGTTCCGCCACGCAGGGCGTCAGAACAATCAACATCGCGCTCCAGGTTCTCGAGAATGTGATAGGATGGGGATACCTGGCTCTTTCCTCCTGCAATCAAGTCACTCTGCCCATCAATCTCTACAATGTAGGCGCGCACTTGCACCGTGCCACAATCGATTACGCAGCATACTCGTGCCCCAGCCTTAGTCATGTACAACCTCCTGTTGCGCAGCAGCAACAGCACCAATAGCCACGGCGTCAGCATCAAGGCAAGCTATGCGCACATCAATCTGATACTGTTTGGCGCGATAGGAATACTTCTGCAATGCCGTTTGTATAATGGGGAGCATTTCCTCACCTAACTCTTCTACGACTCCACCGCCTAGAATTACCACCTCTGGATCACAGGCCAGTGAGGCCACATTAATTCCCCAGGCCAACGCTTCAGCCGCAGTCTTTATTGTTTCCCGAACGGTTGTGCACCCGTCATCCCAGGCTTTGCGCAGATGCGATGATCGTAAGTCTTGAAGGGTGTCATCATCAATCAGACATGATGCACCTGAAGACTTGGCCGCTTGCAACAGTCGTGCAATACCTGTTTTTGACGCAACGGTTTCCAGGCACCCATATTGACCACAGATGCAAAGGGCGTTATCAAAAGGTCCGGGAAGGTGCCCCAATTCTCCTGCAAAGCCATGTGTCCCCACCTGCAAAGCACCATTAATGACCAAGGCTCCGCCCAAGCCCGTCCCCATAAATAGGGCATAGCTTGAAGCGGTTCCAGCTGCTATGCCATAGGTAGCCTCACCAAGCGCACCAAAGTTCACATCATTGCCAATAGCGACAGGAAGACCATCAAAAAGCTGAGACAGATCATGTGCAATGGGCTTACGCCCCCAGCCAAGATTTACCGCCCCAAGGATGTCTCCGCATTCGGGAAGCACTGGGCCAGGAAGTCCTACCCCTACAGCGCGCACATCTTCCATACCGAATCCGGCATCTTCGAGTGCCCGCTTGGCGGTCTCTTGCAATCGCTCCAGAACTCGCGAGTAGCCCTGCTTCGGCTTAGTCCTACGCTTTGCTCGGCCCAGAATACGCCCTTGGTCATCCATGACTACGGCAAGGATTTTACTGCCACCCAAATCTATTCCTAGAAGTGGTGAAGCTGAAGAGCGTGCTGGCATACTGTTTCCTTTCAGCCTAAATACTTGCACTGGGTGCAAAGTGTGCGGTCACCATGTCGACCAAGGAGGCGCTATTGGGATCAGGAGCCACTGCATCCACTGGTATCTCAGCTTTCACCATTGCCGCTGCTGTAGATTTGCCAATGGCAAAAAAACATGGGCGATGCTGAAGTAAGAGACGCAAGGCATCTGGTGTCAGACAGTGTAGTAGACGACGCACTGCCGAAGGGCTCGATAAACACACGCCATCCACAGCCTCATCGAGAAGTTGCATAACCTGGACTGGTGATGCTTGTTTATAGACGGCAAGGCGCTGCACAGCACTTCCAGCACGAATGAGATAATCAGTAAGCCGCCCACCGCCTTGTTCTTGGCAGGGGTAGAGAATGTCGGCTTTATCCGCCCCAGCGGCCTGCATGGCCTGGGCTAGATGCCACGAATCATGGGTATCTGGCATAAGATCTGGCTGGCAGTG
>REDP01000092.1 GCA_007693455.1 Planctomycetota bacterium | reverse complement strand
GGAATGCCAGCAAAACTATCCCTAGTCACATGGGTGATGAGACGAGCTCGGCGTTTGATCAGCGTCGCCATACCTTCGGGGGCAGCTTGGCGAACACGTACCACTGAACTGGTTACCACGGCGGTCATACGATCACCATGTTGCGCGAGTATTTGCCACACCAATATAATTGGTACGGCGAGCAAGCAGGCGAAGAGTTCGCGCAAGGCTTGCAGATAAATAGGCCCCATCATTCCTGGTTGCTGTACACGCATGTTTGACAGGGATTCCACCGATGCGGGAAAGAGTCGCATTGCGCTCGCCAAGCCGCATGCCAGGACAACCAGACACAAGGCTAATGCAGCAGTAAGGGGATGGCGGAAACTACTGGCGCGGGCTAAAGCAATCTGGTTGGTAAAATCGCGGCGCATGAGGATGAGTATGGCCAAAGCCCCCGTGCCCTGCCACCAGGCCTCTCGCCACCCCAATACCCATAGGGAGATGAGTAGCAGCGAGCATAACACCAATACAAGCCGCATTCCCTGAAGCGATTGCCACCAGATTCCACCCCGCAATCGGGTTATCCATAGCAACATCAACATAAGCAGCATTAACGGCACGCCCATCATCACCACATAGAATTGCTCCAGCACGCGTGTCTCTTCGAGTATAATGGTGGTGAATGGGTCTCGAGCCACTACCCAGGCATTGAGCCACCAGACAGTAATGCCTACCGTTGCGGCAAGCAGGAGCCAACGCATGGGCCCACGTCGTAGCCCATTGGCCAGTAAAACCACAAGTACTGCTGGTAAAATAATTTGGGTTGGATCAATGGGTGCGGTATGGAGCCATAATGGAGCCAGTAGCACGACTGCAGAAGGATACGCAAAGGCAGGATCCAGCTGGGGCCAACGACAAAATGGCCAGGCGACGACCAGGGCAAGGGTCAAGAATACGGGAGCCACATACCAGCTGTGGCCGTAACTGAGAGTGGTTAATAACACCATTGCCACATACACGAACAACCAAAGAAATTGCTGCCGGTAGGCCAAGCTCGCGGAAAAATACGCAGGGAAAAAAGCCAATAAGGCCCACAGTCCACTATTCAGAGCAAATAGTGCTGGCCAGGCAGCAATGAACAGTACCACTGGAACAATACGCCAGGGGTCACTCATCATCGCCACATCGCTGCGGATAGAATTGCGCACATCGCCAGCAAAACCAATAAGCGAACTGCTCATGCGCTGCTGTGCTTCTGCCATGCGGCGATGAATACGTTGGGTATTGAGGCGCACCCGTTTCACTTCAGGGGCAAAAAATACCGCCAACCCTATAACTGTCACCAATATCCACCCAGCCACCGCGGAAGCTAGGGCCTGAGCAATTGCCATGATGGTTACCGCGTCCTGGGGTACCAGCACGGCAATCTGGACCGCACTTGCCATACAGGCAAAACCAAGCACGCGCAGGGCTAGACCAGCAAAAAGCCCCGGACGATGTACTGAAGCGAGAATTCCCGCAATTCCTATGGCAAGAATCAAACTTCCTATCAGCGAGACCGTTGTTGCCGCCGAATCCCAGGAGAGATATCCATTGAGTACTATGAAAACCATACTCATAGCACTCAAAACAATCACTCCGCCCAGCATGGCAAGAAAGCGCCATCGATAATGCGCCTCCATGCTTAAGGGCAATGCCACAGCAATGACCAGTAACACCTGTGCTGCGACTGTTCCGCTCAGCAGCGACGCAGGGATGTTCGCAGTCACCTCACGCCAATGGGCTACGCTCGCAACTCCTTCAATGGTGAGCAAGACATGCGCACATGCCGCCATCACCAAAGGCCCACACAGATACACCGGCACAAGATAGCGATTGCTGGAAAAAAAGAGAATGAATGGCCATAAAGCCATCATCCACAAGGCCCCATGGACAATTGGGTAAGCTTCTTCTGGGTCTGCGCTATGGATGCCAAACCAGAGCATCATGGTGAGGGTTAATGCGGCAGTAAAAATAACCACCTGATGGCGACCACGCCAAAGAATACTGGGGGCAATCATCAGCGCCAGACACGAAGCGATAATCGGAGCGGCCAAGGTTGTGGGCACCTGGTGCACCACCGTTGCCGTGGTAAACATCCCTCCTGAAATACTGGTAAGAAGAACCGGAAGTAGCCAGCGGGGTAAATCACGACCTCGCCAGCGATCAAGGCCGAGAGCCGCGCCGGTGGCAAGAACAAATAGTGCGGGCCAGAGAGCATCCGACCATACCAGCATTGATGCCACGAGCAGCGAGACGACTATATAGAGGGCATCAATGATCCACACAGCACCACTCCCCCTTGTTTCTCGTGTTCTCAAACAGGCGATAAGCGCCACTATCCATAATCAAATAGGCAACCATCAATGGCTTAGCCGAATAATGGCAATGGCTCCACGCCGCCCTTTCTCGCGCAAGGGCGAATGTGTAGTTCAACGCAAGCACTCCTTTGCAAGTAACGGTAAGCGAGTCAGGTACTTGAGCACAAAATTGGTGGATGCTGATCCATATCTTCTGGCCTTTTTCGTCTACGACACACGTTGTGCGAGGAAGCGTAGGCTTGCGGTGGACAAAAGTGAAAGAGCCCCACCATCCTCAGACTTGCCAGTCATGACCACATCATATACCCACGAGGACGAGAGTGGATCACAACAGCCCCCAAGAAAATACGGTTGATGATGCAGCGGAGCAAGTAGCAGCTCCTCGGCGGCGCTTCTTTACCCTGCGCGTCCTCCTCATTTCAGTTATTATTGGCGTTGGCTTTAGCATCCTCACGCCATGGAATGACTGGTTTCTCAAAAATACCTATCTCAATAACCATTATATGCCCCTCGGTTTAACCTTGGTGCTCCTGCTGATGGGCATGGTGGTTAATCCATTATTGGGTCGATTCCGCCTTTGGACGGGCGAAATGCTGGTCATTGCCCTGGTAATGCTGGGCATGGCTGGGGTGACTTCCTCAGGACTCATGCGCATGCTGCCATATATGATCGCGGCTCCTGCCGAATCATTGCATGGCAATCCGCGCTATCAGGTTTTTGCTGATCGACCAGAGGCAGAGCCAGGACAGCCTCGCCAGGATATTGAGGCCTGGAATGTGCCCCATCAGTTGTGGCTGGGTGTGCCTGAGGAAGGGGATATTGATCGCAACGACCCTGAACATCGCTATCTCGTTGAGGGCTATCTGAGTGGACTGTCCAACCGCGGGGATGTTGAAGACCTTCGGGTTGGTCACCGCACCCGTGTTTCCTGGCGAGATAATACCACTGGCACCATTCACGCACAGCAATTGGCACTGGAAGGTCGAGTTGCAGGCGAATATGCGGAACACCCTGACGTCATTAACCTCAATGACCCCCAGTACGCCGGTTTTCGCGGCGCGCGATATCAAGCCGAAGTCCCCTATCAAGATGGCACAGCCACAATCATCCATATTGAACAGGTGCCGATCCCCCTGGGAGTGTGGTGGACCATGCTTATGGTCTGGTCGCCATTGCTCTTTGGCGCCATATTAGCCTGTATTGGTATTGCTGGAGTAGTGCGGCGGCAGTGGATGCACAACGAGCGACTCCCCTACCCCATTGCCGAGGTAACCTATACGCTGATAGAGGATCCAGCCCAGAATAACCGTTTTGCTGCGGTATTCAACAACCGTGGCTTTTGGATCGGGCTCTTTTGCACTGGCACCATCATAGCTTGGCGGGGACTGTATGCTTATGGCATCATGCCCGTCGATATCATGCTTTCCATGGACTTATATCGGGCCGAAAATGCCCCGTTTGCCGGTGAACCATGGAGTCAAATGTATAAGCCCGAGTGGCTTTTTCGCCCACAAGTGTTCTTTTCAATCATTGCCCTCACTTTTTTCTTGGCTTTGGACCTCAGTTTCAGCCTCTGGTTCTTCTTCCTCCTTACCAATGTGGTTTTTCTTTTGTTGCGCTCTTCGGGCATTCCCATCACCGGAAGCCATGTTGCGCAGGCTGGTGTAGGTGGCTTTATTGCTGAGTGCTTTCTGATCCTATGGATTGGGCGTAAATACTACCAGCGAGTTGTCCTGGCTGCGGTTGGCCTGCATCGAGATCCCGAAGCGCGAGCAGCGGCGCCGTATCTTTGGGCCCTGCTTGCTGGGTGCTGCGCCATGGTGGCGTTTTTTGTCGCTCTGGGATCTCCAATCGGCATGGCTATCCTGATTATCCTGCTTTTCCTAGGCTTTGTCTTGGTTCTGGCGCGGATTGTAGCTGAAGCGGGGATTCCCTACATCGGCATACCCACTGGCGCGACCCTTAATTCAGTATTCTTTTCGATTGTCGGCTTTGGCCTTCCTGTGGCGATGCTTATGCCACTAATGGCAATTGGCTTAACCCTTCTTGCCGATAGTAGGGAAGCAATGCTGCCCTATATGGTGAATGGTGAATATCTGGCGGATAAAGCCAAAGCACCGCGCAAGCGCATGAGTTCGGTTATGGTTATTGCCGCAGCGGCGGCAATTATCGTAAGCCTCTTTACCATGGTGATTCTCTCCTATTCAGGAGATGGGCATCCCGATGGTTACGGTCGCCATGTGCTCGAAAACGAGAATCTCAACGCGCTGGCTGCCGGAATTGAGGCGACACAAAGTTCTGCCGCCGCTGAAATTTCCGCCAGACAAAATATGCAAACCCATATGAGCTATGCCGCTGGTGGACTTCTCGTGATCATTCTTGGGGTTGCGCGCATGTTCTGGGCATGGTGGCCATTCCATCCCATTGGCTATTTGGGAAGCATGACCTATGCCACTTGGAATATCTGGTTTTCCTTCTTCCTCGGATGGTTGATCAAGGCTGTCGTAATGCGCTATGGCGGAACCGCCTTGTACAAATCCCTGAAGCCCGCGGCTATCGGCATGATAGCTGGTGAAGCCTTGGCTGGGGGAGTGTTTATGACGATCAAAATTATCGCAGACTTAAATGGTCTTGCCGTCCCCGACTTTAAGTTCTTGCCCGGATGAGTGAGCACGATTGGACCACCCTTTCCCTTCACGGTTGGCGCACCCAACATCCCGCCCACTGGGATTTAGTGGTCAACCGTGGTATGTGGAGTGAAGGCTTTATCGTCCTCGCTGATGGCCGTCATGGCAAGGTCAATATCACCTGGCAGCGACTCAAACGCACCCCTGATTTAGATAAAACGCTTAGGCGGCTCGATAATCGTATCGCCAAAGATGCCGGGCGCGGGCGCTTCACCCTCGCCAATATTGATGACATACCTGGCCGGGGCAAATTTATGCGCTGGGTCGGCAGTGATGGCGATGTCTTCGGGGCCATTGTGCGTGCTACCGATGCTCCCATGATCTTTGTTCTCCGCGATGTAGAGCCGTCTGACGGTCGCACCCTGAAGCGTATTGCCTTGGCCTGCACGGGTGACCTTGATGATGCACCAACCCGCTGGATCATGCATGGCATCGATATTGATCTTCCTCCTTATTGGCGTTTGGAGGGTCTACAGAATTTGGTAGGGATGACCCGTGGCGTGTGGATGCATTACCCAGATGGGGGGCAAAAGGCCTCCGATGTGCTTACTTTGCGCCGCTATGCCATGGCTTCACATCTTTTGGACGGCACAAGTTTGGAAGAATGGCTTGTTGACCACTTAAATCCTAAGGATTTCATGCTCGAACGCCGCACTGATCGAACTACCGGCATTACTACCGTGGATTGCGAAGTCCAAGCCAAAGGCTGGATACGTCGTTTACGCGGGGAGCGTGACCCGCGTATTTACCACGCTTGGCTTGAACCAGAAATGGATCGACTAATGGTTCAGGAGTGGCGTGGTCAAGGTACACCCTTGCCATGCTTGCGTCGGCCCATTTAGCACCATCATCTCCCACCTTGCTACAGTTTACAGGAATAGCCAAACCATGACCCCCCCTCTCCCACGAACACATTTGCGCATAATGCCTGGGTTTAATCAGCAACATGCGATGACTGGGGGGATTACACCATGGCCATGAATCATGCAGAGCAGGCAGATCTTATTGCCAATGCGATATTACGCCTGCATCCAGAAACTGAAATCATTGAAGACCGGAATCAAAGAACGGTTAATCTACGGGGGCCAATGCTGCGCAGAGGACGTATATCGGCGTGGATCGCGTGGCTCCTGCGACTTCCTCAGCGGGTTGAGGTAGAGCTCGATGACATCGGCACCTTTGTAATTCAACACCTTGAGGGCCATACCATGGAAAGCCTCAGCGATTTGCTTGCAGACCAGTATAAGTTGACCCGACGCGAGGCCCAGGCAGCAATGACAGTTTTTGTCAAATCACTGCTGCAGCGTCGTTTATTGATCCTAGACGGTATGATTGGGAATGCCGCATGAGCGATGACATTAACAAACAACGCCTCATCGGCGACCCCCCGAAACTGCCCAACCGGGTAGCCATACAAGTGGCATACGGATCCATTCGGGTGCGTTTATCACGCTCGTTGGTAACCGTCTCATCGGTGGTACTCGCGGTAACCTTCCTCCTAGTGGTTCTCGGAGGCGAAATTAGTTCCAATGCGGTCTTCACTCGCTGGTCACGCGATATTCGTCCCGCTGAAGATGCTGCCAACGTACGTCTCTTGCTCACCCAGCCCCGTGACACCGTAACCCTTATCACACATTTACGCGACAATCGCGAAAATACCCTGCAATGGGCCGCCGATCTTGACATAACCGTACCTGAGTTCACCTCCGATCTGCCAAGCCGTGCCCTGGTGCTTGTCAATTGGCTGGAACGTCTTCGGCCAAGTCAGCGCTACCTCATCGTCCGCAATCAAAGCATTGGTTCCTGGCTTTTACAGTTTGATGCTGCAGGCGATCTGGTCTATGAGGTCGATGATGCAGGCCAAGAAACTGGCGGTGGTCTACCGCCAAAAGTCGCCCAATTAATCGACATTGGTAGCGACTTTACTGGCACCCGCCTCCCCATGCCGGATGAAGCCTTCGCCAGTCTTGCCAACGATATGCCTGAACTTACGGCTGCCATTCGCTCGCTACAAGAGGCCGAACGGCAACGACTTGAACAAGTGGTCGCAACCGGTGGAGCTCAGGCAGTCATCGACAACCTGCTAGCTGGTGCTGATGATGCGCAATTACAATCCCAAGGCATGCCGCTGAGCCAATTAATCCTACACATGGACAGCGACCGTCGAGAAGAACTTGTTGAGCATTATCATATCGACAGTCTGCGCCTAGCCGCTCAGGAAGTACTCGGTAAAACGCGCATCATCACCGACGATGATGGTAATGAAGAAGCCCTACCCCCCCTTCCCTTGGCCGCACTTGGTGATGGACGGGTAGATGACCATCCCCATGCCGATGATATTCACCAGGAAATCCTCAACGCCATTGGCGAAGATGGACTTGAGATGATTCTTGCCAATCAGCAACGGCGACGGACTCTCGATGGCCTCCGATCAACGTTTACTTCCATGAATTACGACCCTGAAGAAGGCAAAGAGCGTACCATGTGGTTGGTCTTGCTCTCGTTACTCGTGTGTATTGTGGGCATTGTCAACTCAATGATGATGGCTGTAACAGAGCGCTTCCGAGAAATTGCCACGATGAAGTGCTTAGGGGCCATGGATAGCTTTATCCTCAAGACATTTATGATTGAATCTGGATCTGTTGGTTTTGTCGGAGCGGTGCTTGGCGCGGTGATCGGCGTCATTCTCGTACTCTTACAGTCTACCACACGCTTTGGCGCCTCTTTTTGGGCCGCCTTCCCCGCTGACTACCTCGCTTTAGCGGCACTCGCCAGCCTCCTTTGTGGATTATTCCTCACCATCTTTGGTGCACTCCTACCAGCCTACAAAGCCGCACGCATGCATCCTATCGAAGCCATGCGGTTGGAGGGCTAATCCTATGTTGCAACCCCATTCCGCCATGTCTGCACAACCAGCCGAGAGTTTCATGTGTCGATTGACCGTACCCCTGTTGCTATGTGTAGCAGCCCTGATCTCAGGGTCTCTCTACGCCCAAGAAGTTTCCCACAGTCCTGATTCCTCTCGTGTTCAAGCGCATGCAGAGGCGCTCCTCGCGCTTGGTGATCGTTCTCCCGGTAGTGAGGGTGCCGCCCAAGCTGCCGCCTACCTGCGTGAACATCTCGAACAGCTCAGTGATGAAGTGTGGACCCAACGCACCACCATTATAGTTCCTGAGGACCGTGGATCGTTCCTGCGAGCTGGCGATGATGAGCTTACCCTTACTCCCCATGTCCCCAACTTGAGTGCCACCGCTGGCACTGGTGGCAAAACCCTCAAGGGGAAACTCCTTTTCCTCGGTCGGGGAAGTAGCGACCAACTGCGTGAACATTCCGTGAGTGATGCCATCGTAGTACTTGATGGCAATAGCAGAGATGCTTGGCTGCGCATTGCGCAAATGGGTGCTCAAGCGATTATTTTCCGCCATCCAGACCGCATCGATGGCCAACACTTACGACATCAGTTTTTAAGCGCCAGTGTACCCATTCCGCGCTTTGTTGCCGATATTCCAGAGGAGTGGGATGGCAGAGAAGTATCCCTGACCAGTTCAGTAGTCTTTTCCTCCCGTCAGGCGGAAACCCTGGTTGCGCGCATTCGCGGCACGGCAGGTGGTGCTAATGATGATCGTGAAGCCGTAGTCCTCGCCAGTGGCTATGAATCTGAAGGCGCCATTCGTGGACAATCACCAGGTGCTACCCGTGCCTGGAATGCAGCACTCACGCTCAATCTTGCCGAACAATTCCACGATCAGCCACTCAGCCGAGATCTCCTGGTGATCTTCCATGGCGCGCGCCCCGAGTTTTTTCGTGGTCTCCGTCAGATACTCGCTGGGATAACTGACCCCGCTCAACGCATGGTTACCAATGCTGTTGGCCAGCAAGTACCCATGGGCGATCAATTACTCGAAAGCCTGCGTCGGCAACTTTGGCGAGCCGAGGAAATCACCCAAGATTTCGAGGATTTCCTGGTCCACGTGGAAGAACATGGCCTTGTGTATGCCGAGGATCAAAAAGGTCTCTCCACCGAGGAGTACCTCACTGGATTACTCGAAAATATCCGCAATACACCGACCGAATTGCTGGTCGCGGAACTCGAAGATGGACAAGTTTCTGACGAGGATCAAGCGCCGTTACTCTCACTACTGCAATGGATTATGGTCATAGCCTTTACTGGCAGCCTCGCCTATATCTATGTCTATGTGCGCCCCGAAGCACAAGCGGCCGTGGGCTGGGGATTGGTGTACGTCTTTTTGATGACTTGGATTATCGCAGAGCGACCTGCCAGTACAGCTGAACTCAAGGGCCAGGAAATTAAGGCTGAACAGCAACGGCTTCTGGAGTTGGGTCATCGATTCCTTTCCGAAGAAGCTGCCCGTGATGCTGACGCCATTCGCCCTCGCCTGCGCGAGGTCGCATTAATCACCTCCTACGGGGCTCAAGCAGACCTCGATCCTGAAGTGATCGCAGCAGCGGAAAAAGAACATGACCAACTCGAAGCCGAACATCGCCTATGGCGAGATATTCAACAGAAAATTGGTCGTCGGGTACTCCACGATGGACGCGATGGCACCATGGAGGAGCTTCAACAACTCCCCCTTCTCGTTGAGCGCGTACTGGGCCTCCATGGTGGATCGGCCGCGGGAACCTATATAGGTCGTCATAAAGAAATTCTTCGGGACCGCATCGCTGATCTCGAAAGCACCGTTGCCATACGAGACGCCTTAGATGGCACAACCTACATGCACCTGATTGGCGTTGATTTTAGTGACGGCAATAATTGGTGGGCAGCAGCCCAAGTCGGCCCGTGGATGCGCTGGCGTGAACGGGTATCGGCATTCGCCGTCGCCATGCGCGATATGGCACGCACCATTAGTGATGATAATGCATCCTTCACCATCCCCTTTGACCCTACCCCCACCGAACAACCAGACAATCTTTTAGCCTTTTGGGCTGATGGGTATCTGCATGAAGCTGGTGTGAGTGGGGCGATCATCAATAGCGTTACACTCTCAACAATTAATGATCGGCGACTGCGTGTTGGTTCACCAGCTGATACCGCCGATCGCTTTCAAGCGCGGACCCTCTTTGAACAAACCCAAGGACTGACCAGCCTTCTGCGCGAATATCTCAATAGTAACAATATCAATCGCCCTTTGCAAAATCGCAACCCACGTTGGCGTACCCCAGTTATTCGCGCCGAGATTGCCTCAGAAGGTTCGGTCACTGGTCGTAAGGCCTTTTCCTACCCATTTATTCAAATCCATATGGGCAATGCGCAAACCTCCTATTTTGGCGATGTCCAGCACATGGAAACCTATTGGGGAACAGGCCTGGGTGAATTAGTCGTTCCCTGGATGCCGGAAAACCTCAATGCCCCCTTGCAGGTGCCCGTGTCAGTCTCGGCCCATGATCAACATGGCAACATCACCCAAATTAGAGCCTCACGCGGAACGCAGATACCCGGTGATGGGGTGTGGGCTTGGAACCGCCGCTACACCGATCTCAAGCCTGTGCTCTTTGATGCCGAAAGCAGCTGGATTGCTGGTATATTTGATCCCCGCCTGCTTATGGACCTCAGCAATGTTACGGCCTTGAGTGCCAGCCGTGACTCTGACCCCGATTATGCCCATGCAGAAGTTGACCGTGGAACGGCGGCGATTTTCACCCCCCCAGGCACCCATCTACGAATTCTTGCCAGTGAAGGACAAATTGGCAATCGAATGGCATTAGTTGGGGAGCCCACGAGTAGTGCTTTAGATGATTTCCGGGGCATCCCCCCAGGCGATCGCCTTACCGCAATCACCGCAATCACTGCCGCCCAAGATTTCTTCAATCTTAATGAAGGACGACTTGCTGTTCTACGGCGCAATGGTGTAAATCCTGAGAGTTTACTGTGGCTGCATTCCGAAACGGAACGTTACCTGGAACAAGCCCGCGAATCGTTGGCGCAGGGCGATAATGCAGCAGCCGAAGGCGCCGGTCAGGCGGCATGGGCCATGGCAGGACGTGTGTATCCAGCGGTATTAGGAACTGCAAACGATGTGGTCTACGGCCTAGTGGTAATGCTACTCCTAGCAATCCCCTTTGCCGCGATTTGCGAACGTCTCTTCTACGCAGGCAATACCATCTATAAACGAGTCGGTGGATTCTTTTTCTTCTTCACCCTCACTTTCCTCTTCTTCTTTTTCTTCCACCCTGCCTTTGCTTTAGCTACCACACCAGTCATTATTTTCTTGGCTTTTGCTATTATTGTTATGTCGGCCTTGGTTATAGGTATCATTTTCAATCGCTTTGAGCAAGAAATGGAAATGATTCGAATGGCCGGCCTTGGTCTACATAAGGTAGACGTGGGACGTTTGGGCACCCTCTTGGCCACCGTGACCTTGGGCATTAGTAACATGAGGCGGCGACCGTTGCGTACATTCTTGACCGCCATCACTGTGGTCTTGATGACCTTTATCCTACTTACCTTCGCCAGCTTTAATGCAGCCAGTGGAACCCGACAAGTTTCGGCCGATGTACCACCGAGCTACCAAGGCATTATGCTTCGACAAAATGGCTGGCTACAGTTCTCCGATCAAGGTATCGAACGTATTCGCAATACCTGGGGTGATCGTTTTATCATGCATGAACGTCGCTGGCTTGACTCCGAAACCACTAATGGCCGCTATACTTTTGTTGGCGAAAATGGATCAAGCTTTGTTGAAGCAGTTATCGGCATTGACGTTGGCGATCCCAGTGGCATTGAGGAAGCTATCTTCCGTCCTGGCCATGAGCAACCTGGCCTGGGTGACGATGAGGAAGATTGGCTCTTCCTTCCCTCAAGTAGTCGCTTCCAAGCCAATGTTGAGCCTGGTGACCGCGTCACTTTCCTTGGCATTCCTATGCGCGTTGGCATCCTTGACAGTACCGTCCTCGGTGGCATCACCCATATGGATGGTGACCCTATCACACCATTAGCACCATCTCCCCAAACCGATGAACAGCAAGCCGAAGCCCAGCGCATGCAGGCAGAAGCGGCCAGTGGCGAAGTCAGCATGGAGAGTGGTAGTTTTATTCACCTCAGTTCCAATGTGGTAGCCGTTACCAACAATCGTACCGTTGCCGCTCTCTCGGGTCGAGTGCGCTCGCTGGCACTGCAGCCACGCAGCGATGATGTTGATATCATGGCCACATCCGAAGAAATGAGCCAACAGTTAGCCATGAGCCTGCGCGTTGGTCGCGGTACCGACACCTACATTATGACCGCCGTAGGGCGCCTCAATGTTGCGGGCCTCACCGATGTACTGATCCCATTAATCCTTGGCGGTATGATCATCTTCTCGACCATGCTTGGATCGGTTGCAGAACGTGGCAAGGAAATTTTCATCTACGCATCCTTGGGACTGGCCCCGATTCATATTGGTGCCCTATTCTTAGTTGAAGCCAGTATTTATGCGGTCCTTGGCGGACTGGGGGGGTATATTCTTGCCCAGCTCATTGTGGGATTGCTTGGGGTCTTTGCCGACTTTGGCATTGGCGTACAGCCCGACCTCAACTATTCCAGCTTTACCGCAGTAATTACCATTCTTCTGGTTATGGCAACGGTGCTTATCTCCGCATTGTATCCCGCGGCAGTGGCCAGTAATGCCGCTAATCCTGGAACCGATAATAGCTTTAAGGTTCCTGAACCCGATGGGGATAACCTGGAAATCCCCTTCCCCTTTACCGTTGCTCGCCGCGACATTGTTGGTTTGTTTGCCTACCTCAGTAGTTACCTGGAGGCTCATACCGAGGCATCAACGGGATGCTTTACTGCTGCTGATGCCACCATGGAAAGCACCTGGGATGGTTACAAGGTCTCTGCCAAGACATGGTTAGCGCCCTTTGACTTGGGCATTAGTCAAACGTTCACCATTAGCGCAAAACCAACCGATATGAAGGCCATCTACGCCATTCACATCAGCATGGAACTGCTCTCTGGTCAACGAAATTCCTGGCGACGGGTAACCATTCCCTTCCTGAAGGACCTACGTCAGCAGTTCCTCGTTTGGCGCACTTTGGATGAAGAAACCACTGATCGCTATCGGGCTATGGGTGGCGACAAGGAGGCGGCTGTGCGCCTCAAAGAATATGAACGTCAACGTGCTGAAGCCGCTGAAACGGCAAGTAACGAAAAGGACTCCCTTAAGGAAGCCTTAAAAGATAAAAACAGCGATGCCACTCCTGATGATGAGCAGGGTGAGGAGGGCCGTCCGTGAGTAAGTTTATGCAAGACAAGGAACTCGGTCAGTACCGCGACCTTGTCAAACCTATGGGCTATTTCGAGGAGGGCTTCAACTGGAAGACCGCCATCGGAACTATGTTTGTAGCCATGATCATGCTGCCAGCATCGATGTATATGCATCTGATGATTGGTGAAGTTTCACTCGCTCCGGCGGCCCAGTGGGTGACGGTGATCCTTTTCTTGGAAATGGCTAAACGCGCCCGAACCTTCCTCAAGCCAGCCGAAATCTTTATCCTGCAATCAATGATTATGATCTTTATCGGGCTTTCTCCGATCGAAGGTTTCTTTTGGCGACAATATATTGTCCAGTCCGATGCAGCGCGATCTTTTGGCTTAGCAGGATCATTCCCTGATTGGTTTGCACCGGTGTCACAGGAAGTTCTCGATACTCGGAGTTTCTTCCACACTGCCTGGGTAGTCCCCCTCTTACTACTCTTCGTTACCATGGTAGTGGGCAGAGTTGACTCACTGATTCTTGGCTATGGTTTATTCCGCGTTGCCTCCGACATTGAAAAACTCCCCTTCCCCATGGCTCCGATCGCCGCCATGGGTGTGTTGGCCATCTGTGAAAATGCGACCGGAAAGGAAGGGTGGCGATGGCGCTGCTTCTCCCTGGCATCGGCAATCGGCATGGCCTTTGGTTTAGTCTATATTGCCATACCAACCATTACTGGCACCTTCCTCGCCGAACCATTCCAGATCCTTCCTATTCCATGGTTAGATACGACTCAGGACACCGAGGGGTGGCTGCCAGCGGTACCCACAGGCCTCTCATTTGATCTCTCGAATTTCTTTGCTGGCATGGCATTCCCCTTCTATGCCGTGGTAGGATCCTTTGTTGGACTGATCATTACGATTATCCTCAATCCGTATCTTCATGACTGGGGGATTCTTACCACCTGGACACCAGGCATGCGTACGGTGGACACCATGTTCGCCAATAACATCGACTTCTACCTGTCCTTTGGCATTGGTATCTCCATTGCCGTGGCGGTAATCGGTATCTACCAAACCATTGCCTCGTATAAGTATAAATCCGCAGACCAGGGACTGGATAAGGCCGCGCGTCAGGCAAAGG
This sequence comes from Planctomycetota bacterium, assembly GCA_007693455.1. Lineage (GTDB taxonomy): Bacteria > Planctomycetota > UBA11346 > UBA11346 > UBA11346 > REDP01. Next base: position 2,562 of record REDP01000092.1, on the reverse strand, counting down.
CTGCGGCGATAGTGCAGTATGGTGTGGCCCGTGGTGATATTCGCACCATTACCGTAATTGGGTTCTATCTCCTCCTATCTGCAGGCTATATTGTACTAGCTGGCTATCTTCTTGACTGGAATTTCCAGGATAGCTACATCCTGCCGATTTTTATCTTCTTTGCCTTAGTCTATGTGCCCTTACTAAGTTACGTCACTGCGCGACTGGAGGGCGTGGCAGGTCAGGTCATTGCCCTGCCCATGGTGAAAGAAGTATCATTTATTCTTTCGGGCTATAAGGGTGTCGATATCTGGCTGCTTCCGCTGCCCTTCTACAATAACTATGGCACCGATGTGGTGGGCTATCGGGTAGCTGAATTAGTGGGCTGTTCTTTCCGATCTATATGGAAAATGACGGCCATTACCCTCCCCTTGGTCTTTGTCTTTAGTCTTATCTACGGTGAATTCATCTGGGGCTTGGCACCGATTCCGTCGGTACAATACCCCTACGCGCAGGAACTGTGGGATCTCCACGCGCGTAACCAGCTTCTGGTGTGGTCATCCACATCAGCCGGCTACAGCCCCTTTATGGATGCGATCCATTGGGAATACATCGTAGCGGGCGCAGGCGCTGGTATCTTAGTCTATATGGGTCTTGGCGCCTTTGGCTTACCCGTGCTGCTTCTCTATGGAACGGTAAAGGGTCTCGGTCAGACCATGCCACAGTTTGTGGTTACGCAAATGGCTGGCGCGCTCTTTGGCCGCTTTGTAATGGAGAAGCGCTTTGGCACCCAAGTCTGGCGCCAATATGCCCTTGTTCTCTTCGCCGGCTTTAACTGCGGTGCGGGCCTGGTGATGATGTTCGCCACTGGTGTCCGTTTCCTTGCTTCTTCCGTATTCCAACTCCCCTACTAGGTACAAGCCATGAGTGAATCTTCGAACCCAAGCGTATACCAAACCTACTGGGATCCTGAAACCAACAGTCGCCATGGTGACTACGCGCGTGGCAAGGACGTCATTGTTCGCGCGCGCGATGTTGCCAAGATCTATCGCATGGACCTCCCCAAAGAGGAATGGGTCCACGCCCTGCGTGGCATCACCATGGAGATCTATAAAGGTGAATACCTGGCGATCATGGGTCCATCGGGTTCGGGAAAGTCCACATTCTTTAATGCCATTGGCGGCCTTGATCAGCCAACCAGCGGTCAGGTATTTATTGACGAAGTGGACATTGCCCAGTTGGATGCCAAGGAATTGGCGTGGATGCGCTGCCGTAAAATTGGCTACATTTTCCAAAGCTACAATCTGATCACGGTAATGACTGCCTTGGAAAACATTATGCTGCCCATGACCTTTGCCGGGACTCCTTCTGATGAAGCCCGACAAAAAGCCTTTGAGCTGTGCAAGACCGTGGGTATCGACCACCGGGCCGACAATAAACCCTCAGAGCTGTCTGGTGGTCAGCAACAGCGTGTGGCGATTGCGCGTTCCTTGGCCAATGATCCAGCAATTATTCTTGCCGATGAACCCACCGCCAACCTGGACTTTAAGACGGGTTTAGAGATTATTGATCTCATGGTTAAACTCAAAGAAGAGAAGAACGTGACTATTATCTCTGCCACCCACGACCACGAAATGCTCGCTATCTCCGATCGTGTATTGTGGATTCGCGATGGTCAAGTGGATCGCGTAGAACTGCGCGAAGATCTTAAGATCGAAAAGGGCAGTATCCACTAGGCCGCCAAGCCATATATATGCATCGCAAACGTGTCTTTGGGTACTTTATTGCCCACGAGAAGCACGAGAAGGTGGCGATGGAAAGCCGCGCACCACGAAACCAGCCCCACCCATGGGGCTGGTTTCATATTGTAATGAACACTGGTGAGCCTCAGCAATAAGGCGAGCAAGATGGAGTCCTAATCCCGTTCCCTCGGCACGCTGGGTAGAAAACGCATCAAAGAGCGTTTCCCGTACTGCGTCAGGAACTCCTGGACCGTTATCGTATACCGCACAACCATCAGCGAAAAGAGCAATGGTAATAAGCCGCTCACCATCCTCTTTACTATGTAGGGCATGAATTGCATTGAGCACAAGATTGAGCAGCATCTGCCGCATGCGTCGCGGATCCGCCTGTACCTGTGTTGTACCTTCAATACTCAGCTCAATTTCGGAGTGCTCCAACTGACGATGTAAAAGACGGCGCACATCAGATGCGACTGTGGTAAGATTGCAGGCTTGAACCTCTACCGTCATCCCACGACTAAAGCCGAGTAATTCATCGACAATATCGTCAAGCCGTTCAATTTCGTTCTCAATCATGGGTAAGGACGTGTCGTTGCTGTGTTGTTGGCGCAGCATCTGAATGGTGAGCCGAATGGCGCTCAAGGGGTTGCGCACTTCATGGGCAATGGTGGCAGTAAACATACCCAATGTCGCCAAACGTTCAGCTTGACGGTGGCGTTGATCCAGAGCCACCAAGGCACTGCGCATGGATTCAAGATCCTGACGAAGGTGCCGTACTTCGCCACTGCCCACGGCTGGAATACGGTCCTGCCAATGCCCTAAGCCAATGCGACGGGTTGCC
>REDP01000027.1 GCA_007693455.1 Planctomycetota bacterium | reverse complement strand
CCCCTCGAAACCAAGGGGGAGCGCGAGGGGCGAAGCGCCGCAAGGGCGATATAATCGAGCCTGCGAGATCGCCCTGAAGGCAGTCGTAGCCCCTCGAAACCAACAGTGGCATGAATAATGCTGGAAACCCCCATGGCCAAGCGTTCTTCCCGTACTTCTGCTGGTGGAGCATCAACCGATGTCGATCCTTTCGACAGTGCGTTGATGGAACATACACCAATGGATGGTGTATGGAGTACGCAGTTCCCCATTCCTCCTGGTGCAGAGGGGTCACGTTTGGGGCAGGGGCCAGCTGATGATTCGCTGCGAACCTTAGCCATGCGTCCAGGTTTTCGCGCGCGCAGCTGGGTAATGCGCCCATCCCTTATTATTCGGGTGTTATGGCTTTTGATTGTGCTCATGCTGGCCACGCTCACCATGTTTACAGGGGTTCTTGCCCATGTGGTGGCAGGCTTGAGCGAGGGGATTCGCGAACAGAAGATTCAACCTGAAACGCCTCTTGAAGAGCCCTTGCCACGCCAGGAGCTCCTTCTCGATGATGAGCATTTTGCCACCATCATTGCCGCCAAGCCGCATCAACGAAATGATCTCCTCCTGGCTCGCGCCGCAGGACTACTTGCCGCCGAGCGCATAGAGGAAGCCGAAGCCATCCTTGATGATCTGCTGCGGCGGCAATATATGGCGCGCTTAAACGCAGAGCAACTATTGCAGGTGGTTGAGCTGAGTATTCCTCTTGAGCGCTATCGGCAAGCCTACCAGCATCTGCACGTTCGATCCATGGCAGAGTGGACCCCGCAGCAGCGACGTCGAGGAACCGCCCTTTTGGCGCGCATGCATTTACGTCTGGCCCCAGCGGGGATAAGTGAAGCCCGCTAAAAGCGCGGCAGCTGGCCAGCAACCAAGGTGGGCGCGCCCACAACCCAACTTTTATTGCGGCGTTTGAGCGCCGAGCGGCTAACGGTAGCTTACTGCTGGCGCATCCATGCCAGGCAGCCATACCACGCGATCCGTGGTAATGGTTGAGCCCTGCAGATAGGTCACGGTATTTTCGGCGGCACCCATTTCCATGGCATAGCGGCCATCGTGACTACACGATCCTTGATGGCAGCAGAGAATGACATTGGGCAGCGTTTGTAAGGGGCCCTGATAGGGCTCTTTGCGGTACACATCCAGGGCAGCGCCACCCAGATGCCCGTCTTGCAGGGCACGGTACAGGGCATCTTCATCCAGCACCTCACCACGACAGGTATTGAGCACATAAGCACCACGCGGTAAGAGCGCCAACTCCTTGCCCCCAATGATATCTTCGGTGCGGTCGGTAAGAGGGAGATGGATGGTGAGGGCCGTTGAAGAGCGCAATAATTCTGGGAGATCGACATAGCGCACCCCGTGTGCTTGTGCCCATTGGCTATCCTCAACGATATCATGGGCCAGCACATGCATGCGCATGGCGCGGGCAATTTCAGCTACTTGCTTGCCAATGCGGCCGCAACCAAGAATCCCCAATGTCTTTCCCGTGAACAGGGTTCCTGTGAGACGGTTCCATTTTCCCTGACGCATGCCTTCATGGGCTTCAATAAAGCGGCGTCCAAGGCAAATGAGTAAGCCAAAAACCTGCTCCACCACACTGCGGGCAGGGGCATCTGGGGTATAGGTGACGGCAATGCCGTTAGCTTGACAAAATGCCACATCTAAACCATCCAGGCCCACACCGACGCGTGCCACATGCTTGAGCCGCGGTAAGCCAGCCTGCAAAACTTCTGCAGGTAAGGGTTCGGTGCCTGCTACCAATACATCCACATCGCCCAAGAGGTCGGCAGTTTCAGCGCTGGTATGTTTGCGCTGATGCGGTGAAAGCCGCACGGTAAAGCCAGCCTCCTCTAGGAGGCGTACAGGATCGGGGCTGGAAATCCCATAGGGATAACTGGTAACTTGGGCAATCAATGACATGGGCGGGGATGTTTGCTGCTAAATGTGCGAGGCAATAAGCAATGTTGCCGCATGATCAAAAAATATCTGATGTAATGGCTCTACGCAGACGTCTGAAATGAAACGTTTGCCTCGGATACACCCTTCAGCCTTATCGATCAACATGGTGCGATCGCACTGGAGAAGCATGAATACTTCCCATCACAACGAAGATCACCAAGGTAGGAATGTGACGAGCTGTCGATTCGGATGATTGTCTCTGGGATCAAGCTCCATTGCGCTTGGCTGACCACTGGTGATAGACATAGTGCGCTGTATGGAGAGTGGTCGCCATTAGGGCTCGTTGTTATCCGGCTCATCATCGTTTTGCGTGGCATTGTCGGTATCGTCGTTGTCACCATTCTCTGGGCCAGGGGCACCATGAATAATCCATTGGCGTAGGGCGTCTAATTCATTCTCTTTAAGGGGTGGGCCATCGGGGGGCATGCGGTCCCAGTTGTCCTCGGGTAGTTCCGCCAGGGTAAGGAGGGGGCTGCGCTGGGGTTCGCCTGGGCGTACCGCCGGTCCGCTACTACCGCCGCGCATAATCAGATCGTAGCGTTCCAGGTTGAGGTATCCCCGGGCGCGATCGCTATTGTGGCACTCTTCACAATGGTTGATGATCACTTTCTCAGCTGCCCGCCACAGGGCCTGATAATCAACCTCGGCGGTATCTTCTGCCTGATCATTGTCGTCGTGGCTTTCTTGTTCCGCCGCATCAGTGTCACTATGGATGACAATGGGGGCCACTGCCGGGGCATTAGTGGAGGGGGATGGACTGGGGTCGGCGGTGGCGGCTAGGCTACTACTACTACCGCCAAAGAGATAGTTGCGGCCATGCGTCATCTGGCCGCCGTAATGCCCCGTTATTGCTGCAAGAACGGCGCAGCAGACAAGACCGATATCGGCGGCAATGCTGCTGGTCCAGCTTCCCGCTGTGAAAACACAATGCATGGCCCAGGCGGTGGCAATTAGGACCAGTGCCAAGGCTGTTCCGAGCCATTGATGCCAGCTACCCAGGGCTCCCCACTGGTTGCCTTCTCCGATAAAGAGTATCCATCCAGCTGCTGCTGCCGCCAAGCCACCAATCGCACAGAGCCACATGAGTGCAGGTAGGGCAGATCGATAGCGCTCGCCATACCAGGCGCTCAAGAGGCGAAGCAGTACCACCCCGGCAAGTAGTCCCAAGGGCAAATGAATCAGAACCACATGTAAGCGACCAAGCATGGTTTACTCCTTCTTCAGCGGCCCCTCTAAGCCTGGCCAGGGATGCCCCACTTGACCGCGCTGCTGGAGGAAAGCATCAATAACACTCAGCCAAGCCATGGCTTCCACAATGGGAACGGCACGGGGAAGCACGCAGGGATCATGGCGCCCCTTGGCTTGCAGGGGGACATTGTTGCCCGCATCATCAGCACTCTCCTGAGGCTTTAATACGGTGGCAGTTGGCTTGAAAACAATACGCATGAGTATGGGCATGCCGTTTGAGATGCCCCCTTGAATACCACCGGAACGATTGCTGGTGGTGGTCATTTGGCCGTTCTCCCAGGCGAAGGGGTCGTTGTGGGCCAAGCCAGTCATCGTAGGCGCATCCGTTCCCGAGCCAATCTCCA
>REDP01000223.1 GCA_007693455.1 Planctomycetota bacterium | reverse complement strand
CGCCATGAATTCCGAATCCGTAAAACCGGCTTGACTGAGCATTCCTGTAAGCGTTTTACGTCCATAGGTTTGTGGCTGGTCTTTGAGGTAGCGGCCCTCGATACCATACATCGACAGACCTAAGTGATCTTCCGGCGCACCAGCAAAATACTTCAATCCCAATTGGTTTTCGATGGCAATAATGAGCTTGCCTTCAGGTTTGAGCAGCGAGCGCACCCGCTCCAACATCGACAGGGTGGGATTTTCTCCATCTGTAAATAAGTTAGCATATTCAAGTACACCAATGAGCGTAATAATATCGAATTGGTGATCGTACTGAAACTGGTCAAACCTCTCTGCCAAAACTGCGACATTATCAAGGTCACGGGTTCGAGACCTTGCTATGGCCGCACGGCGTGGACTACCTTCAAGTGCCAAGACATTTGCCCCACATTCACCAAGGTAGCGCGTAATAGCGCCGCAGCCAGCACCAATCTCCAGGACATCGCCTTGCAGAATATTCTTGAAGGGACGCAGAATATTGGCGCGCGTACCGCTCAAATGATAAAGCGAGGGCCAATCGGTGCAATGTTGGCGAAGCTCTGTTGAAAGAACTGTGACATCAGAAGCATGGCTGATGATTGCAGCAATACGTTGCTCGGTTTCATCGCCATCACTGTAAGCAATACCATTATAACCTGACCTGCTCCAAATATTGCTTAAAGAGTCAATCACATAGTGTGATTTTTTTAAAAAACCTTTCATTCACTTACCTGCTGAGCGCTGAGATTGGCTTCAAGGTTTACAATGCCAAAAAATGTGCTGTTGGGACGAACTTGGAAGTGAATGGAGTCGTATCGCCGATCATGCGGTGTGACGTCTTCCCCATGTTTGGTTGCTATACCCAATGAAATGAAATAGTCCCCAGGGGCTAGGCGGCACATAAAGACTGCCTCAGCTTGAACGACCGATCCCTGCTGACCCATCTCTATAAAATTATTATATTCAAGGGTTTCTGAGTTAATACCATACACTGTGACGCCTTCCTTAGTCTTGATCGTAATGCCTAGTATAGGACGATAAACAGCCCTGTGAAATTTTATGGATGTCGCCAGTATGATCCGTTGCCCCGTGCTGACTACTGAGGGATAGGGCTTATCATCTGCAGCCAAGTAGAAGTCCAAAATTGTTACAGAACCATCCCCCCATCGATATTCATGGAGGTTGTAGCCGTTGCGTTTTGCAAAGACATCTTCCTGCCAACTAAGCTGGTAGGAAGATTCAGAAGAAACTTCTACTGGCATGGCCGAGACCTGTTCTGATTTGCCGCTTATTGTTTCTTTTTCTTTCCCGAACAACAGGTCCATATACCGATTAACGACATGCCTGGGTTCACCTGTCTCAAACTGGATACCTTTATTAAGCAAAATAGCGTTTGAGCAATGCGTAACGATTTGTTCGCTTGAGTGGGTTACAAGCAGGATACTGGTACCATTCTCTTTAAGCTGTCGTAGACGCTCGAAACACTTGGCTTGAAATTTGGCATCACCTACTGATAGCGCCTCGTCAACGATCAAAATATCGGGATCAACCTGCGACTGGACTGCAAACGCCAGCCGCATTATCATACCGCTGGAGTAAGTCTTGACGGGCTGGTTCATGAATTCGCCGATACCGGCGAAAGACGCTACGTCATCAAAGCGGGCATCCACTTCGTCTCGGCTTAAGCCGAGCACGGCGGCATTCATGTAGACATTATCGCGCCCGGTGAATTCCGGATTGAAGCCAGAACCCAGTTCAAGCAGTGCGGCAATGCGGCCATGGGTTTCCACGCTGCCGCTGGTGGGGTTAAGCGTGCCGCAGATGATTTGCAGCAGGGTGGATTTGCCCGAGCCGTTGCGCCCGATGATGCCGACGGTTTCGCCTTTCTTGACTTCAAAGGAGACGTCCTGCAGCGCCCAGAATTCCCGGAAATACTGCTTAGGTGCTTTCCCTACCAAGCCTTGCAGGCGCGGCACGACGAACTGTTTGAGTCGGTCGCGTGGGGTGTCATAGATCTGGTAGCACTTGCTGAGATTTTGGACGCGGATAACGATGTCGTCCGCTTTCGGGGAGAGGGGGTTAGAGGACATCGGCAAACCCTTTTCTGGTTTTCTGGAACCAGGCAAAGCCTACCCAGGCCACTACGGTGGCTACTACTGTGTAAATACCTAGTCCAGTCCAGTTGGGCAAACGCCCCCAGATAAGCACTTCTCGTGCCTGTTCGATGATGAAGGTAAGCGGGTTGAGCATAATCCAGGGGCGCATTGCTTCCGGCAGCGCGGTTATGGGGTAAAAAACGGGAGCCAGAAACAGCATGACGGTGGTGATGATACCGATAGTTTGGCCTACGTCGCGCAGAAACACACCCAAGGATGCCAGCAACCAGGCCAAGCCTAGGGTGAGGATCACCAGTGGCAGCACCACCAGCGGGGCAACAACCGCTGTCCAGTGCAGGTAGCCATTAAAGATGAAAAAGGCGATCAGCAACACGCCCAGGCTGACCAAGCTGTGGAACAGGGCTGCGCCCATGCTGATGACAGGCAGGATTTCCAAGGGGAAGACGACTTTTTTGACATAATTGACGTTACCCAGAATCAGACCGGGGGCACGGTTGAAAACTTCGGCCAACAAGCCATGCACGATCAAACCGACGAACAGCACCACGGCGAACTGGGCTTTGCTTTCGTCATCGCCTATGCCCCAGCGGGCCTTGAACACCACAGAAAATACAAAGGTGTACACCACCAACATGAACACAGGGTTGAAGAACGACCAAGCCAATCCCAAGGCAGAACCTTTGTAGCGACCAGCGACTTCACGCCGGGTCATCTGCACAATCAGTTGGCGGTTGCGCCACAGGCTTTTGGCCAGTGCCACGAGGGATGTGGGTTGGGCGGCGTGGGGATTGGTTCCCCGAGTCGGTAAATGGGGAAGGGATGTACTCATGCGAAATGCTCAACATCGATAAAGGTTTGCCCCTGTGCATCTTTCACAGAGAGCGATGGCATTACGTCATCGAGCCACTGAATGTTGAGTGTGCTGTCATTCCAGGCAATGCAACGTTCATAAGCGGGGGCGTAGTAGTCGATGGTTTTGTAGAGAAACTCGGCGGCATCGCTCAGCACGATAAAGCCGTGGGCAAACCCTTTTGGAACCCACATCTGTTTTTTGTTTTCTGTGCTGAGGATTTCGCCCAACCATTGACCGAATGTTGGCGAGCTTTTGCGAATGTCCACAGCCACATCAAACATCTCGCCAGCTACAACGCGCACGAACTTGCCCTGGGTGTGCTGGATTGATAGTGCAGGCCGCGCAGGACGTTTTTCACGCTGCGACTATGGTTGTCCTGCACGAACTGCACGGATTTGCCGATGGCTTTTTCAAATGGCGTTTGGTTAAAGCTTTCAAAAAAGAAGCCGCGTTCGTCACCGAATACTTTGGATTCGATGATGAGTACGTCAGGAATGGCAGTGGGGGTTGCTCTCACGCTTACACCTCTTCTTTCTTGGAACACCGCCGACGACGAGGGCGACTCAGCGAGGGGCGCTACCGCCAACGGAT
>REDP01000097.1 GCA_007693455.1 Planctomycetota bacterium | reverse complement strand
TTGCAGGCCGATCAGGAGATCGGCGATCCCGGGGGCGAGCTTTGAGCCGCCCTGCCTGGGGACAAAAAAAGGCGGCGCAGGGCTCGCCTACGTGCCGAACAGCCACTGGCATATTGCCGGCACTGGCATCAACCCGTCATAAGTGACCGCTCTAACCCGTCACAAATGACCACCATTCCGTTGGCCTTGAGTAGAAGGATATTCGTCTGGAGCTGCTGGAGGATAGCCCCTTACAGCGAGCGGCCCACCGCCTGACTAATATGACGGAGCTTATGGCGACGTAAAAGGGCCAGCGTGCCACGATGGAGACGACGTACGATGGCGGGGCCACCATAGACAAAACCAGTGTAAATCTGCACCATACTAGCACCGTGCGCGATCTTTTCCCAGACATGCTCAGGGCTTTCAATGCCCCCCACGCCAATAATCGGCACCCTTCCATCAATCCGTCGTGCCACACGTGCCAAAACCTGGGTGGAGCGATGGCGCAGTGGCGCCCCCGATAGGCCGCCGGCACCAATCCCCTCCACGCGATTCCATGGCGTTGCCAAGCGCGGACGAGCAATGGTGGTATTGGTACAGATAAGACCCTGACATCCCTCCTGCAAAGCCACATCCACAGCAGCATCAATACCCGCATCATTGAGATCAGGAGCAATCTTTAACAAGAGCGCACGCCCTGGGGTGACCGCATCCACCGCCGCACGCACGCCCCGTAATAAGGGCCGCAGGGCCGCTTCAGACTGCAGGTCGCGCAGCCCTGGGGTATTGGGACTGGACACATTCACCACCAGATAATCGGCAAAGGGAGCGAGGGCCTGAACGCTACGGCGGTAGTCATCTAAAGCCTCATCCAAGGCCACCGCCTTGGTTTTGCCAAGATTAATGCCCAAGGGACATCGCGGCCGCCGCGGGCCAGAGCCAACACTATCATAACGCTGACGCAGGTACGCCGCCATGCGCTCGCATCCCGCATTATTAAAACCCATGCGGTTAATGAGGGCGCGATCAAAGCGCAGGCGAAAGCTTCGCGGCAATGGATTCCCGCTTTGCCCCTGCCCCGTTACCGTGCCCACTTCAACGTGGCTAAATCCCAAACTGGCCAAAGGATCAATTGCGTGACCATCCTTATCAAATCCCGCCGCCAGGCCCACCACACCAGGAAAATGGCAGCCAAATGCCTGCACATGCAATGCGGGATGGGTGCAAGCCGTCCATTGGGCCGCGAGTGCGCGCACAGGGCCAGCCCCTAAGCCAAGGCGCATTCCCGCCATAGCGCGATGGTGCACCGTTTCTGGATCTTGGGTAAACAACAGGGGCCGCAGCCACGTGCCATACATGCTCATGGGCGACAGTGTGCCAGGCGCATGCTGCCGAACAACTATTAGGGCTTCGCCGCGCTCAGGTCGGTACCCAGCCTGCCTTAAAGGAGGAATACTCCCTGCGCGAAACATTTGACCGAGAGCCATTTTCAGCACTAGCCCTGCTCCACCGTGGTGCGATCTCGTCAGGAGGATGCAGCGGTAGTGGAGCGCGTGTCGCGGCGGGCATCCTGTAAGGAGACGACTTTCTCTGACACTGGCAGCCCCGCACGCTGGGCCAATTCCTTACTAATCCGCCATTCTGGTATGTAAGCACGCATGGCATGCACCATGGCAGCAGCATCATTAACATCGCAGGCGGCAACAACCTCTCGCAATACCGTTTGTATTTCTTGCCAGTCATACTCAGCACTGGCCGCCACGGTAATTTCCGGTATATCAGTATGGCTCGCACTTTCATCTATCAATAATTCTTCGTAGAGCTTTTCTCCGGGCCGCAGACCACTATATACAATGGGAATATCCACATCGGGACGCTTGCCGTGCATAAAGATCAGTTGCCTTGCTAGATCCTCGATGCGCACGGGGTCACCCATGTTGAGGATAAATATTTCCGAGGCGCGAGTGCTGCGCGCCGCAGCCTGCAGCACTAAACCAACCGCCTCAGGAATGAGCATAAAATAGCGGGTCATCTCGGCGTGGGTTACCGTAATCGGGCCTCCAGATTCGATCTGCTCCAAAAAACGTGGGACGACACTCCCTGAGGACCCCAAAACATTACCAAAACGCACTGCGCAACAACGCATGGCGTGGTCGGGATTACAGGCATGAGCGCGCAAGAGAATTTCGCACATGCGCTTACTCGCGCCCATGGCACTGGTTGGCCGCACTGCCTTATCAGTGCTAATTAATACGAAGGACTGCACCGCATGCGCTTCACTTGCCTGTAATACATTGGCAAAACCAAGGATATTATTACGCACTCCGCGACACGGATTGGCTTCCACCAACGGTACATGTTTATAGGCTGCAGCATGCAAGACCAGGTGCGGCCTGGACTCTGCCAACACATCGTTAACTGCTGAGAAATGGGTCAAGCTCAATAAATGGGGGATAACCGATAAGCGTGGATAAGCTTGCGCTAGGTCCATTTGCACTTGGTAAAGGGCAAACTCACTGTGGTCTAAAATATGCAGCCGAGTCACACCCATAGCCGCCACCTGATGACAAATATCCGAACCAATTGAGCCACCTGCCCCTGTCACCAAAACTACACGACCACTCAGCATCTCGCGCACTGGCCGATCATCCAAATCCCGTCGTGGACGCCGCAAAAGATCTTCTAAGGCCAGGTCACGCAATCCCAACTGCCGCCCGCCTTGCGGGCCAAATGGGTTGCCAACACCCTTAGCCAAAAGGACATGAACACCTCGGTCCATACCAGCCCGAAAAAGGGTTTTGGTCAGATGTGGTGGAGGGTCACTAATGGCTACAACAATGACGTCGGGACGAGTCTTTTTTATTGCTGCATCCAGTTGATCCAGTCCCCCCAACACGGGGCGCCCATGAATCACCCGATGCTGCACCGAAGGTGTATCGTCTAAAAATGCCACCGGCCTATACCCAGGGGCGCGCATGAGATTACGCAGGGCCAATTCCCCCAAACTTCCCGCGCCATAAATCAACACCCGCTGACGCCGCATGGGGCCGCTACGGCTCCCGAGAAACTCCAACAACATGCGCGCTGCCAAGCGCGATCCACCAATGGCACCAATGGCCAAGAGGGCTTCCATGACCCAAAACTGTCGGCCCAATCGCGCCGTTCCCTGGTAGCCCATAAAAACTTCTGTCGCTAAAGCGATACCACTACCCGCTACCACCGCCGCCACTGTAATAAGCAGGGTATGCAACCCACTATACCGCAGAACCGCTCGGTACATACCCATCATCACAAAAAGCACCAAGCGAGCAACAATCATCGCAATGATCATCATCCAGGCCTGAGAATTAAAGGTGCGCTGCATCACCCACGCGACTATGGCGAGAACGGTCAGCATTATCACCACGTCCACACCCATCCACAGCACCTGCAGCATACGACGGCGGAGGTGGCGGGAGTCTTTATCCGAAAACGACAGGATCTCAGTATGCTTCTTCATTGCCGCGCCAGCAACAGCGGGTCGACGAGCACTTGATCCAGTTGGATTATGCACCATAAAAACTCTTTAATATAGAATGGAGTAAAGAGTACTCCGTGCTTCGCGACAAGATCAGGCGATTACAACAAAGCGAGTGCTGGGCACAGCGAAGGATGCCTTGTACGTTTGGCCCAAGGTATGAATTATGAGCAACTCGTGCCCAACAGCAAGCGAGAGCAAAAACTGCGAATACCGATCGCCGCTGAACCTACCATCACCACGGGGCGCTGCGGCATTATTGCTGCGGGGAGTTCCCTGGTTCCGCTATGAGCGGGCTGAGTTGTCCTCGCGCTGGTTCGGGAAGCACCTGTGATCCATGTTCACGCACCTTGTGCAGCCATTCGCTGGCGGTTACTGGACCAATGCCATGTCCCGTTTGCAGCATCCAGGCCTGCACCTCTTCTCGTGGCACCTGTGGGACTGGGGATGGTGATGGGCGTCTCCACTGCGCCACCAACACCAACATGACCACCAGCAGCAGTGCCATTGCCAGCTCCCATCGCGGCGAAAGAGGAACGTTTCCGCTATCGACTTCAGACATCTTGGACTCGTCGATAGATACGGGTGAAACGCTGCTGGGCAAAGCGATCGGGGTAGGTTTCCGTCTGAAAGTCATGCGCAGCGGCAAGTTTTGCCACGGCTTCCGCTTGACGATCGCCGTGTTCCAACCAACAGATTCCGTCTGCCGCCAAGTGTTCAGGCAATTGCGCAATCAATGCAGTAATAGCAGATAACCCATCATCACCACTCCACAAAGCAAGCGCAGGCTCATAAGACAATTCGGGATCGCAGCGCTCCATTTCAGCGGTGCCAATGTAGGGCAAGTTCGCCACAATCACATCCCAAGGGCCAGCGGCATCGGTTAACAAGTCAGATTGGCCCCAGCACACCTTCACCCCCCAGCGCTGACCATTGGCCTGGGCCACGGCCAATGCTTCGGCACTCATGTCGACGGCGGTGATCTGACTTTCGGGGCAACGTCGAGCCAAAGCGATGGCCAGCACCCCGCTTCCAGTTCCCACATCTATCATACGCAGGCTGCGGCCAGCCACCGTGCCCACCACCAGGTCTACCAGGTCTTCACTTTCTGGACGGGGCACCAAAACCGCTGGCGTGACCTGTACCGTAAAATCGGCAAAGGGCTGGTCGCCGATGATATAGGCCAGAGGCTCGCGGCGGCCGCGACGCATCACCGCCTGCCGCAAAGCATCCATTTCTGCCGCATCCAGGAGCATATCATAGCGGGTATATAAATCCAAACGCTGCAATTGCAGCACCGCACAAAAGAGCCACTCCGACTCTCGACGAGCGTTATCAATACCATGCCGACGCAGATATTCCTCACTACGCCGCATAACCTCCATAAGTTGCCCGCTCTCAACCATGTCCCAAGCCTCTCACCAGTTACAGCCGAGCAAGCCTCTATCCGCATGCACCTGGAGGCCTTTGTTCAGCATCCCATTTTACACCCATCCTTAAGACTGGCATGGGGAATGACACGGCGGCCAGCAAGCACGGCGAGTTTTTGGGGTCGGCTGAGGGATTTGAACCACCGTTCGCAGCGCAGTGCGGTAGGCTGATCAGGCAGGGCTACACGCAAAAGTTCCTGCAAAGGAGCTCGCCCACGCACATACCGAGCAGCCCGAGGGCCACCAGAGCGATGCTCTGCGAGGCGGCGTTCGACATCGGTGCTAATACCGCAGTATAAACTATCATCTGCGCAGCGAAGAACGTAGAGCCACCAGCCTCCGAGCGCTTGGTCTGGCGTGGAGGCTGGCATAAAACAATCCACCTAAAAGCTGGCTCAGGCCTTCTTGATGGGAGCCAATACTGCGTTCATGCGTCGGCCTTCCTGGCGCGGCGCCTGCTCCATCTTGGCAACATCTTCAAGCATTTTGGCAAAGGCATCAATGACTTCGATGGCAATTTCCGGGTGAGCACGTTCGCGCCCGCGGAACTGCAATTGAATACCAACCTTGTGACCATCGGCTATGAATTCCCGCGCATGGCGAGCCTTGATCTCCATATCACCCTTGCCCGTACCAGGACGCAGGCGGATCTCTTTGACATCAGTAGAGGCTTGACGTTTTTTTTGCGCCCGCTCTTTTTTCTGCTGCTCAAAAAGGAATTTACCATAGTCCATGATGCGACAGACTGGCGGACGCGCATTGGGCGCCACTTCAACCAGATCTAGCTCGGCTTCTTGCGCTGCGCGACGTGCATCATCAATGGACACCACGCCTAACTGTTCGCCTTCAGCATTGATTAAACGCACACTCGACACACGGATTTTATCATTCACCCGTGCACGATTCATATCGGGTGGGGGTACGGGGACCCGCATTCTTCTACGACCGCGCAAATAGGACTCCTTGCAGGGACAGGTATCTTCAAGCCGTGGGGGCCATAACATTTACGGCGCCCGGCTGGTAAGGGAAGCTGAGAGTATGAGTGTCTGCCGCCTATGGGCAAGCTTGAGTGTCCACTGGACCGCGTACTGTGCATTGTGCGCCAGAACCACGATCACCCTTGCACCAGAGGTGCGGCCACGCACGCTTAGCAACATGAACCGATTCATTCCCCTCTTTCTCCTGGCTGCCGCGGTGGCGCTTGGAGCCTGCAGCCCTCGCGATGACCATCAGGATAGCTCTTCGGCCCTGCATGAATTGCATGGCACGCAGCTCGCCACACTTACTGGCGACGAGCGCGAGATGGCCGACCAACAGATTGTCGCCCTGCGTGGCGCGCCCATTCCCGAAGGATGGGAGGCGCAACGGATTTGGAGCTTGGGTGCTCATCATGTCCTGGTATTGCAAGGAAGCAGTGATGATTACGGGATTATTGCCGTAGAATTGCTCAGTGCCGGTGACGGCAAACGCTGGCAGCGCCGTCTGAACCTCAATGCCGAGAGTCGTTTGAGCAACCTATCTCTGGGCTCTCATTCTGAGGTCGCAACCCCCGTGCTTATGGTAGAACTGGAAGGCGAGATATCGCCCGATGTAAGTGTGTTGTATCTCGCCATTGGCAGCCGCCAGGCAACCCTGGTGCGTGCCACTGATAGCCAGCGACGCATCCGCCACCGCCATCTGAGCAGCGCCCACCCCCATCTTGAGGTAGATTCCGGCGATTTGGGAAGCCGTGACAGCAGCGCGCAATTGGCGGCACTGATCGCCCTGGCACAGCCAGGCAGCCGCGAAGCACGCCATCGCTCTGGTGTGCGTAGTCAGCTTGATGTCCTGGCTGGCAGCACTAATTTATGGCTCGCAGAAGGCGCGGCCCTGGTATTGACACTGCCATAGCTCTGACAGTGCGGCACAAAGCTTGCGCAGCGAAACGGGCAATCCTTTTCCTCGCAAGCTTCGCGCCGATCGTCCTTAATCTCCACGCTGAGCCGCGGCCTGGCGTAGCTGCGGCAAAAGTGCTTTTTGCGCTTCCTCCAAGCCGCCGTTGATGGTGCAGCCTGCAGCCTGCAGGTGACCACCGCCACCAAAGGCCTGGGCAATACTGCCCACCACATAGGGAGGGTTACTGCGGAGGCTTACTCGCACGCTATCGGCTTGGGGCTGCTCGCGCAGCAAGTACGCCACTTCGATACCAGCTAAAGTGCGAGGAATCTCCACCAACTCCCCCCAATCTTCCACTGCCTCACCAACACTAGCGATATCCTCCGCACTCAATGCTATACCCGCAAGGCGGGGTTGCTCACGATCTATATGAAGACGTTCAATCCCCAAACGCTGAACGGCGAGATCAACGGGTTTTTTACAGTAGGTCAGAGCTCGGTTGATAGCAGCAGCGTCGATCCCCGTGTCCAGCAGCTTGGCCGCCAGACGGAAGACTGCTGCTGTGGTATTACTGTGCATAAAACGGCCCGTATCATAAACCAGCGTTGTATAAATACAGGCGGCAAGGCTCGGATCCATAGCTACGCCAAGGCGACGGAGCAACTTTTCCACCACCACACCCGTGCTTGCGGCATGAATGTCCACAACGTTGATGGCGGCAAAACGATCATTACTGGCATGATGATCCAGGTTGAGGGTGCTGCGCGCTGGTAAAGCTGCACAGGCGCCCAGGCGCGCATGATCGCCGCAGTCACAACTAATAAGCAGGTCCACAGGCCGCTTGCGGCGGGCCGCCGCTTCATCTTCGAGCACCGTTACCGTGGCTACGCCTGGAAGAAAATCATAGATCGAGGGTATCGGTGATGGGCTTATAAAGCGCACCTTTTTCCCTCGTAAACGGAGAGCATAACACAGCGCTAGGGCTGCAGCAATACCATCGCCATCAGGATTGAGGTGGGTGGTCACCACAATGTTGGTGGCCTGGCTTATGGCATCTACGGCAGCGCGATAGGTCATCTTTGAATCCTTTAGGTGGCAAGTGAGGCGTCTATTCCCAGAGGGTACAGCAGGGCACGAACGAGCACCGGCGCAGCTTAACCCGGGGTGAACAGGGAGGGAATGGTAGAACCTCTCGCAGCGCTCCAAGGCCTATGTTATTCGCGTCGTAGGTGCGCTTCATTGAAGTAGGCCTCTAAGACTTCCTTTACCATGCCAGTACAGGCGCGCCCGCCACTGGTACCGCCATACACAAAAGCAGCGAAAGCCACTTCGGGATTTTCCGCAGGAGCGTAACCGATCAACCACCCATGACTAGGAGTCCATACCATGGCTGAGTCCTGCAAGGCTCGGTCATGATCACGAGTGGCCCGCGTTCCCCATTCACTGGTGCCTGTTTTCGCCGCCACGGCAACATCTGCGGCGGTACCAGAAAGGCGCAGGGCGGTGGCAGTACCACCCGGACGAGTGACGGCAATCATACCCTCCTGAACGGCACGCAAATCACGACCGCTTATCGCCAAGCGCTCGCGGTCTTCACCCGTACGGCGTTGAGGAGCATCGCGCCACAAGTAGGGCTCCACTATATAGCCGCCATTGGCAACCGCAGCAGGAATCGAAACCAACTGCACGGGGGCCGCAGCGCTAAATTGCCCGATTCCAGCCCGCCAAGTATCACTGGGATACCAGGTGGGTTCCTGCGGGCGCAGCTGCGCCAGGTTCTCGGGGCGGGGCAACAGTCCAGGGCGCTGCCAGGCCACATCCACGGCATTGCGCCGACCCATGCCAAAGCGGTACATCCACTCGGTCAATACACTTGGCCCCACACGTTCGGCAAGGGTTGCTGAGACAACGTTTGATGAACGGGTAAGGCTATCGGGAAGGGTGAATTCTCGCGGAGTAAAGGGCTGAAATTCTCGCAAAATTGGCGCGCCTTGAGGCGAGCGAGCCATATATCCTCGCGAAAAGAACACTTCATCATAACGCGTATGCCCTTCGGCCAAGGCGATCATCGCCACCAACGGCTTCACGGTAGAACCCGCGGGGTGACTGGCACTAGTGGCGTGGTCGATAAGAGGCTGCCCAGGGTTTTGCTGCGGGTTGGCTAAGTCACGATAACGGGTGCGCACATCATATAAATTGTATGTTGGCGTTGAAGCCATGGCGCGGATGGCCCCATCATTGACATCCACCACCACGATGGCCGCTCTCCCGTGATTGACGCGTTTACGCGCCGCATCCATGCGCGGTGTGTTTAACCCCATCTCCACCGCAAGTTCATGCCAGCGCATGCAGGCACTTTCGGCAACGCGCTGCAATTCCATATCAAGAGTGAGATGAATATCCACGCCAGGGTTTGGCAACACTTCCTCCAACAGACGATGCCCCTGTGGGGTGCGCAGTCGAGCGCGACGGCCATTACTGCCCTGGAGTAATTCATCATAGACCGACTCCAAGCCACTGCGCCCTAACCAGCCCTGCGGGTCAAGACCCATGGCCAGGGCGGTAGCATGGTCGTAGACTGCCGACAAGCGGCCCAGATAGCCGATAATGTGGCTCGCATGACCAGGGTAGGGATACTCACGACCGATATCAGTGATAACCTGCAATCCAGGAAGGTGGGGACTGGTTTCCTCAAAATATCGACGCTGCGGCCAAGGAACATCACCACCCTTGCCCGCCAGACGATTAGCCACCCGTGACTCCACGTCCTCGACAATAACCAAGGGATCGAAGCGGGTGCTACCGCGCCACTCACGATCTGATAAGCGCCGAGCTTTGGTAATGCGCTGTTCAATCTGCAACGATCCCAGGGACTTGCGACTGTCAGCGAGTTCGTTGGCAAGGCGGGAACTGAGGCGGTGCAAGGCTTGGGCATCAAGAACGAGTTGGTGTCGACGATGCTCTCGTTCACTACGGCGCACAGTAAGATGTTCCCCATGGTGCTGAATAAGGGCTGCCAACCACTCACTGTCGCGCCGCTCAGCAACGCCCAAACTGTGGCGGAGACGCTCTACGAGCAGCGCAAACATGCCTTCACCCTGCTGGCCTGGATGTTCACCCTGAATGAGATACAAACGCTCGCGCACGGGAACTTCGCCATGGAGGGCTACCTCTACCACCGGAGCTTCTGCCGGAAGATGGCGAGCAAGATCACCAATGTCAGCCCACGGAATATACAACCAGTGGCTATCAAGTGCCGGTGGCGGCAGGCGCAATAAGGCCTCATCCATACCCTCACGCACTCGGCGCGGAGCATCACCAAGCAGGCGCGCCAAACTAACCTCGGCTTGGCGACGACGATCCTCGGCCACAAGGCGCCAACGCCAACCGCGTGGATCTCCTGCTAAAGCCTCCATACGGATTTGCGGCGCATACGGGCTTAAGATTTCATGAATGTGATCCATGGGCGTCTGGTAGCGTTCACTGAGAGCATTGAGAAGGCCTTGCCATTGACTGGGGTTTAATGCCTGCACCGGCACTCCTTGACGCTGGCGATATTCGCGCTCGAGGGCCTCACGGGGATCCATCAGCATGAGACCCGATTCAGCCAGGGCGACATAGCCTGGATCCACATCGGGATCAGCATCTTGTTCGGCCTGCATCATGACCATACGCGGCAGTGCCAACATACCCATGTTCAAAGTCTCTTCACGTGCCCCGCGACGCACACCCACTCCTGGATTGAGTACCAGTTCATCTTCCAACTGCTGACGCACCACGGCCAAGGGTAGGCGTAATTCATCAGCAATAGCACTGGCAAGATGGCTCAGCCGCTCGCTATCAAAACGATAAATGGGTACGCGGAGGCGCTGCCGGCGATCCACGCTCAGTTCCTGCATGACCACTGCTACATTATAGATGGTGCGATTATCAGCAATTACCACACCATGGCGGTCGATGAGGCGTCCGCGCCGAGCTGAGAGCACTTCCACCGAATAGCGCGCTTCAAAGGTTTCACTCGCGAACTCCGCGCCCTGCAACAATTGCAATTGCGCCAAACGGAGGATAAAGATCATTGCTACAGCCAGAAAAAGCCCACACAGGAGTATCACACGAGGCAGCATACTCATATGCTGCCCTGAGTGCCCCTTGACACAACCGCCGAGGCGTTGGCATGAACCTCTGTCCACAACAGCCAGCGCCAAACACTGCGTGGCAAGCAAGCAACAGCTCATTGCTCGACGATTCACTCCCAGTTTCACCTACAACACCCACAAGGTAGCCCATGTCACACCTGCAACCCATCCGTCGCCAGGACTACCGCCCCCCCGTATTTACCATTCATAGCGTTGATATGGATGTGGACATTTTTGACAGTCACTGTCGCGTGCGCTGCCGCCTCGATATTGAGCGCCATGAGGGCACTACCGACCCCCTCCTCCTCGATGGCGAAGACCTTGACTGCCGTGCCCTCCTCCTTGACGGTGAAGAACTCTCTAAGGATCGCTACGAGATTGCCGATCAGCGTTTATGCATTCCCAATTTCCCCCATCGCGGAGTACTTGAAAGCGAGGTCATCCTTACACCACGAGAAAATCGTCAGCTCTCTGGCATGTATCAAAGCGGCAGCACCATCTGCACCCAATGCGAAGCCGAGGGTTTTCGACGCATCACCTGGTATCTTGATCGGCCAGATGTCTTAAGCCGCTTTCGCGTCCGCATCAGCGCCGATCGCCAACAATTTCCCGTACTCTTGAGCAATGGCAATCGCATCGCTGAGAATCAGTTAGACGATGGCCGCTATTGCGTAGAATGGCATGACCCCCACCCCAAACCTAGCTATCTCTTTGCCCTGGTAGCAGGGCCACTGGAATGTCTCCCTGGGTCATTTACCACCATGAGTGGCCGCCAGGTTCGCCTAGAAATGTGGGTCGAGCCAGGATATCGCGAGCAATGCCATCATGCCCTCGAATCCCTCCAGCACGCCATGCGCTGGGATGAAGAACAGTATGGGCGTGAATATGACCTTGATATCTACATGATTGTCGCGGTATCCGACTTCAACATGGGTGCCATGGAAAACAAAGGTCTCAACGTCTTTAATACCAAATATGTTTTGGCGGATGATGACACTGCCACCGATGGCGACTTCGAAGGAGTTGAAGGGGTCATCGCCCATGAATACTTTCATAATTGGACTGGAAATAGAATCACCTGCCGTGACTGGTTTCAGCTCACCCTCAAGGAAGGCCTTACCGTTTTTCGCGACCAACAGTTCTCAGCCGATCGCACCTCCCACGCAATTAAACGCATCGAAGAAGTGCGCCTCTTGCGTGGTCACCAATTTCCTGAAGACGCAGGGCCCATGGCTCACCCCATCCGCCCTGAGCAGTATGTGGCCATGGATAACTTTTATACTGCAACGGTATACAATAAAGGTGCGGAAGTTATTCGCATGTACCATACCTTACTCGGCGCCCAGGGGTTCCGCAATGGAATGGACCTCTACTTCCAACGCCATGATGGCCAAGCGGTAACTTGTGATGATTTTCGTGCGGCCATGGCCGATGCCAATCAACGTGATTTAAGCCAATTCGAACGCTGGTACGACCAAGCGGGAACGCCGGATGTTTTCGTTGAGGAACACTTTGACGCCGACCAAGGCTGCCTGCACCTAAGCCTACGTCAGGATCGCCGAGCAATACCTGACTCCCCTCCCGCACAACCCTACCACATTCCCGTTCGTTTAGGCCTCCTTGACCGCCAAGGAACCTCTCTACCAGTGATGCTGACACCTGATGCCGGGGACGCGGCCCCAGAAGTGGTTTTGGAATTGGTGAACCAACAGCAGCAATGGACCCTCCATGGACTCCACGAGCGGCCAGTACTCTCTATTCTGCGGGACTTTTCTGCCCCTGTACGTCTGCACCACCAGTGCGATGAAGATGACCTCTTGATTCTCGCCGCACACGACACCGATCCGTTTAATCGCTGGCAGGCAATGCAGGATATTAGCCGGCGCTGTCTTCTCGAACAGGTTGCTGCTATTACCACTCCCGTGCGCGATAAACCTGCCTTTCAGGCCCTCAGCACCGCCTTTGCCGCCATCCTGCAAAGCGACAGTGCCGATGATGCTCTCAAGGCCCTTGCCCTGACTCTGCCCGGCGAACAGGAGTTGGCCCAAGAACTCACTCCCGTGCCAGTAGAAGCTCTGCACGCAGCCCGCCGAGCAGTCATCTACGCCCTTGCCGAGGAGCATACAGCACTCTTGCATGATACGTATACTTCCCGTGACGGCATTGACGGCAAAGACCGTAGCGTCGCAGCCCGTCAGCAGCGGCGCCTGCGTCACTGCTGCTTAACCTATCTCTCCGCACTAGGCGAGCGATATGGCGACCTGGTGGCCGACCATTATCAGCAAGCCGGCAATATGACTGAACGCATGGCCGCTTTGGGGGCACTGGTGTCAAGCCACAACGAACGTCGGGAGGCTTGCCTGGATGATTTTTACCAGCGCTTCGAACAACAGCCATTGGTGGTGGATAAATGGTTTATGCTGCAAGCCATCAGTGAACGCGAGGATTGCCTTGATGAGGTCGCACGCCTACAGCAGCACCCCGATTTCACTCTGGACAACCCCAATCGAGCGCGGTCGCTACTCTCCGCATTTGCCATGGCCAATCATGCCCAGTTTCACCGCAGTGATGGCGCCGGCTATCAGCTCATCGGCGATGCCGTACGTGCCCTTTCGCGGCGCAATCCGCAAATTGCCGCCCGCCTCTGCAGTGCATTTAACCAATGGCGGCGCTACGATGAGGATCGTCAGAATGCCATGCGCCAACAACTCGAAGCCATCCAAGCCGATAATCCCAGTCGTGACGTGGCCGAAATTGTCGAACGCGCCCTCGCCGCCCCTGCAGTCCAAACCACTCCATCGTAGCTCACACCATCAGCAAGACAGCATGGCTCATCGTACCGCACTTTTTTTTGATCGAGATCTAACCCCTCGGGGCTTTATGGGTTTTTAATCGCCGGAAAAGGAGTGGGCACCCACCAAGCCGCGATTAAAGCGCCCTAAGGCCGCATTGAGATCCTCAATCTGTCGGCGACTCAAACCCAAGGGCACCACTGGCGGATCGGCTTCAATCCAGGATATAATCCTGGGACGCACTTCGCGCAAGCGCTCGCGGTTGGGTTCAATACTATCACGATCGCGCACCGTAATTTTTTCACGATTAGCCTCATACCACTCCTGCACCTCGCGGAAAAACTCAAAGCGCGGCAGGTCCTCACTGAGGTAGGTGTGCCATTGCTGGGCATCATCACCAAAGCGATCGATCAGATCCTTACGGCTGTAATGTTCACCAACAATGTGGTGAAGCGCGGCCATGGCCTGCTCGTCCTCACCATGTTCAGCCAGAGTCTGCACCGCCTCCCGCAAGGACATAATCTGTCCAGGACTGGGATTGGCGCGAATCTCGGCAAGGGCCTGAGCGGCCAGTGATCGGCTTTGCTGATGCCTTACTGCGCGAGTTAAACGCCGCACCACATCCTCGTTTATCGAACGTTGGTGATCGTCTCCTGCCCGCACAAAGGTCGCTAGCACCCCTGCCACTTGACTGGTCACCTCTTCATCCATGTGTGGCGCAAGACTCAGCAACTGCTCCCGCGTACCGGTAAGACGAAGATTGCGGGTTGCATCAACCAAGCCCTGAAAACGCACGGGAGAACGCTGCAGCATATCATGGGTGAGCAAAGCGCTCACACGCTGCCCCAATTCTTCGCGGGTGGCAGCATCATCATCGCCCAAGGTCACTCCAGGCCCAGCGATGGCACGATACCCTAAACCCGCCACCGCATCCACGGAAGAATCCCATAAACGCAACAACGCGGGAATATGCGCAGCACGCACATTACGATACACCGCATCCAATAAGGGCTGATGCTGACTCGCGGCGTCGGCATTAGGACCATTAAGCACATTGATGGCATGGTTGACCGTAGCCGGACGCAGGATTTCGGCCAAGCCCACCACTGCCGCTTGCACCAAAAGCGAGTCCGCCGCGGCATCACGAGCAATATCGGCAAAGGTTTGCGCCACGAGAACATCAGAACGGTCGTCAAGGTGGGTCAGCATCGCGATGGCAGCCTTGGCCAAGGCCCGGCGACCCTCGTCTGGACGCTCTTCTGGTGCTGCCCAAGCTGTTAGGGTGCTGGGCATATGCACTGATCCATGCTGACTGGCGTTATAAATCTCCGCCATGAGGTTAAGAATGTCAGCGCGTTCTTGATCGCTCCATTGCGCATCGCGCACCAAACTTGCCAAAACCTGCAGGCGGGCCACCGCCCCATCGCTTAAGAAATGTGCCAGACGCACTAAATGCAAACGTGTGGACAAAGGGGCATCATACTCACCACGTACAAAGCCATCAATGAAGGAGCTATTAAACTGTATGCGCTGCAGATAGGCACGCGCGGCATCATCTATTTCCTCCGAGTGCTGCGCCTCAGCAAGAGCAGTCGCAGCCCGTGAACGCTGATACCCAGGCAAGAGAGCCGCCACCACCAAGATTAAGGCCAAGACGCCAATAACAGTAAAAACAATGCTTTTCTTAAGAGGGCTTGCCGCCGAGCGTTGGCGCTGCGAAGAACGGCCACGGCGCTCACTCCCGCTTGAGGCAGGAGCTCTGCGTGACGATCGATCGCTTCCCGCCCGTGCTGCTTTTTTTCTTGAAGAATCTTGGCTGCTGCGCTTTTCTCGCCCTCTGTCACCACTACGGGCAGCTGGCCGCGCATCTCCACGCCCAGATCGCGATGATGGCGAAGGTGCTGGATCGCGACGAGAAGAGCGCTGTGGGGAAGGAGCAGATTGCGCTTCGGCGCGACTACGACTTTTCGGAGAACGACGTGTTGGAGGCATGCCAGACAACGCTAGGGAAGGCAAACCAAGGCACCATGGAGAGCTTGAAGCCCCAGTATCAAGCGTGATCTACACTGTCCGCACTTCCCCGACAGACTCCACGTAGGGCTATCGCGCAATCACCAACCCCAAGCCCCTGCCATGTAAATGACTGAGGGGCGCTGCATCTATCGCCATCGATCAGTGGTGAGACAAAGGCTTATCGGTAAACAAATAATCCCGCAATTCTTTATCCATAGTGGGATCCTGACGGCGAATCCATTCCATAACCATGGCAGCATGTTCTTTTTCTTCATCGCGATTGTGCTCAAGAATGCCCTTTAGTCGGGGTCGGTACAGGCATCAACACGCTGATTGTACCAGTCCACAGCCTCTAATTCTTCCATAAGAGAGGTAATAGCACGGTGCATATCGCGGGTTTTGGCGCTCAGTTCCGATACTGGCTCGTGATATCCTTCATTACTCATATACTGCTCCCTTGAGGGGTTTTTCGTCACAATACCCACAGATTCTATTCTTCGATCCGCACCGAGAATTGATCTCCCTGCTGCACCTTGAGCACCACCTCCAGGTCAGCATCACTCTCAATACGGCCGAACACCGTGTGCTCACCGTCAAGGTGCGGTGTGGATGTATGTGTAATAAAAAACTGACTTCCCCCCGTGTCACGACCAGCATGGGCCATGGAGAGGGTTCCAGGGGTATGTTTTTCCGGGTTATCTGGCCCTACCTCACAGGGAATGCAGTAACCTGGACCACCCGTACCAGGGTGGCCACTAGCCCCCTCACGGGTATTGGGACAACCACCTTGAATGACAAAATTATTAATCACGCGGTGAAAGGCAAGATCATCGTAAAAGCCCTTATTGGCCAGTGTAACGAAGTTCTCCACCGCTTTGGGCGCAGTTTCAGCAAACAATTGACAGCGAATATCCCCATGCGGGGTAGTAAAAACGGCCACAGACATAACATCAACTCCTTAATACAACGTGAAATAAGAAAATAACCCCAACACCCGCCCAATCAAGCCAGATAATGGGGACATGCTGATATATGCACGCCAGCTAAGGCCCGCCTCAAGAAAGGGCTTACCGACAGCCTTCCAAAAACAGGTCAACCCCCCTCAGCAGGCGCATGATCACCTGTAGCGGCCTCGCTTAGCTCTTGATCTGCAATGAACAGCACGCTCGCGGTGATTTCCCGGCGGCGACTGTCGTCCTGCTATCCAGCGTTGATCAGGTTGCCAGACCAGGACGCTGGCGCGATATA
>REDP01000264.1 GCA_007693455.1 Planctomycetota bacterium | reverse complement strand
GATTGAATCGAACCAACCAACGCATTCCTACGAATGGGTAAGTGCTTTTTTCAGGCTGAAGAACGTGCGGCGGTCATTGCCTTCGCCCGTGATCATCGGGAACTGGGGAGCAAGCGCTTGGCCTTCGCGATGGTTGATGCGGGGGTGGCTGCGGTGCGACCGACAACGGTTTACATTATTCTCAAGGATGTGGGTCTCATTGGTCGCTGGAAAGAACCCGCCATTACCGCCCATAAAAGAGGGTTTGATCAGCCTTCTGCACCCCATGAGCAATGGCACACCGACATTGCCTACCTCAATATGTTGGGCACGCAGTATTTCCTGATCAGTGTTTTGGATGGGTTTTCCCGCGCTATCCTGCATCACGAGGTCCGTGTAAAGATGGAAACCAGTGATGTGGAATTGGTCCTCCAGCGCGCCCTGAACACCCTATCCAAGGGCATGCCGCGACCACGCATTATTAGCGACAACGGCAGCCAATATGTCTCAAGCCAGTTCAAGGTATTCCTGCGCACCACGGGTTGCGCTCATTCCAAGGCGCGCGTGCGCCACCCGCAATCCAAGGGTAAAATTGAGCGTTGGCATAAAACCATTAAAAGCGAATGCGTACGCCGCGTGGCTCAGGGAAGCCTGGATGAAGCTCGGGTTGTATTGGCGAATTATGTGCGCGAATACAATGAAACGCGCCTCCACAGCGCCCTCAATTATCTGACCCCTGCCGACTACCTGAAAGGCCCCGACCACATCGCCGCCCGTCTCAAGAATCGCGCCGATGCCTTTGCTAACGCAGATCGCAAGCGCCGAGCACACTGGGCAGAAGCGGGCGTTGCATGAACTTGCCTACGCAAGATAAGCAGGTAGTTTACCCTTATCCGGTGAAGCGGAGGCGGGCAACGCTGAAGAGCGTCTCGCCAAGGAATAGCCGGTGCGATGATGCGAGGCCGGGGCCACAAGCCCCGGAACCTCCTCGCAGCTTCGCCAATGCCTTCAAAACTTCGGGGTCTGGGGCAGAGCCCCAGTCTCCTATCGATCAATTGCATCGTTCATCCGTGGCTATTATAGGACCTATGCGGGATTCGGACCTCTTCCATAGGTTCAGGCAAAGATCGCGTCGATGTCGCGGAAGGAGCGGGCACAGGTTGCCTGACTCAGTTCCCGTGCTTCGCCACTGTAGATGAGATAGGATGCAGCGAGATTGGGGGCCAAATCGCGGAAGCGATGGAGCCCTTTGAGTTGATCCATTTTGAAGGTGGCAGCGGATTTGATTTCGAAGGCCTTCAATTGGCGGCCATCAGGAGCGAGTAAATCAACTTCGTTGCCCTTGGCATCGCGGAAGAAATATAGGTCAGCGATACGCCCTCGGTTTTGCAGGGCTTTCACGCACTCCATGACCACCAGATTTTCGAAGATGGCACCGACTAAGGGATCGCGGCTGATGTGTTCTGGCTGGCGAATTCCTAGCAGATAACATAGCAAGCCGGTATCGGTAAAATAGTATTTGGGGCTTTTGATGACCCGTTTGCCAAAATTCTCGAAATAGGGTGGTAATTTAAAGAGGATAAACGATGCCTCTAGAACCGATAGCCAATGGCGTATGGTTTTAGCGTCAACTCCGACATCATTGGCAATTGAGTTGTAGTCCACCAGTTGCCCGCTGCGACCAGCAAGTATTTTCAATGTTTTTTCAAAAAGACTGGCGTCCTTCAGGCGAATAATCTGGCGCACATCGCGCTCGACATAGGTTTGATAATAATTGGCATAGGCCACCGAAGGGCGTTGCGATTGTTCGTAGATACGGGGGAGAAAGCCCGTGAATGCATAGCTTTCAAAATCATCGAAGTAGCGCCCAGCAGCGGACAATTCCGCGATGGAAAAGGGCATGAGGTGGAGAATCGCCGTGCGTCCAGCAAGGGTTTGCGAAATTCCTTGGCGTAGGCTGAGCTGATGCGAACCGGTGAGGACAAAACGGCCATTTCGCCCCTCGTTATCCACCGCAACCTGAATGTAACTCAGCAGGTCGGGCACGCGCTGAATCTCATCGATAATCGCCTGGTCGGACAGACTAGCAAGGAAGGCCTTGGGATCCTGGGTGGCGATTTCACGGGTCTCGGGATCTTCTAGGTTCGCATAGCTGAAGCCGTGCAAAAACTGCTTGGCAAGCGTCGTCTTTCCCGCCTGACGCGGCCCCAAAATCGTGACCACGGGGTATTCGCTCAATAAGGTCTTGAGCTCCGGCAGAATCATGCGCTCTATCCACATGATCCCATCGTATTAGCGCAATACGGGAATTCAACTACCATATTGCACCGGTACTGCAAAAGTCAGGAAAATCGGTATCGCAGAGGGGAACCGCAGAGGGCGTGGACGGCTGGCTGGGGACCGGCTGGCTGGGGACGGCTGGCTGGGGACCGGCTGGCTGGGGACAGGCACTCTTCTGCGGCTGGCGTAAAGCCACTCAGGACACAGAGAAAAGTCGGCGCAAAAGGATTTTACACACTGGGACACGGATCAATAATGCAGGGAGGACTCTTCCCGCCGGTCCCTGAATTCTCGTCCAGATGCTGAAGCGGCTGAATTGCCAAGTTACGGTGGTGAATAATGGTCGTGAAGCAGTCAGTGCGGTGGCGAGTCAGCACTTTGATGGCGTGTTTATGGATGTGCAGATGCCAGAAATGGATGGACTCGCAGCCACCGCAGCCATACGCGTTATGAATCCCCAGGCCTCCCGCCATCTGCCGATTATTGCCCTTACCGCAGATGCTTCAGCGGAACAGCGCCAGCGCTGTAGGGAGGCTGGCATGGACGATTTCTTAAGCAAGCCAATCCAGCTCGATGACCTGCGTCGACTCGTAGAGCGGTGGTCATAAAAGCGACCATTGGCCAAAGAATCAGGCCCCTGTGCCGCAGGCGGGGCCCTTATAATAGGGTAGCCGGGGTCGCGGCTATATGGTTCAGCGCAGAGACGCACGGGTGGCAGCCCGCAATGGAGATTCGTTGGGGCTAGCGAACGATATAGAGGATTCGCTACAGGAAATGTCGGCGAGGCTGGAGACGCAGGCGACGGCCCCGGCCGCCTCGAGACGGCTGGCAGGGTGGCTGGTAGTGATTCCGATGACACGCATGCCGGCCCGGCTTGCGGCTTGAATGCCGAGGGGCGAGTCTTCGTAAACAGTGATCAACGTCGGATCAGCCATGCCCAAACGAATAGCCCCCAAGAGATAGGGATCTGGTGCTGGCTTGGGTGCGAGATCGGGCCGGCAACCAATAATGGTGCGCGGCTGTATCCCGCAGTGATGGGCAAGGACACCAGCGATGAAGGCAGCGGGGCCGTTACTGACTACGGCCCATGGAATGCC
The DNA here is from genome assembly GCA_007693455.1 of Planctomycetota bacterium. Classification (GTDB taxonomy): domain Bacteria; phylum Planctomycetota; class UBA11346; order UBA11346; family UBA11346; genus REDP01. The sequence goes on along the minus strand of REDP01000264.1, from coordinate 246 downwards.
CTGGTGGCTTAGATGATGTAAGAGTGCTGCTGCTCCTGGGAGGAGCTGTACCGCAGAAACCTGTGCCAAAAGCAGCTCAAGTTTGTAGGCAGCCAATCGGGCTTGGTCATGTGGCTGGCCGCAATGGACGGCGAGGGTTTGAGCCACAACTAAAGAGGATTGGCCGCTATTCTGTTCATGGTGGTATTCCGAAGAATTCGGGGACAGGCACAATTTTTCGGCCGACCTAGTCCCCCCCTATACTCC
>REDP01000028.1 GCA_007693455.1 Planctomycetota bacterium | reverse complement strand
CGCCCAGGCATTGTGTCCCCAGCAGGCGTGTAACCCTGCACCAGGTCAGGGAATTGTGGCCATAGAATGCCGCAGCCAAGATCGACGCAGCCAAATCTTGACCGCTGCCTTGGACCAGCATAGCAGCCGCATTGCGGCAATGATCGAACGCGATGTTCTTGCTGGATTGCGGGGGGGGTGCTCACTCCCCTTGGGATGTCATGCCTGGCGCAGTGGCGCCACTTGGCAGGTGCGCGCCTTTCTTCAGAGTCCCCGTGGCAACCGCCGCGCCTCCTATGCTGGCCCAGCAGGCTACGCCGCTCAGACAATTTTAGGGCAGCTAACCTGATCCGCAAGGAAGCCAGCCGTGATGAATGGTGACCACACCGGAAGATTCGTGGTGCGATGGCGATGACGACTCAAGACGTAACATCCTGGGCAATAGTAGCCCGATGACCAGGGATCGCCAACGTAGCACATATGCGCTGCTGCACGACAAGACTTTTGCTCGTTATCTGCGGGTCATCGCCCCACGGTGAGCGCGCCCACATAGAGAGCGTTTTTCACGGTATGTGTGCGACGAGTGGCTCATGACCTTAGGGCCATTGACGCCATGGCTCAACGCCAGTAAGGGTCAGTTGGAACATCATCTGCATTCCAAAGCCCAAGGCATCACCAAGAATAAGGGCAATGGCAACTGGCTTAAGCTGCTTATACAAATGTGCCCCGCCGTAACGCAACACGATCACCTTGGCCAGCCAGCCAATCATCAAAGATCCCCACACCCAGAAAATAGGGAAGGATGATGCCACCACTAATCCAATCGGATGAATGGGGCAAGCATACCAAAAACGCCGCAAGGCGACAACACCAAACACCAATAGGGCACCAACGAGAATACTCATTTGCTGAAGATCAGCGCCCAAAAACACCGAACTCGGTGGGTTCTCTACTTTGGGTAGGACACTATTCATGGCGAAGTTGTTCGGTTGCACGTTGCCCGTACTCCAACTCAGCATCAAATGCACGACGACTGCAACCACCGCCGCAGCAATCACCACCACCGTTGCAACGGTAAATACGGCCCGTAGCGGATGCCCACCACGTTCCGCCATGGCTGCACTTTGGGTGGCATAGCCGACCAGATTATTGCGGGTATCTTCCACCATCACGAGTGCCACCCACAGCATAGCAAACATTGCATTCAGCGGCAGCATGACAGGCAAACCCAAACCTATGGTAACATTACCCAAGGTATGTGCGGCCTGAAAACAGGCCAAGCCACTTTCTGCCACCACACGAGCAATGACCAGAAGAAAAGCAAGGATCAGCAATACTGCTACCACCGATGGCCAGAAGGCGCCAAAAATACTGGTCAGCACCCAGACCAAGCCCACGGCACCAATCAAAAGGACGCGCACGCCCCACACACCAAGGGGATCATTGGCCATGGGCCGTACTGCAAAGGCTGCAGCTAATAAACGAGCATAGTGAATGCGCCCTAACCACACAATAACCAGAGCCAGGGCAAAAGTAGCACCACCGCCTGCGAGGCGACCATGCATATCCATATTCACATCTATACCGCCGACATTATACATCCACCCGAGCACCAGTACGCCAAAGAAGAATCCTCCCCAAACCGAAAAGCCCACATCAAGAGCCAAAAGGAAGGCAACACCAATCGCAAAAGGAAAGATTGAAATGGCACTCCAATACTCGGTTATAATCTGCTTGGGCCAACCTCCACCCGCATCAATACCAAAGATTTGGTAAATGTCTGGCATATGAACCATGCGTGCAGTGGGGATTGCCGGCAAAGGATGCCAACCATAACCAGCACTCAGCTGGTAAAACCAAAACAAGAGCATGCCACCAAGAGTATATTGAAAGGCCTTATTACGCAGGAGCGACCCTTCAGCCAATGCCGCTGGCACCTGTACCAAGGGATGCTGCAGGCGTTCATTATGGGTCCACTGGCGGGCTGTTGCCGCCACCAAACCAAGCATCAAGAAAATGCCAAAGACCAGGATCGGAAATGAGCTTCCTAGGGCATTGACTGCGGTTCGAAATGGTGATCGCTCTCCCCCCTCACCGTCTGGCAAGGGCTGGAAAAAGGCCATGAGATCCGGCTCTGCGGACTCTGGATCAAGGTAGCCATCACGCATCCCGCGATAGAGCAAAAGCGTGGCTTCATCGCCACGCTCTCGGGCGAGCGCCTCTGGCAGCGGAGAAAGACGCGAAGGATAGGCTGAATAGACATCGAGCTCGGGGGCTTCACGTCCACCAATCTCAGGATTGAAACGGTGGCTACGTTGGAACTCATCACCAGTAAGTACCGTTCTTTGCCACGGTTGGGCCATGCCACTCATCGCCACACCTGCAACCAAATAACTCATGGCACCAATGAGCAGAAGGTTGCGTGGCCGCAATCGTAAATAGGGCAAGCGAGCCAAAGATACCAATGGATTCCAGGCCATTGCCAGAAGCGTCATCAGAATGAGTGGCAGGGTTGGCAAGTACGAATTGCCAAAAGCATTTACCCCTGAAGCACTACTGACAATCGGCGCTAGGGCGGCAATGCTTAACGCAAAAATAATCGCGAGCACCCAAGCCATGGGATGGGACTTCTGCTCGTCTTGTGCAGGAGTATCATCAAGCACCGAGGATTCGGCGCCAAGGCGGGGCTCAGGATGCTGATTATCATCATTCATCGCGGCTTGGTCAGAGGACTCCCCCTGCACGGGCTCATTATCATGATCGTTTGGCATGGGCGCATGGTGAGGCAAAGAATTGCTTGGCAAGGGATCTCCAGGCCAGGCTGAAACAGATCACCAGTTGGTCGTCAACGAAACAAGTGCAAACGCGTTATACACAGCGACCATCTCTTGAGATCACGCGCCACCACAAGAGAGGCACACACACGTGTCCTCAATCCTCAAAACCATGCGTCTCATTGCGGCGGATACGCGGCTGATACGTCTCCATACCAAGGGTTTCACGGCCAAGATCGGTGAGCTCACTCTTACGGTCAATGTATCCAGCCTTGAGGTCGATATAGCGCTGTAGGCATTGCTCTATTACTTGGTAGGCGACCACTCGATCTTCCCATCCATAGGTATCAGACTTTTTACCCTCTAACTCTTTGTAGATGTTAAAGAAGTAGTCAATCTCTTTAAGCTGGTGTGTGGAAAGATGTTGTAGGCCATGCACGTCTCGCATACGAGGGTCAGACACAGGTACACATAAAAGCTTATGGTCCAAACCCATATCATCGCGCATGATTAACACGCCAAGTGGCCGGACCGACATGAGACAACCGGAGAACGTCGGCTGATCCATAATCACAATGGCATCCAAGGGGTCGCCGTCTTCGGCATGGGTGCGGGGGACAAAACCATAGTCACCTGGGTAGTGAACGGGACTAAACAACGTGCGATCAAGGCGAAAAAGGTTCAGCTCTTTGTCGTACTCATATTTATTGACCGAGCCACGTGGGATCTCAATCACCACGTTAAGGGTGTAGGGAACATCTTCACCAGCTGGTAATTCCATGTAATTGACCATATACCCCCCTCAGCAATACAAACTAGGCATGTACAAAACGCAACCTATCCCCCTCTACGCACTATTCCACCACTGAATCCACCACTGAATCCACCACTGAATCCACCACTGAAATC
>REDP01000029.1 GCA_007693455.1 Planctomycetota bacterium | reverse complement strand
ACGCCGAACTGGCCAAGGCCCTCAAAGGCGATCCCCGCATTGTCCTGGAGGGCCGGCGCTATCGGCTGGTAGAGCCACAGCCGTGAACCTAAAAATCACAAATGAGCACCGCAAAACAAAATATGACGATTGAAACAGGAGAATTATCGCCTCAAGCCGAGCAAAAGAGTCTTGCCCACTATTACTCTTTCGGCGGAAACTGCACTGCTCCCTGATGGCGACGACTCACCATCTCAATACCATTACCAGCGCCCAAACCAACGCGCCCAATCAAGAGATAGGACCCACGATGTCCGGCCGCACGAATCCCATCTGATCCCCCCAACGATCGCAAAACCTCATCCCCGCTGGGTGCCCAATTACCCGATGCCTCGTCGCCGGTGGCAATGATTACAGCAGTCCCTCTCGGTAACTCTTGAACATCATTGATGAATCTTTGCGTATCGGCTGCGTTAGCAAACGTATCGTAGGTTCTCGCCCATAACAACTCGCCCTGCGGGGTTATCGCTGCCGCATTGACACCCCTACCTGCTGTCCCGCTCTTATCAATAATGGGGTTACCCGCTACCGCAATATAGGCGTAATTGCCATCATCATAACCAGCTGAGCGGACAGTGAGATGACGCACATTCAGATTTCCTTGAGCAACGTCGTCGGCGACCCCCACCACATTCCCCAATAAATCCGTTTCCACCACTGGCTCTATATCCGCAAGCACCTGCTCAAGGGTGCCAATAGCAGTAAAGAACCCCACCGCATCTTTATCACTGCTATCCAAACGGAGGATTTGCTTGTAGATTTCCGCCTGATCACGAACATCACCACGTGGACGAACCAGTCGCTTAAGACCTGTGATGGTGCGATCACGGGCAGTGGTCAAGGCCTGAAGGCGTTCCTCTTCAGCCTTCCTCATCGCCTCTTGATAGGCCTCCTCGGCAGCAGAAGCGGATGAACTAAAAGAGTCCATAAGGCGCGTTACCCGTGGATTGTCTTCGGCCATGGCCGTAACCATAACAAACAGTAAACTCAGAATGATCAGTGCGATACGCATTAGGCACCCCTCGATAACAGGTGTCTCATGGCCAAATGTTATTGGCCCGCAACACCATGAGAAAGAAAATATTATGACCTCACCGCTTACTCGGGCAAGGGATAAGGAATGATATCAGCCTCTACACATCTCACGCCGAGCCAGAATCACCAACAAGTACCCTAATCGTCACCTAACGATCTCCTTTCCTGATCCCCCGCGCCAGATAAAGACCAAGGAAATACTATCCGTGGATATACAGAATTGAGATGGCCGCAGAAAACGCAGAAAGACGCTGAAGCTGCACTTCTGCGTCTTTCTGCATTCATGACCCTAGGCAAGGGCAGTCGCAGCGCGTACTTCCTGTGCGAGTTGCTCTACCACCGTGTCCAAGGGGACATCCTCACTGCGTCCATCGTGGCGATGCTTGACCTCTACCAGGCCATCAGCGAGACCGCGCCCACACACCACCGTCAAGGGAATGCCAATCAGCTCCCAGTCTTTGAATTTTACCCCGGGGCCGCAATCGCGATCATCAAGGATGGCATCTACTCCTGCCGCCCGTAGATCCTGCATGAGCTGCTCTGCTGTCTCTACACAGGCAGCATCGCGACCTTTAGCCGGGACCACCACGCAGTGATATGGGGCAATGGCCAGGGGCCAGCGCATACCGCGCTCATCATGATATTGCTCAATGGCGGCTGCCGCTAGGCGGGATGTGCCAATGCCGTAACAGCCCATAGTCATGGTATGAAGCTTGCCGTCAGCGCCATTAAATTGGGCGCCTAGGGCACTAGAATATTTAGTGCCTAACTGAAAGATATGTCCCACTTCAATGCCACGACGCTGGCGCAATATACCTTTGCCGTTGGGATCGGGATCACCGTCCTCAGCAAGCAGCACGTCAGCACGATGATAGGGTAGTGTTACATCACGCTGCCAGATTACTCCCAGTTGGTGCTGATCATCGCTATTGGCACCGCAAATAAGCGGGGCGTCCAAGGGGAGCTGTTCGTCCACCAAAAGAACGTCCACTTGCAAGCCCGCCAGTGGCCCAGCAAAACCTGGGCGAGCACCGCTGGCCTGACGCACTTCGGCTTCCTGCATGGGCCGCAGCGCAGCAATCACCGGGGCATCAGCGCCCAGGGCACGAGTGAGGGCATTGAGTACTTTGACCTCATTAATCTGACGATCGCCACGAATGGCAACCGCTACAGAAACCGGCTGGGCGTCGCTGTCTGCCATAAGCAAGACCATCTTGCAAAGATGGGCAGGGTGCACATCCGCGTATCCCTGGGTTTGCAGATAGGTCACAACCGCTTCGATGCTTCCAGCATTGGGGGTATCGACTAATGCCAGCGCCTGCGGAGCCGACCAAGACGGTGCTGGAGCGAGGTGGGTACGGGCGGTTTCCACATTCGCCGCATAGCCCGAATCTTCGCCAAAGAGAATGGCATCTTCACCCACATCAGCGGCAACCATAAACTCATGGCTGCCAGTGCCGCCAATGGCTCCAGAGTCTGCTTCAACGGCATAACTCTCCAAACCGCAGCGCTGGAAAATGCGGTGGTAGGCGGCCTTCATGGTTTGATAATAGTCGACCAGGCATTCCTCATCGGCGTGGAAGGAATAGGCATCCATCATAATGAATTCCTTCACCCGCATCAGGCCAAAGCGGGGACGAATTTCATCGCGAAATTTGGTATGCTGCTGAAAATAGCAGACGGGCAGTTGCTTATGCGAGCTCACTTGGGCGCGTGCATAATCGGTCACCACCTCTTCTGCGGTTGGCGCCAAGCCAAAGGTTGTGCCACCACGATCAGTAGTGGTGAGCATGGTACGTGTCGCCTGATAGGCAGCCCAGCGGCCACTGCGCTCCCACAGCGATTGTTCTTGGAGAATCGGCATAGTGATCTCAAGGCCACCAGCAGCGCTTATTTCTTCGGCAACAATGCGACGGATAGCATCAATAACACGCTGCAAGAGTGGGCCATAGACGTACAAACCAGCCCCAGATTTATACATAAAACCAGCGCGCAAAAGCAAGCGATGACTGGCAATCTCTGCGTCAGCTGGATCTTCACGCAGGGTCACAATATGCAAACGACTGGCACGCATGGCACCCCCTTATTGAGCAACGAAAGACGCAGCGTGACGTAGTCTCACAGCAAGGCAAGGTAGGCATCGCTGGGACCGCAAGGCGGCTCAAAGCTCACCTTGGGGAAGGAATTCCCGCTTCGCGGTGTATGCTTTTGGCGCAAAAAGCACCCTATTCAGGGCGTTTTCGCAGGCCGATCAGGAGATCGGCGATCCCGGGGGCGTGCTTTGAGCCGCCCTGGCTGGGACCGCAAGGCGGCTCAAAGCTCGCCATGAAAAAGGACACCCGCTTTGCAGGCCGATCGAGAGAGCAATGGCATTAAGCGTTTTGAGTGCGTCTTAGTGCATTCATTAGGGCTTTTCATTCACCACCACAGGAATGGCGAGATCACAACCAAGCCAGGGTGCCGATAGGGATGTGAAACCCCAACGAGGCTTCGCATGATAGCGTGCTACCCTGAGTATATGCGATAGGGGATGTGAAGCCCCAACGGGGCTTCGCATGATAGCCCAGGGTTGCACGCAGGGCGTGCTA
>REDP01000030.1 GCA_007693455.1 Planctomycetota bacterium | reverse complement strand
CGACGGATCACCGCCTGGCCAGCCACTCCTTCTGCAGGATCGGTGGCCAGGTATATTTCCTGCACTTCATCACCGAGGCTTACACGCACGCCAGTGCCATCGGCAAGGCTCTCAAAGCTGGGTTGTTCTTCACCCTTCTTGTAGGGATACAGAACCCATAAGACCGGCGTGCCGGGTGCGGTATTGAGACGCAGCCAGTGCTGGTATTCGCCATAGAGCCAGGTTTCACTCCAGCCTGGCGGGGGGATCATTGCTTTGCCATCAGTGGCTTCGCGCAATTCATGCCAGGCTGCGTGATCAGGATGATCTTGGCCCCAGCGTGGGCTCCATCCCGGCAGAGGCAGGCTATCAACTCCGTGTTCAGCCATCAATTGTTGCATGCGCCCTTCCCACTCAGTTATGGATTCTCCGACACGGATGGTGTATTCCTCGCCAGGATGCTTCATCCAGCTATCGCCATACCAATAACTGCGGCTATTATCTATCTGCAAATCGGTGGCCTCGGCAACAAAAACTGCCATATCCATATCATGCTGGCCTCGAGCGGTAATGAGGTTCCCGTCAACGGTGCTTTCTGATGCCAAGAGGTGAATGTTCACCGCCTGGGGAATGGAGGAGACGGTTTCATCACGGATCACTAGATAGTCGTGCATAGCGCTATCTTTGTCGTGTTTCACCATCGCCAAATAGCGACGATGGACGATTGCGTCTACATTACGACTGGGATATCGGCGTTGAAATTCGTAGTCGTAAGGATCCACCGGGCTCATGGTGACGGAGTTACCACGACGTTCCGCCACCACCACATCAATGCCGTCGGTGGTGACAAAAGCCCCTGGCCAAGCCGTACTAAAGAGCTGCTCCATAGCGGCGACATTTTCATTGCGATCATTATGCCGGACATGCCCTTCGTTACCAAAGGTCATGCTATTATGGAGTGCGGCATGGTCGGCTCGTGGGGTATAGCTGGTGTGATAGTGCAGGCTAATGGGCTGGCCTGAAGAGTAGAAGTGGTAGGCCAGTTCGTCGTTATGGTAGTGCCCCCGTGTTGGGCCAGCCTTCATGGCCATAAAGCTCTCGCGCTCGCTGCCAAAATGATTGCGCATAATCGCGCCAAAACCGTGGAATACATCACTTGACCAATCCATGTCCATGGGATCCATGGGCTCAATCGAGGGATCGGTATCTAAGAGTTCGGTGCGCAAGCGGTTACGAATACGCAGCCCCCCTTCTTCGAGAAGCATGTGCCAGGTGCCCTGCATCTCCGAAGCGAACTTAGGATCCGATTCAGCATGAAATGCCGCTAGAGCACCAAAGCCGTGGTTGAGGCCCGAGTTCCAGCGGTGGGTATCACCAATGGGAGCCGCATGACGCATACCGATGCGATGATTCTTGGGGGTAATTAATTTGCGATGCCAAATCCCTGATTTTTTAAATAGGGGATTTTCTGCCACCGGATTACCAAAGCCAGCATTGAGGAAAATACGTGCTAAGCCCAGTTGCAGACGCATGGCATAACCAGCATAGCCAGGGCACTCATACCCCACCCCATCGGGGGCAAAAAGCACTTTATCCACGTCTTCCAAGAAGTTTTCCCAGCCGAATTGCAGCCATTCATCGCTATGGGGATGGTCGCGCAGGGCGCCGCCAATATAAATCGCCCCCATGTATTTATCGGTGTGGAAGTTGGGGTTGCCGGGCGACCAACCTTGGTGCCAGCCGGGCCAGGCATCAAGATCCGTAGAAATATAGCCCAAGGCCGCATGTCTTCCGCCACCGATGGGTTCACCACCACTAAAGAGATCCGCCTCGGCAAAATTCTTGACATTACGAACAGCCCGCGAGGTGGGATTTAAAAAGTCATCTTGATAGCGACGACTCAGCCACAGGGTCGCATCTTGGAGGCCAACATTGCGTTGAAACCCTTCGGTAATCAGGCGCAGGATCTGCATGTCGGTACTGTCGAGTTCCTCTTCAATCTCGCGCAGCTCACTGCGCAGTTCGTCATGCTTTTCCTTTGCCGCCTCGCGATCTTCCTCGCTGGCATCAGAATTGCGACTCGCAGCACGGGCTGCTTGAACACGGGGCTCAAGCTCATCACGCTGTGCTTGTAACTCGCGCAGGCGCTGCATATCATCGCGAATAATTTCATAGATTTGACCTTCGCCCGTTTCGTAGGCGGCACGCAGCTCTTCAATGCGCTCGCGGGTGACATACACATTGGGCCCGGCCAGAGAAGGATCGCGCTCCCATTGGGTAATATATTTATTGGTGACTGCCTGCAGGGTCCAATCGGTAAAGCGGCGTACCACAGCATTAAGGTCGTTGAAGTGCTGACGTTCACCGATCCCTAAGGTAAAGGAACGTTGACCATAATGCATGCCGCTACGCTCGCCATCACGCAAGGGGAAGCGGGCACTGCCGCGATTGCGGTCATGGGCATAGGTGGCAATGGTAGCCGGATAGGGGCCCACCCATTTGGAGGCAAAGGTGGCCAAAACGGCTACGGCAGGGTTGGATGCATCGTAATTTTCGGCCGGCATGCGCAGGGAGTCACGACCAAGCAATTCTTCGGCCTGCTTAGCGGCAGCAAAACGCTCACGAGTTGGCAGATCTTCATCCAGGGCCTGTTCGAGCAAGGCATCGACTTCCTGGCGTAATGCTTCATCGGCATTACGGTACTCACCGCGACGGCGCAAACTACTGCGATGGCGGCGGTCGCCAGCAAAATGCTCAATATTGAATGGACGCGAACCGCCGCTGGTCATAACAAAATCTTGGGCGCCACCCCCGCCCTGATTCCAGCGCGGGCGCAGGAGGGCAAAGGGACGGCCACGTTGATCATCGCGCGGCTCAGCGGCCACCCAGTTTTGATCCACATTGCCGCCAAAGCGGTCGTAGAGAAACCAGCGCACCCAGGTAATCGTGTCCACCACGATGCCATCGTTTTCATCAAACCAAGGCAGGTCTGGCGCGCCTTCGGGATCACCCCAGGCCATCCAATGCTGATGGACGCCAAAGTCTCCGGCATCGGGATCTTGCGGCAAATGGAAGCGCTCATTGGCCTCCACCAGGGGATGGCCCATCATAAAGCGCAAGCGTAGCTCGTAGGAGTGGTCGAGCTTGGGCACGGTTTCGCGGGGCGGTGTATTGGGCTCCCAATGGTAGACTTGCTTGCCCATGTCCAAGGGCAGGGCTTGGGTAGTGCCATCTTCTTCGGCAACGAAGTGATAGGTAATCGCCGCATCAATAAACACGGGGCCCTGTTCGACAATCTCCACGCTCACCCCGGAAACCGGCGCGGTTCCTTCAAACCAGGCACGGCCATCCCAGGCATCATGGCCGTGGGTGCGAGCGCCACCAAACCAGTGAGGCACCTGATCGAAGGGAATGGGCTCAGCAAAGTCTTGGGAGCGGCGCAGGCGGAACTGGTACACACCGTTGTCGATCACATAGAAGTCACCGGATTCCTCCATGCTGATCCCGGGCTCAATGCTGCCGCCGCTGTAGCGCACCGGCACATCCCCCTCATCGGTGTCATCAATGGTGGCAATAAACCAGGCACGAGCCACGTCCTCACCATCTCGCTGCAGACGCTGAATCTGCACTGGACGCTCGCGCCCCTGAATATGGGCAACCGTCAACCGATCGGCAACGGCGGG
>REDP01000031.1 GCA_007693455.1 Planctomycetota bacterium | reverse complement strand
GGCCTCGCTGGCCGAGATGGAGCCAAAGATGGTGGCACAGCAGATCAAGCCCAGCAATAGGGCGCGTATGGGTCGCATGAGTGACTCCTTTGTAATGGGCATCGTAGTCTTCCCCTATACTGCCAGAGTGGTGAGGGAGTGTATGAGTCATAACGATCTCGGTAGACCCGTTTTCGCTCTCTATCAGACCTGTTATGGATCATACTGCATAAGTGATGCACACAGTCAGCAGCAGCCACCCACCGAGTTGCCCGCTAATCGGGGTTGATATCGCCGCCCGCGATGACTGCTTTCGTGGCATTCGCATTGCCATTCGCGCCCGTGAGCAAGAACTTGGCAGCTGTCGGCTGCGCTATATTGAACGCCGCTCTGGCCTAGATGACCAGCAACGCTGTGCGCAAAGTTTGGCCGAGTGCGATGGCATTATCGCCTATGCCCCCAGCGATGAGCATGAACATGACTTGGCCACCTATGCCGTGCCGGTGATCAATGTCAGTGCCCGCCTCATGCATTCGCGCTTCGTGCGGGTGCTCACTGATCATCGGGCCATGGGGCGTTTGGCAGGGCAATCCCTCATCAACCGAGGTCTGCGCCAGCTGGTCAGTTGGGACGTGCCCATGGCCTATGTCCATTGGCGCCATCAGGGCATCTGTGAGGCCGTAGCGGCTGCTCATGATGTGCAACTTACCTCGATCACCAGTCTCAGGGATCGTGGCCAGGACATCACGGCATCGCTGCCGCAGCCCCTGGGCATTATCGGCAGTAATGATCACCAGGCACGCAAGGTCATTGAGGTGCTGCGCGCTAAGGGCTGGCAGATCCCCCAGCAGATAGCGGTAATCGGCATGGATAACGATAGTCAGATTTGCGAAACCTGCGAAGTGCCGATTACCAGTGTCGGCATCGACACCCTGCGCTGGGGCAGCACGGCTCTAGACACCATCCTGGCCCTGGTTCACGGCACGAACCCTGATCAGCCCATAGTGTGGATACCGCCCACGGGTGTGATTGAGCGCGAAAGCGCCATCCGCGAAGGCGGCGACGGCAGCCTTATCGCCACCATCCAGCATTTACTCAGCCAGGATCGCGCCCTGCATTGGCGCAGCGCCGACCTCGCCCTGCAAGCGGGGGTGAGCAAGGCCACCCTGCAGCGCCATTGTCGCGAGGCCCTGGGCACCACCCCGCATCAACTCCTGCATCAAGCCCGCCTACACAAGGCCGAAGGCCTTCTGCGCGAATCGACCCAAACCATTGCCGCCATCGCCAAGCGCTGCGGCTGGCAGGCGCGCACTCGCATGCTGATTGCCTTCCAGCAGGCCCACGGCATGACCCCCAGCTCCTACCGGAAACTGCAGCGCAATCGCACGCGATTTTAATGTATATTCTGGTAGATATTGTTCGCTCCAAGGGGTGATGCCAGGGGACATGACAGTGGCCTGAAGAGCGTAGCAAGTCGGCATTATGGCGAGCTTGTTGCGGCTGATTTTGTTATATCATCTTCATTTCTACCCGCGGAGTAGCCATGATTACCATGCATCACGATTACCTTCCCCATGGGAGTGGCCCATTAGTGCTTATTCATGGCGGAGCAGGTAATATTGGTAATGCCGCGGCAGTCGGAACAACTCGTCAGGCACTCTATGTCGGTTTGCAGCAGAGCCTCATTGCAGCCAGCCAGGTATTGCAGGATGGTGGCGATGCCTTGGCGGCGGCCTTGGCCGCCATTGCTAATCTTGAAGACGATCCCCAGTTTAATGCTGGGTATGGGGCGGTATGCTGTGCTGATGGCGGCGTGGAGCTAAGCGCTAGCGTCATGGAAGGCCGTAGCCGCCGTTGCGGCGCAGTAGCGGGGGTGCGCCGTTGTCCGCGTCCTGCTGCGCTTGCCGCGTCCCTTTTGGATCATCCCCACGTACTGTTATTTGGCGCAGCGGCTGAAGCCCTGGCTGAGCCCAGTTGTTTGCCGTTGATTGATCCGGCGCAATTGCTGACCCCGCGTCGGCAACAGCAACTGCGTGAACTCCAGCAGCGCCAAGGGAGCCTTAGTTTGGACCATGACGGAACCGCCACGGTTGGTGTAGTGGTGCGTGACGCCCAGGGTTGGTTGTTGGCGATTACCTCTACGGGAGGCTTGTCCGGGCAGTTGTCTGGGCGTATAGGTGATAGCCCCATTCCCGGCCATGGCACCTGGGCTGACAACCATAGTTGCGCGGTGTCCACCACTGGCATGGGCGAGGCGTTTATGCGCTGTGCTACCGCGCGGGCCATCCACGACCGTATGACTCTGCTGGGAGAAGATGCCCCTACCGCCGCTGCCAAAGCTCTTGATGAAGTCACTCAGGCTCAGGGCGAGGGAGGCTGTTTGGTGCTGAGTGCCAAGGGCCCATCCTGCCTCAGTTTCTCCAGCCCGCATATGTTGCGTGGGGTATGGAGCCCAGATAACGGCGCACGAGTTGCGGTGGGCCGCGAAGCCTTGACAGAGGCGTAATATCGCAGTCCAGGGCTACGACAGGTTGTTGGATGGGTATGTCTGTGGATAAACAATCGGGTGGACCTGACGGCCAGGGGAAGATGGTTGGTGGTTGCAAGGGAAACCTAGGTGGCTAATTAAATGCCATGACTATGGTGATAGGTGTCATTCTGTGTCAGCCGAGAGCGATTCCGATCGTTCTAATGAGCTGTAAATAAGGCTTCGTAAAAAGGATCCCCTTATAAAATGAAGGCTCATATTGCCCAGTATGCCCAATTGATATTCCGATACCTTGTTATCATTTCAGTGATTTCCCTGGGTATTAGTGCGGCCGCCCTCGGTGTCCAGCATCTTCTCGGAGTAAGTGAAGATGCGTTGAATCGTCGAGGTTACGGGCCCGTGCTGATGGCCTTGAGCACTTCGGTTTTCTTTATGACTCTCTACAATATCAGTAGGGGAAAGATTGATGAATGCTTTCGCTCGACAATGGTTGGACGAATTGGTGGTGTTTTACTCGGTATAGCTGCCATTGGACTGTGTGCATACATATTTTATTTTGGATTTCGATTACTGTCTGTCGATATTGTAGATCAAGGATCACCGCGACAACAGGATTCGATTGATTCAGGAAATCAGGAAGTCCCGGACTACGTTTCCCTCATAGTCGTTGGGGTGAGTCTCGTGCTGCTGGCAGTCTCTTTGTGGTGTTTTCGCCAAAGTCAAAAGTGCATGAAGGCTCTTCAGTCCGAGTATCCTGAAGTGTCGGTCGTTGTGGTTCGTCAGCTTATAACCTACCGTAAGGGCAAGCCAACATATCGTGTAATTGTGCGCTTGCCCAGCGGGGGCCTAGGGAATGTCTATGCGCGCGGTGAGGAGGGGGAATCGCTCAAGGTGCGTCAAAACCCTTGGTCTGAAGACCTCTATTGTACTGCTGGGCAATGGAAATGGGCAGGCTCCCAGGGAGTCTGGAGGGGTATAGCAATAGCCTTGCTTACCGTGGCTGCCTTGGCCATTCTCGTATCGCTACGGTGGATTTTCGCTGATGCATAGAAACAAATAGCAATAACAATAAAAGGGACATGCATACTATTTCCGTCCCTGCATGCCTCTCCACTCATCTGAAAATCAGATACCAATAACAGGGACATGCATACTACTTTCGGCCACGCATACCCCTCCTCTCATCTGAAAATCAGATACCAAACACGAGCACGATATCCC
>REDP01000166.1 GCA_007693455.1 Planctomycetota bacterium | reverse complement strand
CTGCCATTTGAGGATTTTGCGCAGCGCAACTCTGCGGACTTGGCAACTGGAGTGCTGTCTGAAGTAGATGTTTTAGTAAACAAAGGTCTTTTGCAGTACATCCGCTTATTTGCCTACACCGCAGTGGCATCTGCGATGTTGCTGATGCTGGTGATTATAAATCCTTGGCTGGCACTTGTTCTTTTGGCCTTGCTAGGAGGCGGTTACGCCGTTCTTTATATGGTGGTGCGTGGAATGCTGGCAGGTTGGGGTGCGGTCCGGCAAAAGGCCAATGAGCAACGTTATCAGGCAACCAATGAAACGGTACGTGGACGTCGTGAACTCAGCGTTCTCGGCCGAGAAAAAGCTTATTTACAGGCATTTCAAAAACCTTCCTTGGCCTACACACGGGCCTTGACATGGCACCAGACCCTTGCCGAAACTCCCCGCTTTCTACTGGAAGGGGTGGCTTTTGCAGCCATGGTTTCGGTCTTGATTTTTGCATTGGTCGTTCAACGGGAATCACTCGTTAATATTTTGCCCATGCTGGGGCTTTACGCATACGCTGGCTACCGCCTCCTTCCTGCCTTGCAGCAAGTCTATGCGGCCTTGAGTACCACTAGGTTTGCGGCAGAGGGCAAGCAGTTGTTATTCGCTGATCTGCATATTGCTCAACCAACTTCCCAGGCAGTAACTGCCCGGGGCATGCAAAGTCATCTCGAAATCGGTCCCCTACGATACCGTTATCCCAACAGTGATATCGGGCTTAACTGTCCTAATAGCATTCATATTCCCGCTGGCGCCAAGGTGCGAGTGATTGGCCCCACTGGAGCTGGTAAGTCAACCCTCCTCGATCTCGTTCTCGGATTGCGTCAGGCTCAAGAAGGTGGCATCATTATCGATGGCGAGCCCCTAGAGGGGCATCGTGCCCTTGCTTGGCAACGCAGCCTTGGTTATGTCCCACAACATATTTTCCTCGCCGATGATACCGTCGCCCACAATATAGCCCTCGGTATTCCAGAGGCAGATATCGATATGGCTGCAGTCCAGCAAGCCGCGCGTCTAGCCGAAATCCACAATGAAATAGTTGCTCGTCCAGAAGGCTACAATACCCAGCTCGGCGACCAAGGCGCTCGCTTTTCTGGCGGTCAGCGTCAGCGTATAGGTATCGCTCGTGCGCTCTATCATCTGCCGAGTACGCTCATTCTTGATGAAGCCACGAGCGGATTGGATCCGCGCACCCGCGCTCAGGTGCTTTCCAACATCTTTCAAGCGTATCCCGGGCTTACCGTCATTCTCGTTTCCCATGATACAGAATCCTTTGCGCAGTGTGAACTCATTGTGAGGGTGCACCAAGGTATGGCACTTCTTCAGGGCGCATCGGTGAGCACCGGTCCGCTTGATCTATGAATCCAAGAAAAACCTTTTCCCATAGTTTCTCCCCATTGCCTCTTCTGGTTCTGCCAATGGAGATTTACGAGCGTGAAATTGATGCTCGTTTATGGCTGGCCCAAGAGGCGATCAAACGAGGATATCAAATTCTCATCGCCCACCATGCAAGCCCATGTTTGCGAGGTCTCAGCGATTGCGGAATCTTCTATAAAGACCATGGCCCTGGTTTGGTCAAGTTGCGCAAATATCACGGCTGGATAGATCCGTCGTTGTGGGTGGGGGCGCTTGATGAAGAGGGTTTGGTCTTCTCAAGTGAGGAGACATACCGGAAAGGCCGGGTGAATCGTGAAGCTTTGCAGTTACTTGATGATGTGTTTTTTATTGGGGCATGGCAGGAAAAAGTGGCGGCCATAGAACAAATCCCTGTACGCACCCATGTCACCGGTCACCCGCGTTTCGATCTTTGCCACGGGAAATATCAGGAGTCCCAACCTGTGCCCCACTCCCAGAAGATCCGAGTCTTGGTAAACACGCGATTCGGCTCTCTTTTTCCTATTTCTGAAAGTCTGCCGAGTGTCCTGAAACGACGCACCCATCCATCGAAC
Organism: Planctomycetota bacterium; assembly: GCA_007693455.1. Taxonomy (GTDB): domain Bacteria; phylum Planctomycetota; class UBA11346; order UBA11346; family UBA11346; genus REDP01. The sequence goes on along the minus strand of REDP01000166.1, from coordinate 1,719 downwards.
GACATCAATAAAGAAAACATCGCCAATGAACTCGTGATCTGCCGAGAGATTCTAGATTTAGTTGATGTATTGAGTGCGGATCCAGGGGTTGTGGTTACGTTGCGGCCACATCCGGCGGAGCATATGGACTATTATCGCAATCGGTTCAGTAATGTGTGCAACGTCGCTGTTGAGCGCAGGGCTGGGGTAGTGCACGCTATTGAACATTCTGATATTGTGGTGCATGATGGGTGCACAACAGCAATTGAAGCCTGCCTAATGGGAAAGCCGGTTATTGGATTGCGCCCGCCTTTGCCATATCCGGCGATAAGCTATGGTGACTTCTGTAATCGTTTTTCGCTAGCTGCATCATCGTCGCATGAGGCCCGTGACATTATCACCTGCTTAAGAAGCGCTGATGAACATCGCGCCCTTCTGCGTCGTATGGCTGAGATCCGTACCGCAATGTGGCCTAGTCAATTTATGTCCAATTGGTGTATGGGGAATGCTACCGGCAAAATCCTTGATGTAGTCGACCAGCAGCAGCTTCCTACGCGAACTGCGCCGACGCTGGCCATTCAGCACCGCTGGAATCTTGCTCGAGAAGCCCTGCGTCGATTCATGCTTATGGGGTGCTCGGCACTGGTTCCAGCAAAAACACGGTCACGCCCTTTCGCTCAGGCGCTGTATCAAATACACCTAAATGATAGTAAGTTTCCCAAGGTGACGCTTAATGAGATGCGGGAGCGAGCCGTGTATATTATGGGGAGTGAATTCGTCCGAAACAACATCCATTTGCAGTGCTTGGCGCGAAACTGTTTTCTTATTTGCCCTGTCTGAAGCAATTAATTGAACCGACAAATTCCATCTTTGGGTGTGACGAAGGACGCTGCCATTATAAAATGACCAGGACTAATTTTTCAGGGTGGCGGAAGCGATAATTCTTCGCGTTCGATATTGCCAATTATGGATTTCTTCAATGCATCGTCGCCCGCCATTACCTAAGCGCTGTCGTAGCTGAGGGTCGCGAAGTCTTTCCAAGGCGCTTTCCCAAGCCTTAGGGTCATTCCAGGGGCAGAGCAGAGCATTGACATTGTCCGTAAGTACCTCCCGTAAAACAGGTAAGCCCGAAGCCACAACAGGTAAGCCGATTGCCATGTATTCAAAGAGCTTTAATGGGGAGGTGTAGGCTCCAATATCTTCATTTTCTCCATGCCCATGCGACTGAGGCTCATTGGGAAGGAGTGCAATATCGGCTAAGGCCAAAGTGTGGGCAACCTGGGCGTGAGGAATTTCGCCATGGAAATGACAATTAGCAGGATTGGCGAGTGCTGCCAAGGCAGGAATACGATGCCCAGGTCCACCGTAAATGTGAAAGTCCAGCCAAGGACAACGGTGAGTAAGGGCGCAAACCAGCTCAAGGCCTTTCCCTGAGAATAGGTGCCCCATGTATACGGCTCGCAGTCGAGCTTTTGTAATGGGCTGAGGTAAATGGGCAGTGACGCGAGAAGTCCTACGGGCAGCATCCGGTGCAACGATGAGCTTCTTGTGTTCTCTTATGCAATCTTTAATGAAACGAGCTGCTAGAGATCGACTAATCACGACCAACGCCCGAAAGGAGTTCCGCTTTGCAATGCTTGTCCACATCAAACGAGCATAGCGGTCCCGACTATTTACTGGGCTATGGGCCTCATACACAGTTGGCACGCCCAAAACGCATGACCAGAGGGCCATTGGTAA
>REDP01000113.1 GCA_007693455.1 Planctomycetota bacterium | reverse complement strand
TGCGTTAAAAGCATGCACCGCGAAGCGGAAATTCCTTACCCAAGGTGAGCTTTGAGTCGCCCTGGTCTCTGCTGCGGTCATCTGGTTGCACCGCGGCCCAGGCCATCACCCTGTGCTCATGCTTGAGCACTCCCTTTTTAGTGACCAGGATGCCTGCATCCTGCCCACCAGCGAACTGCCGCGATTGATCGCGCTGCGGGAGCGCTTGCAGCAGCGTAGTGAGCAGGGGCTGCCCTGTGACCGCCTGCGTGAACAATTGCGGCAACTGCACAATCGTGCCCAGCAACAGATGCGCAAGCGAGAGGCCATATCATGGCATATTGAATACGACCAAGACCTGCCTGTCGCCGCCCAGCGCGATCACATTCTTGCTGTTTTGCGTCAATCACCGGTTGTGGTGCTTACTGGTGAGACTGGTTCGGGGAAGACTACGCAGCTGCCGAAAATGCTTTTGGAAGTGGGGAGTGCCCAGCGCGGCCGCATGGCTATTACCCAGCCGCGTCGTTTGGCGGCAGTTGCTGTGGCGCAGCGCTTGCGAGAAGAATGCGCCTGTGGTGAAGAGCGTATCGCCCATGCCGTGCGCTTTGATGATCGTTCGCACTCAGACACGCGGGTGGTGGTGCAAACCGATGGCCTCTTGCTTGCCGAGCTTTCTCGGGATCCATGGCTGCGGCGCTATGATACTCTAGTGATCGATGAAGCGCACGAGCGCAGTTGTACCATCGACCTGCTCTTGGCCTTATTGCTGCGCTTGCGTCGCCGTCGTCCCGATCTACGTATGGTGGTAACCTCTGCCACCATTGATGCTGAGCGTTTTGCTGCCTATTTGGGCGATGGCGGATTGAGCGTTCCTCTGATTCAGGTGCCGGGGCGCCTCTACCCAGTAACCTGTGAATCGCGCAATCCAGGTGATGATGATCTCGGCTATTTGGATGCCGCGGTGGAACACGTACGCGAACAGCATGCCCAGAGCGGCGGCGGAGATTTCCTGGTATTCCTTCCTACCGAGCGGGATATTTTAGAGGCGCGACGTCGTCTCCAGGATCTCCCCGGCGCGACTGTTTTGCCATGTTATGGTCGCCTGAATGCATCCGAGCAGCAGCGTATTTTCACCACTGTTCCTGGCAGAAAAGTGGTCCTGGCAACGCCGATAGCCGAAACCAGCCTTACCATTCCAGGAATTACCCTGGTGATCGACAGTGGCCTGGCTCGCTGTAAGCGCTTTTCTCCCCACGCTCGCATTGAGCGCTTACCGGTGGAGCCCGTGTCTCAGGCCAACCTGCAGCAACGCGCGGGACGTGCCGGGCGCCTGCGACCAGGCCACTGCATACAGTTGTTTGCCGCCAGTGACGCCGCCGCCCGCCCAGCCTATATGGAACCAGAGATTCGGCGCAGTAATCTCTCGGTGGTTTTGCTGCAGCTATTGGCCGCTGGTCATCGCGATCCTGAATCCATGCCATGGATGGACCCGCCACGAGCGGTGGGCTGGCAGCAAGCCTGGCGACAACTTACTGAACTGGGTGCCATAGATCACGATCGCCGCCTGACCAAGCTTGGTCGTCGTTTGGCTCGCTTCCCCATCGATCCCGCCCTGGCTCGGATATGCTTGGCCGGTGCTGCCACGGGAGTGATGCAGGAAGCAGTGACGGTTGCCGCATTTTTATCTATTCAAGATCCTCGGCAGCGCCCCAACGGCGAAGAAGCCCGCGCCGATCAAGCCCATGCCCGTTTCCGCGTGGAAGGGAGCGATCTTTTAACCATCTGTGAGCTCTGGCGTAGCTGGGAAGCATGTCCGAGTGGCTCTGCCCGCGGTCGTTTTGCCAGCGCATCCTTTGTCAACTGGCGGCGTATGCGCGAATGGGCTGATGTGCGGCGGCAGCTCTTACGGCTCCTGCGGGAAGATCGCGAGCAGTCCGCTGTCCCGTCTCTAGATGGCCAGAGTCAAGCCCAGCTCCTCCATCAAGCAGTGCTGACCGGCATGCTTGGGGGACTTCAGCGCTATGACCCTGAACGAGGCTGCTACCGCGGTATTGGCGGCAAGGATGCAGTGGTCCACCCCAGTAGCGTTATGCATCGCCGTCGTCGCCAGGATCCTGCACCTCCTCCTTGGATCGTGGCTTGCGAACTGGTGGAGACCAGCCGCCTTTTTGCCCGCTTATGTGCCCCGGTTGAGGTGGAGTGGATCCTTGCTCTTGCTGGCCCCTTAGTGCGCCGCCATTACGGCGATGCCCATTGGCACGAAGCGCAACGTCGTCTGGTCGTGCACGAGCAGATCACCTTGCAAGGCCTTGTCCTTGTTGATGGCCGCAATGTGGCAGCTGAACGTATCATTGGCCGTGAAGCCGCAGAGGCAGTGTTTGTTGAGCAGGTCTTGGCTGGAGACCACCTGCTCAATCAACTGCCCCTTTTGCGGCGCAATGCCCGCAGTATTGCCCAAGCCCGAGCCGTTTTCCATCGCCTGCGAGACCCCACTGTTGACTACGATCAAGCAACCGTGGCCCAGTGGTATCATCAGCGCCTCGCCACAATTGATCGTGGCTCGGAGCCACGGCCGCTGACGAGTCTCGCAGCCCTGCGCCACCTCCTGCGTCGACATGGTGACACATGGCTGCGTTTGCAAGCCAGTGATTGCTGCCCCCGTTGGCATGAGGCGCAGCGTCTTGCCCCCCAGACCATAACCCTTGGTCCACAATTACAGGCCCAGGTTACCTATCGCTATGCGCCAGGTGATGCCGCGGATGGAGCAACGGTGATGGTGGCGGAGGCTGATCTTGCCCGCGTTGAGCCATGGCGATGTGGCCGCTGCATTCCCCAGTTACTGCATGAGCAAGTGGCGGTGTGGCTGCGGCAATTGCCGCGATCACAGCGCGTCCTCTTAGGCAACCAGGATATGCTTATCATGGAAATTGCCCAGGCCATCCTCGATCGCAGTGATGCCCCGCCCACAGCCTGTGAAGATCTCCTGCGGCAGCGCCTTCCTGCTGATGTGGTACCTCCATTGTCCTATGAACAAGTGCCTGCGTGGACGCGACCACGTTGGCAAATCGTTGATCCTTCGGGGCGTGTATTGGTGGAATCCCGTGATACGGGTATTTTTGCTGGGCAGGCTGGTGATGACGATGATCCTTTGAGCGCCCTGCGTCATCGCTGGCGTACTGCGCCGAGCCGCAGCTGGCCTGGTGATATCCCTGAGCGCTATCGTGAAGGATCGCTTACCGCCTATCCGGTGCTACTGCGCAGTCGCGATGCCCAAGCTGAAGTGGCGGTACAGCGGGATATCTGTGCCACTGCCCATGCTGCCAGTGTCTGGCATGCCGATGGAATATGGGCTTGGTGTGAATGCAGCTGCGCGGAGGTATTGAGCGCGATGACGCGGCGCATGCAGGCCGAGATGGGAGCCTATTGCGATTCGGCAGCGGCAGCCCGAGCGGTGATTTTGGCGGCTTTGCAGGATGCATGTGGAACGCCTGAGTGTCGTGATCAGCACGCCGCCCAGGCCTGCACAACCCTTGTTGCCGAGCAGCTTGAGCACTTGCAGCCATCGTTGCTGGCATGGGCGCGCAGGCTCACCCATGCTCGCCAAGAGCTTGAGCGGGCGCAGCGTAAAGGCGGCCGCGGCTTAAGCGCGATGGCGCAGATCAGTGCTGCCCAAGCCGCCAGCGATCGCCTGCTGGGTGGTGTGTGGTGGCTGCGCTACCCCTGGTGGGGCTTGTCTGCCCTCCCCGAATGGGTGGCTGGTATAACCCTGACTCTGCAGCGTCCTAATCCCCAGGCATTGCCCCGCATCCAGCGTTTACGCAGTGACTGGGAGCACCTCACCCAGTGGATCGACTTACCCGTGGCCCGAGCCTGCGGCTATGCCGATGACTGGCGCCAGGGCCATGCTATACTCGAAGAATGTTGTTATGCTTTCGCTACAGGTAAGCGCCCCCGTTTTCAGGCCAGTGAACTGGCGCTGCGCAGTCTTGCAGATGCTCTCCAGCGCCAAGTGGGGAAATATTTTCAGGCCTGGGAGGAGGCGGTGCGCGCCCTGCGTGAAATATGTCGCCCCTTATCGCATCACGATGGACCAGTAATCCAGCAACTGCTCGAACATGCGCACACAATGATGCAGCGGGGTTTAGATACGGGATTTGCCGCCGACGTCGAGCAGCAACCACGCGACCTGGAGGCTTTGCGTCTACGTATCTTACGCATGCTCTAAGAATGCATGGTGGATAGACGAGCAGGGTGCCGGCTTAGACGTCGTGCGTGGGCAATGCCCAGCGCAATCGTTTGCGGAGATCTTTGCCGCGATCGCTTTCCACCAGTGCTTGCAGGCGTTGGCGTAAGTGTTCGCGGATATGACGGCGAATATTACTCAAGAGAACCGCTAGGCGCTGGCGGATGAGGGTGTCGTCATCACCAAAATCGGGGATATGAAGGAAATCAATGACAGCAGCAGCCAGTTCACTGCGTTCGTCATCCAGATAACGATCATCGGCATGCAAACTGATAATGGTGTGGGCGGCCTGTGCTGCCTGGGCAGCAAGTTCCCCATCACTATCGGCGCTGAGTACGCGGGCAAGATGACCCGCCATTTCGGGTTGACTGACGCGCGTGGTTAAGGCTTTTACCACGCGTCGGCGCAGATGTTGGGGAAAGGTAGGGTTGCTGGCTAGTCGGCTGAGGAGTCCTGCGAGTTGCAAGATATTCCCGGGGGCCCAAATGACTTTCCATTCAGCAACGGCAAGAAAATGCTCACTTAAGCGATCAATAATATGTCGTAATAAGGGGGCGGGAGTGTGCGGCGAACGAGCAATGCGCTCCAATGCCTCAAGAACGTCAGGCATAAAGTGCGTATGGCTGGCTAGTGAGCGATCAAAAATAAAGGTAGGATTATCGTCCCCGTGGGTAGCAATTTGCTTGGTATGAGCATCTGATATTTCATGCTCAACTTCATTGAGGAAACGGTTGATCAGCGCGCTGCGTTGCTGCGGGGGGCAGTAAGGCCCCGCTACCAATAGGCCCAAAGCAGGCCAGCCATAGGGCCCTAGTGCTTCGGCGGCTTTACTGATGGTGGTGTAATCATCATGACCATTATCACATCCAGGCAGCTGACTGAGGCGTGCCGCGCAATGCATTACCAAGCCTTGCTCAATGCGTTCCTGTTCCTGTCGGCTTGGGGTATGCCCTAAGTCTCGGGCGAGCAAGGTGAGTAAGCGTTGAATGGCCTCATGTATCTGGAGGTGATCAGCTTCCGCCAAGGCATGTGGTAGGGCTAAGAGTGCCGAGAGTCGCGGCGCGGAGTGGGGATGCTCTTCGATTAATTGCCAGCAAGGATCAGGATGCCCAGGGCACAGTTGACGAATAATTGCCGTAATTAAATCGCGATTGCGGGGAGCCCGCGTGCGCGCAGCAAGCTCGCCCAACGGCACAATGGCATCGCCCCTGCGGGCTTGCGGCAGGGGTAGGGACGCTGGCAGGCGTTGCTCTAACATGGTGTTGACTTGAGGGCCGCTGCCTTGCTCATACAGACTGATAATGGCCGGCAGCAAGACTTCGGCCTGATCGGGAGCATACCGCCCTTGTCGGGTCCATTCGCCAATAAGCCACAGGGCAGCGCTGTCGCGTAGGCGCTCAAGTTCAGGCACGCGAGTAAGGAAGGCCGCGACTATTGTCTCGGCATTTCCGGCCCTGCCTAAGGCTGCAGCCAAACCCATGCGTTCCAAGGGTTCGGGGCCGCTGCTCAAAAGAAGGTCCAAGGCCTGCTGCAAGAGGGCATCGTTGAGATGGTCACCAGGGCCAACAATAAGGCCTATGAGTCGAGTGTCCTGCTCGCGCCCTCGTCCTAAAAGGCTGTAGAGTACCTCCTGCATGCGCGCAAGATCCAGCTCTTGGAGATTACGGGTCAAGCCAAGCAAGCTTAATCCCGAAGCTTTACCTAAGGCTAACTCAAAAAAACGTGGAAGTTGTGGGGAAATAACCAGATCCTTGGCCAGCGCCTCGGCAATAGCAAGAATGGCTGAGCTTCCCACCTCGAGATCCACAGCACTGGTCAGGGCAGCAATCAGCAATTGCGCATCATGGGTGGGTAGATCGCCCAAATCATGAAGGCAATTATCCAGCTCACGTTGGTCGCCATCATGCAGGGCATCGACAATGCGAATAACCACAGGACGCGTGCCACGATGCTTCAGCAGTCGTCGAGCCGCATCACGCACAAGTTGTGCACCATCGCCCAAGAAAAGGGGCATTAAAGCCTCTAAAAGGGCGTGAGGAGGAGTAACGTAGCGGAGTTGTTCCACCGCAGCGGCCCGCTGCTCATCGCTGTTGGCGGCCAAGAGAGCTTCCACGACAGGGCGCACAGTTGGCGCGAGATCAGGCAGTAGATTCTCTACCTGTGGGAGGCCACTATTACTCTGCGAAGGGGTGTCGGGGTCACTACCATCCTTTGCGAGTGCTGCCGCCGCTGCCATGAGCGGATTATTCACCTCATCACTAAATACCACACTGCACCAAGAGCTGTCTTCGTGAATGGCCTGCAAGCCGCTATTGGCACCACAGTGCTGTTCAATTAATGCCTCGGCGGCTTCCACAGAGCAGTCGGCCAACTGTCGATCCATAAGCAGGGCGCGCAGACCATCGACTTCGCCCACGCTTTCCAGAACCATAGCCGAACAAGCCCATTTGTTCTGCAGCAGTGCGCCAACACGCAGTAATAAGCGTTGATCGGCAGCCAGCAATGTTTGCAAGCGGGGGGCGTCTTCAATGCGGAGTCCAATAGCCATGCAAGGAAGTGTAGACCAGCCATCCTCGGCGCAACGCTGCACCCCAAAATGCGCCTCTCTGCGGCTTGGCAAAGCCTGTCGTGGGGGGGCTTTTGCGCGGACGTAGCTATATGCCAGCCCAGCTATTTGCCAGCCCAGCTATTTGCCAGCCCAGCCGTTTGTCCAGCAAGCAGAGTCTTGCGCGCTCTAGCACGCTCTCTCGCTGCAGAGATCCTACCGAGTCTGACTAATGGAAGATCGAGAATGGTGTCGCTAGCTATTGAGGGGGTGCTCGGCGCGCGGGTAGGATCCCAGGACTTGCAGGGTGCTGGTGTGGCGCTCCAGGGCCTGCAAGGCTTGGGCGATAGCGGGGTCCTGACGATGTCCGGCCAAATCAATAAAAAAGAGGTACTCCCAGGCCTGGCGTCGGGAAGGACGGCTTTCAATGCGGGTTAAGGTAATGCCAGCACTATGAAAAGGGATGAGGCATTCGTATAAGGCGCCAGGGCGATCTTGAACCCCAAACATGAGGCTGGTTTTATCATTGCCAGTGGGGCTTGCAGCTTTGTCCGGTTGGGCGATGACGACAAAGCGGGTAGTATTGGTGGGGTTGTCTTCAATGTCATGGGCAATCACAGGTAGCCCGAAGGCGCCAGCGCCCTCTTGACTTCCAATGGCGGCAGCGTGTTCATCACTTACGGCGCGTTCCATGGCTTGGGTTGTTGATCCCACCTCAACCAGTTCGACTCCTGGCATATTGCTGGCAAGCCAGGTGCGACATTGCCCAAACACCGTATTTTTGGAATAAATTCGCTGTATATCGCCGCGTGAAGCACGCGACATAAGATGATGACGAATGCGTAAATGCAGTTCGTTGACGATGTGGAGATGGGTGGCCAAAAAGGCGTCAATGGTATCCGTAATGCCGCCATCGGTGCTATTCTCAATGGGCACAACCCCATAGTCGGCATGACCACGCTCGACCTCATGGAACACCGTGGTAATTGCCTCCACCGAGGAATATGCTACCGCATCACCAAATTTTCTACGCGCTGCCTGGTGCGTAAATGCCCCAGGTTTACCAAAGTGACAGATAGTAATGGGCTGCTCAAGGGCAATGGAGGCAGACATGATTTCCCGCCAGATGGCTCGCAAGGCGCTATCTGGCAAAGGTCCCTGATTATAGGAACAAATCCTGGCAAATACTTCCGATTCGCGATGGGGGACAAAAATGCTTTCCCCACGCTCGCGCTTGGCTTCGCCAATGGCATGCACCGAGCGCGAGCGTTCACCAAGGAGACGCACGATTTCACGATCAATGCTATCAATAGCATCGCGATGTTGACGGAGGTGGTCATCCCTGGGCACATCGGTCACGAGCGTCTCCCCTGAAAATCATTAGTGTCCCATCATCGCCAGGCGCCCTCAGGCGCAGGTGACGACATGCTTAGTAGCTAATCGACTTAATGGTAAAGGAGAGGGTTCCGACTGGTGCATGCACCTCCACCGTATCGCCCACTTCATGACCAACCAAAGCTTCACCCATAGGGCTGGTGGTAAGGATTTTGTTGTCCAGCGGATCATCCTCACCTTGGCCTACAAGCTGCCATTCTTCTTCATCGCCATCGTCATCGGCGAGCACAACGGTGGCGCCAAAGCCCACACGGTTGTGATCAATACGGCTTTCATCAACGACTACGGCATGGGCGAGACGACTGCGCAGATCGCTGATATCGCCTTCCAGCATGCTGAGTTTTTCGCGTGCGGAATGGTACTCGGCGTTTTCTTTGAGATCGCCCTTTTCACGTGCTTCCTCGATCCATTTGCGCACAATGGGCAGTTCGGCCTCTAATGCGGAGAGCTTTTCCTGCATTTTGGACTTGCCTTGGGCGGTGACGGGTACTTGATTCATGGCTGATCCTCCTCAAGAAAGGGACCGATGATGGAAACACACGAAGACAAAAACGATACGAGCAGGTGCTCAATGGCACATGCGAAAAAAAGGGTATGACGAGACACGTTAGGCTGGAGAGGGCTGTTGGGCAACCGTGCGCGCCAATTGCCGCAGCATTGACTCGGTGGTTGCACAATCCACGCAGGCATCAGTAATGCTCTGCCCATAGCGCAGATCCGCTACCGGCTGAGGAAATGCCTGTTTCCCAGCCACAAGATTACTCTCAATCATGGCGCCCATGATCATGGACTCGCCATCAGCTATTTGCTTGCAGACATCATCCAAGACCTGGGGCTGACGCCGGTAGTCCTTCTCACTGTTGCCATGTGAGCAGTCTATCATCACCTGCGGGGGATAGCCAGCGGTTTCCAGCATGGCGCGCACACCAGTGAGATGCTCGCTACTATAATTCGGGCCGCTTTCTGATCCGCGTAATACGACATGGGTATGGCGGTTGCCAGTGGTATGGATGACGCTGACCTGGCCCCATTGGTTGATACCAAGAAAACGGTGTGGCTGACGAGCCGACTGCATGGCATTGACAGCAGCCTGTAGGCTGCCATCAGTGGAATTTTTAAAGCCAATGGGCATGGAAAGCCCCGATGCCATCTCACGATGGGTTTGGCTTTCGGTGGTCCGTGCCCCAACCGCTGCCCAAGAGATAAGCTCGGCAAAATACTGGGGGGTGATAGGATCAAGAATCTCGGTGGCCGCGGGCAGCCCCATTTCAGCTAATTCCAAGAGCAGCGAACGTGCCATACGCAGACCCGTGGGCATATCATAACTGCCATCTAAATGGGGATCGTTCACCAAGCCCTTCCAGCCAATGGTGGTGCGGGGTTTTTCAAAATACACCCGCATTAAAATCACCAACGAATCACGCAGTTCATGGGCGAGGGGGGCAAGAAATTGCGCATATTCGCGCGCTGCGACCACATCATGAATGCTACAAGGCCCCACCACCACAAGCCGACGATGATCATCACCACGAATGATATCAGCAATGGCATCACGCGCATGGGCAACCGTCTCCGTGGCCGTAGGGCTCATCGGTAGATCGGTACGCAGGGCTTCTGGGCTGACCAGAGGCACAGCATCAACCACATGCAGGTTATTGGTGGTACGCATGGAGATGTCCTTCACAAAAACAACAGCACACAGGCCAAGAATGACCTTTGCACATAAAAAAACCCGAAGGCATGAACCTTCGGGCATCGCTCAGCGCTGATCTGCGCCGTCCATTACAGCAATGGACCCGATGCCCCCCAGAAGACGCTGGGATAGCGGAAAATTCCGCGGCTAAAGACTGGTGATTGGTGCATAGTTAGAAATCGTGCCACGTCATTGGCGAAAGGCAAGTGCAGGCAACTGCGGTCATATGGAGGAGCATAATGTTTCCTCTGCCTGACCCCCAGCAACGACCTTGATTATATAGCATTAGGTGATTAGAGCATTTTACCAACTAAAAGTCCGCACCTTAGAACATGATTTTAGGTAGTACTTAGGAGGAGTAGATGACTACCCATGTGTGACTGAGTTTGTGTTATGGCGGTCGTTACAGAAAAGCCCAATCTCATGCCTGATTTGGAGCCGGATATACCCACAGGTTAGGATCAAGGAATATTCATGGGGTTTAAAGTGTGAAGACCATTTGGTGCTATTCATTAGCATCAGGCGTGGCATCTACTGGGCTCTCAACACGCAGATTGAGGGTGATCTCTTCAAGGAGCAAGCGATTTCGTTGATGATCGATGCGCAGGGAAAGCCGGTTTTCCAGGAGGGCATTGGGGTAGCCGTGGTAGTCAATGCTCCAACTGAGGGCTTCGGGGGGCAATGACTGGAGTACTTGTTGAAAACGTTGGGGACCGATTTGGGTTAAAAGGTTGCGTTGGGCACGTGGACCGACTACTAGCTGCCACGAGTGTGGCTCGTTGGCAGTGGCATCCTCTCGTGGCATTGGCCATGTAAACGGGCTCGGCTCCGGAAAACTGCGAGCAAGGTGCTGTAGGAGCTTATAGGCGGCTTCTTGCTGGTCCTGGGGGTACTGGCGATGGGGGAGGTAGAGGTGGAGCGCTAGGATCTCAACGATTCTATCCATTGCCGCTTCATCACCCATGCGTTCAGCAAGGGTAGCAAAGATTTCTAAAAAAACTGCAAGGCGTTCGACTCGGAGACGAGCCTGATCGGGATCGGATAGATCGCCGTCATGTTCCTGAATACGCTCATCAACGAGACGCAACCATTCGCGAACCGCCGTGGCATCATCTCTCGAGTGGAGTCGGCTCATGGCCATAACGGCCTCCGTCGCCGGGGGCTCTTGGGGAAGGCTGAGGAACCACTCCATTGCAGTATCAAGACCTTCTAGCAGAGCATCGACCTGGGCCATCTGCTCGACCAGGCTCATATTGTGTGCGTTCCACTCAGTAACGGCCTGAGTGAGGGGCGGTTGCTCTTGCTCTTGAGGGGATGCCTTAGGAATGCTGAGGCAGAGAATGCCGCTTGCCATCCCAGTCACTAAGAAGTAGTATAATAAGCGCATAAATCACTCCATATTGTGGATTTTGTGTTGCTGCATTCTTTCTAAATCAATTATCTAAACGGGGTGCGTGTTGCACAAATGGATGCGGTGGCTAAGGGGGGCGATGGTGGCTCAAGGTTGAATGGGTTGGTGGCAGAAATCTTAGCGACGGAACGTACATGTGCGCCTCGTGTCTTACGCGGTGGATGATGTCCTATATGGAATCCCCAATAAACCGAATAGTCCATACCAGAAGACCGCGATTATTGCAGCGATCATAATCCCTTGATGAGATTGAGCGCCGAGGCTCCATATGAATCCCAGTGATAACGATGATAATGGAAAAATAGCTCTAGGTATAGCCAAAAACCACTTTGATTCCGGTGGTATATTGTCATCTATCGCGTCCTCTTTGAGAATGGGGTCAGTATCATTGAGATAGGTATGATCACCCGTTAGCTCCAATTTTTCTGCGTGCGCTGCCAGATCGCTGGCAATAAGGTTTTTGTTTAGTTGATGGGCCGATATATAGGCATCCCGCAAGACAAGAGAGAGAAGTTCTTTTATTTCGGTGTTTTTAGGGTCGTGTGCGAGTGCCATACCTAAACCCTCTCGTATTTCAAGGAGTCGCTTGAGGCGTAAGTCAGAGAATAAGGTTAGATCTTGTAGCGATTGATATTTACATCGTTGTTCTTCAAGTATTTTAAGTGCAGATAGCGAAGACTGTACATGGCGGATGCGTTTACGAAGAGATGTCATGTTTTGGACGCGCTTCCAGGGTGATCCTTTTATGCAGTCTTTGATAAGTAGGTTCAATGTTTCTGGTATTGGCCAGTGGGCAGGGTGGGAGCAGATTCTTTCAGGTTTATCTGCGCTGGCCTTGGCTAAGGCTTCTGCAATGGAGCGAGACGCAAAAGGGGCTTTTTTTCGGGTGACATGGAAAAGGCATGCGCCAAGCAAAAATACATCGGAATGTGGCGCAATCATATCGGCTTTCCTCGTGGCCATTTCGGGGGGCATGTATGCTGGTGTTCCAGTCAAAGATGTGCATGAATTGATGTGTGGTACTCCGGGGATATCGCTTTCGTTGTCGTAGCCCGCAGCACAACCCCAATCCATAAGTAAAACTTCACCGAACTTACCTATCATTATATTGGCTGGTTTAATGTCGCGGTGGATAATGCCTTTGTCGTGGCTGAAAGCCATTGCTTCGCATACTTTTGCGGCAACCTCAAGATTTGCGTCAAGGTAATCCAGCCACTCAGATTTATCGACATTTCTTTCGATTAATGCCTTCCATGTCTCACCTTTAATATATTTCATTATGAGCCCTAGTCTCCCATCGCTCATGCGAATTAAGCTATGAACAGGGAGGATATTTGGGTGATCAAGATGAGCGCTGATTAATGATTCACGGAGGAAGTCTTGGGAGTTTTCGCTGCTATTGTTTTCAGTGCGGATTACTTTTAACGCGCTACGCCGACCAAGGTCATGTTGAATGATTTCGTAGATATCCCCGAATCCTCCAGAGCCGATTCTTTCTAATATAGTTATATCAGTTTCTCCAGGTTTTATGCGAACTCCACTCTTGGGTGTACTCGGTTGGTTAATAGTGAGGAGGCTTTCGGTATCATTATGTAATTGAGACATCGTACCCCTCTAGTGTGTTGTGCTGCAGGTCACTGAGACCACTTATTGACTTTATTATTTTGATAAAGGATTAGTGAAAGTCGTTCCAGCTTGCGGGTTGTGCGGTCCAATTGAGGCCGGGAACATTCTCCCCTGGAATGATGGGATGCCAGGTGCTGCCGCCATGGGCACGGGTAATCCATCGTCCGCCATAGCGAGCAATGTCACTGGTTCCTGGTGCTGGTACAGTGCAGTCGCCATTGTTGCCGACACTTACGCAGCGTAAGACTTGCACAATTTGCATCTCTGGTCGGTTAGTGCGGCGTGTAATAACCGCGCCATCAAGGGTCATGGCGCTGTCGATGCCAAGGCTCTCGGGCTGAGTTCCAGGGATAAGGGTGGTGTTTTGAATCGAGCGTTGTGGTATAATCCGAATATCCAAGGTAATGGAGTTCGGGATGTCAATCTGATGGACGTGATCGATTTCTAATGGCCATAGTTGATGCGGGTTGCATATGCGTTGATTAAGCAGGGTACCATTTCCACTACCCAAGTCGCAGACGGTGAGGCAAAAACGTTGCGTGTCATAGGCGAGTTGCCAGTGGCTGCGACTGATACGCTGACAGGCTTCTTGATGTTCTGTTAGTGGATAGAGGCGCAAACATACATCGCAGGGGGCGCTGCGTAGTTTGCCAAACACCAGGTTACTCCGGGCGTAGCAGAGCACTTGCTGTTCAAGATTGCCGTCACTGGGGCGGATGGTAATCCAGTCGTCAGTGATTGCGTCGTTAAGGCTGCCACAAAAGCTGGGTTCTGCGCGGGTGCTCTCGACTAGGGTAAGATCTGCTGCTAGCGTGACTTCGCCCGCATCGTTCTTATTCTCTGTGTCGTACCCTGCCGATACAGGGGGGGGATGGTCTTGCCGATATGGCGGTGGAGCTTGCGTGGTGATGGTGGTGTGTTTGGGACCCGATGTAAGTGTGGCGGTGACCGAATTGGCGCCATCCTGACCTCTTTCACTGCAGGCAGGCTTATGGTATTCTGGTGAAATGGCTCTCGGTTCGGAGCTTGGTTGTGGTGCTGATATTTCCTGATCGTAGGGGATTGATCGCGCAATAGTTTCTTCGGCCAAGCACGGTTGCTGGGCTATGCCGATATGCGTGATAGTTTTTCTCACTGATGCGGCTAACGCAGAGGCGCTAGCAAAGCGTTTCTTGGGGTCCTTTTCCAAGCATTTGTAAACGGTTTTGATGGTCCGAGGGTTTAGCGGTGCAAGAGTTGACTGAAGTGGGGGTGGGGGGTCATAAAGATGTTGACGAAAAACAGCGCTTGGTTCTCCTTCAAAAGGGGGTTGGCCGCATAACATAGTATAAGCGATAGCTCCGAGAGCATAGATATCGCTGCGTATATCAAGGTCATCTTCGGCCCGGATTTGTTCTGGTGACATGTATCCTGGGGTGCCAACGATGGTGCCATCAAGGGTGAGGATGGTGCGTTCTTGATCGGTAGTGCGGGCGAGTCCAAAGTCACCAATTTTCACCATTCCGTTTTTACTAATAAAAATATTAGCTGGCTTGAGGTCGCGGTGAATAATGTCCTCTGCTTCTGCTGCCATGAGTCCGCGAGCCATTTGGTAGAGGATAGTGAGCGCTTCTTTTTCCGTGAGTGATCCCGATCGGCGGATGAGATTGCGCAGATCGCCGCCCTGAACGTACTCCAGGACAAGGTAGCATTGTTCATCATCGGGATCGCAGCCGGCATCAAGGCAGCGGACAACATATTTGTCCATAATACGCTGGGTCATCGCTGTTTCACGAAGAAATCGTTGGGTGAATCGCGGGTCACTCTGGCGGTCATTCTTGAGGAGTTTCACCACGGTCAGACGATCATTGGAATCTGCCGAGAGGTAGACACTTCCCATTCCGCCACTCGCGAGATGCGCTAGTAAAGGATGGGGGCCAATGCGCGTTTGTGGGATAGTGGTGAGCTTTAATATAGTTTGACGCAAGCGAGGGCTGAGTTTGCGGCTAGCCTGGGCCCAGGCATGAATGGTGTCAGGTGTGTCGGCACCCTGTTTCAGGATCAATTTAGCCAGTGACTGCAGAGCAGTCGGGTTGGTCATACCATGTTTGCGTAAGCCGGCAGCTAATGCACGAATAGCAATGGGAGCTTGTCTGGCCATGGCTTCAACTCTAGGCGCTTGCCAAGGCAAGTGCATCTCTCAGCAGGCAACCATCACTTTTGTGTCTCATTCGCATTGCCGGACCAAACCGCAGGCATATGGTAAGCATTCTTTGATCACTTAAGCGGGCCCACCCGATCTGGCTGATGGTGATGGAGATCGTTTTTAGCTCGGTTGCGGCAGATGGGCGCGCAGTTGCTGCTGGTCCTCATCGCCGAGGTGCTCAAGGATCAGGTGGATGCCTAGGCGTTTGTGGAGGCGTTCCATGGAGCGGTAGCTCAAGCCAGATTTATGACAAAAGGTAACCCCATCAAGTTTGCTCAGGCGTAGGCCTATCCCGTCTAGGAAAGCACTGCGGACCATCGTGATGCCATCGATGTCGGCGATAGGAATCCGCACATTATCGCGTCCAGCTTGACTTAGCGTAAGGATCCCATCGGCATCGATGCGCACTGCGCTGCCACGGGTGGTGCCGCCAATGAAGAGAACGGCCATGAGTACGCCCACGCCAATGCCAAACCAGGGTTCACGCTCGAGATGGATCATGCTGCCGATAATGCCGCCGCCAATAATGAGTAGGAGGGCGATTATTATAGCTACCACCATGGTGCGTGTCCCAGGAGGACGCTGGCACTGCCAGATAATGTCTGGATTGTGGCTTTCAGTCATCGTGGCGGGTGGGTCGTTGATGATCTGGCGTTTTATCAAGAGGATCGAGCCGCTGGGTTTTTTTGTTGGAAATATTCCGGTAGTCGTGGTTATCAGGGGCGCTAGGCTGCGTATTGTCGCGGTTTTGTTCGCCACCGCGGGATTCATTTTCACCACTGCCAGTGAAGAAACTCTTTACTGAATCCAAGAAGCTGCTTCGGCGCTGACTGCCGACCTGAGACGGTTGGGCAAGGAGTTCGCGCATGGTTTGAATCAGATTGCCTTGTACGCAGCGTTGGGCTTGGCGTAATGCGTGGGCCACGGCGACGCGATTTGATCGACCATGGCCGATGACGGTAATGCCATTGACGCCGACGAGTAACGCGCCACCAACATTGCTCCAATGGGTGCGTTGCTTGAGGTGGTCAAAGGCTGGACGCATGAGCCATGCACCAAGCTTGGCACGTAGGCTTTTATGGATGCCATCTTTGATGATCTGGCCAATGGCTGAGGCAGTGCCTTCGGCTGATTTGAGCAAGACGTTGCCAGTAAAGCCATCGCAGACCACGACATCTACGGTATCATTAAATACATGATTGCCTTCAACCAGGCCGATGAGGTTGAGATTGGCGTGCTGTTTGAGGAGCTCAAGGGATTGGGCGGTAAGGTCATCGCCCTTGCCTTCCTCCGTGCCAATGGAAAGCACGCCCACTCGTGGTGCAGTAATACCGGAGTAGCAGGTGACAAATGCCGCGCCCATTTCCGCCCACTGTACGAGATACTCGGGTTTGGCAGTGCTATTGGCACCACAGTCAATAACCCAGGTGGTGCCATTGATATGGGGGAGAGGGGTGAGAATGCCGGCGCGCTTGACGCCGTTGATGCGGCCTAGATGGAGCTGACTGGCAGCCACTGAGCATGCCGTATTGCCACATAATACCATGGCATCAGCGCCGCCTTCCTTAAGCAGGCGCGCGCAGGTATTCATGCTATCATTGGGCTTGTCACGCAGGGCAGTAATTTTATCGCCCATGGCGATGACTTCGGGAGCTTCATGGATGACGACATTGGCAGGGGTTGCCCCGAGTTTGCCCAGACTGTGATAGATGGCATCGCTTTGGCCTACGGCCAAAACGCTGACTTCTGGGTGTGCACGTGCATAATCAACAACGCCCTCGATGATGGCATCGGGGGCATCGTCTCCTCCCATGGCGTCGATGGCAAGCCGCATAATGCTTTGCCGTTATCCTTCGCCAGAAGCTTCGGTGTCTTCTTCTTCCACATCGTCTTTAAAGAGGATCTGTTCGCCACGGTAAAAACCGGTGCGCAGATCAATGTGGTGGGGGCGGTGCACCGATTTGGTTTTTTGATCTACCGACAACGCAGGTGCCGAAAGAGCTTGATGAGAGCGACGACGGTCGCGACGTCCGGGCGAAGACTTGCGCTTGGGTACAGCCATGATGAACCATCCTTAACCGAGTATGCGGTTGCAGCAGAATATGAAGTGGCCAGCCTGGGTAAACCGTTCACCCCCATTGGCTCGCCTGCGCAGACCCAGGGCCGCGCACTAGCGGGCGAGAACGGTAGGCGCTGAAGGCGTTAAGTCAAGGTGAGGGAATGTCCTGGTATCAGGACAACTCAAAGCTTGTCAGGAAAAGGGATGCCCGCTTCGCGGTGCATGCTTTTCGTGCAGAAAGCGCCCATTGAGGGCGTTTATGCAGGCCGCTCGGGAGAGCGGCGGTCCGTGCGCCCAACAGCGCACGGCACTTGTGGGGTGCAAGTCCCCACCGGGGCGA
>REDP01000106.1 GCA_007693455.1 Planctomycetota bacterium | reverse complement strand
GGAGCCAAAGGTCACAGGTTCGAATCCTGTCGGGTGTGCGTTGATAGACAAGGGCTTACGCTTAAGGCGTAGGCCCTTTTTTTATGAATTGCACATAATTCGCACACTAAA
The DNA here is from genome assembly GCA_007693455.1 of Planctomycetota bacterium. Classification (GTDB taxonomy): domain Bacteria; phylum Planctomycetota; class UBA11346; order UBA11346; family UBA11346; genus REDP01. Next base: position 3,598 of record REDP01000106.1, on the reverse strand, counting down.
ATCAGTTGTTGACCTATTTAGCGAAGAGGCGCAGTTGGGGTTATGTTAAGCGAGTGAGGGGTAAACAATTATGAGTCTGGAAACACTGCCTATGAGCAAGACGAATATCTCGATGCTGCATGGTGGTATCGCAGGGCAGGGGAAAGCGGCCACATAGAGGCGCAACGTAAACTTGGCGTCATGTATTGCCAGTGTCAAGGGTGCGCCCCAAGATAACGAGGAGGCTCTTCGTTGGTTACGTCTCGCAGCTGATCAGGGCTATATAAAAGCTGAGCGTTTGATTGAAAGGCTTGCACGTAAGGCTAACAGTACCGAGAATCCCCAACGTCCACAACCCGTCAACGAAACCAACTCGGACGTATCAAATTATGTCGAAAGAGGCAGTGTCCATGACGGCGACCCAGAGATAGTTGAATTGCGCAAATTGGCGTAACAAGGGGATGCGGATGCCCAGACCGACCTTGGGGCAATGTACGCGATCGGAGAGGGAGTTCGCAAAGATTGTGTTTAATGCCGGCTATTATTTTGTAATCGGGTCGTGATCCAATAAACCACACTGGCACTTACTGCTACGACTTTGAATAGTGGAAGAAATGGGAAGCGATACGCAAACAGCCAAGTAGATTGAAAGTCTTTTATGCGGGGAGGGGTGGGTACTTCACCCCTTAATAAGAATTTTTATCTCAAGCGTTTTGGCTATGGTCTCTATTGTATGAATAGTAGGTGATCCCTGACTATTCATAAAGCGTTGTACGGTGTAAAGAGTCAGGCCGCTCTCTTTGGCTAAGCGATAGGCAGTGATCTTTTTGCGGGCAATGACTTTTAGGATGGCGGCCACGGTTGGACTGGTGGGTTGGGTACGAATAGACATACTAGCAATGCTAGGCCTGTTTATCGGTTGCCATTATACCCGTCCATTGGTATATACTCATCTTACATCGAAAGGCTTCTCCTGCGTATTGCGGTATTTCCGCAGGTGGAGCGGTAGCCCCTTCTATAAGGATTCGTAGCGATGATCATTGTTTTTACAGCCTTGTTGCTTGGACCATGGGCGTATGTGGTCACGGCCCAAACGGCATGTCGTGCCCCATTGTTCTATATTTCAGGACAGGTTGGGATGATAGCTGCCGCCGCTACCTTATTGTATATGGGCTCTCAAATTGCATGGTGGGCGCCCTTGGCGGCTTTTGCTTTGGCCTGTATTCCATTTGGTGTGCTTAATGTCCTCTTTCCGCAGCCTGAAGCCCCTACTACGGCAGCACTCACGGGCCTTATCGTGTGGCCAGTCTGTGCGATAGTGGTTAATGCCCTCATTGCAAATGCTGTGTAGTCCATGAAAGAGGATACCAGGGTGGCGTCGGCTGCTGAACAGAGATCCAGGTCATCTATCGGCATGACTGATTTGGGATTAATCCAGTAAGCTGTCGTTCCGACAGCGAGAGCGTGTTTAACGCTCGTGCTTTCTAGCCAATCGGCCTTGTTCGAAGCCAGCTCGTATATCATCTGGTATGGCTTTGCGTGGGCGTCCCTGGGTCCACGCATCCAGCATGGCGATGCCGTCCTGGGCTTCGGCATCGAGTTCCTCCTGGCTGATCTCATACGGAGCTTCTTCGCGGTCGGGTAGGTGCGCTTTATCGTTATTTGGTGTGGACATGGTATACTCCCTTGTATTTCATTCTGCGCGGCGGGACCACAAAGTAAATGCATGATTGACCGTTAGTGGCGGAAGAGGCCCTACGTCTTGCCTCCTGAGGGTAGTCTTTGGGAGCGTCTCGCGTCGGTGGTAGGGGTCTTTTCATGGCTGATCATCTCGTCGTTTACATAAGTAGGAGTTTACGAAACAATGCCCCGCGGAAGTCGCATAAATCGGGGTATTTTCCACAAGAATGCGTCAATCAGCGAAGGTCTGGTGAGGAAGTTTTTTGACCATGAGGTCCTGCTTGAGATGTGACTGAGCCAGACGCTGGGGTGAGTGGAAATCAGGAAGATATGGGTTTTATAAGGGATGAGCCAAGCCACCGTTTACGGCCCTCTTGGCCGCAATATCGTTGTGTTTGTAGCTTAGAATTCTATGCTTGAGAAAGCCTGAGTTGAGAGTGTACTTGTGGCCAATCAATGTCAGCTTGAGCTAGTATGCCAAAGGGGGACCAGGGATGAGTGAGTTACGTAAGACCGTGAGTTATCTCACCACGCTGCGATGTAATTGGAGTGCCGAGGAGTGTGCCCAGTTGGCAAATACGGCATTGCCCGCCACCAAGGCCTACCTTGCTAAAATGCTGCAGGAAGGCGTGGTCGTACAAGATGATGAGTGGTATCGAGCCGGGGATGCCGCACCGGAGTGGCGAAAAAAGAAAACCAAAACACGCCCCGGAGGCCATGCGCGTATGTACCTTGCAGCCAAGGCTTTGCGTGAAGACCTCATACAAAGAGATTGGCAACAATCTATGCGCCAGGGAAAACTGCTTACAAGACACAAGAAGACCATCGCGGACAATGTGCGTCAACATAAGCCAAATGACGCCGAAAGGGATCACATGGACATACAAGAGTTATCCGGAGAGGCGATATCACCGTCACAAGCAGCCCAATCCCTCTCGGTAAGTGTGCGAACCATACATCGATGGCGAAAAAAGGGGCTCATCAAAGCCGTACAAATCACCCCCGGAACCATACGTATACCCGTTAGCGAGATGAAGCGATTGGTGGGTTAGGTTTTCACAATATCCCCTGGAGGGGCCGGTTTTGATATGTCATGCAGGTCTGTTTGATTCAGTTCTAGACTATGATAGCAGCACGGATGTGGATGTTGAGACGAGAGAGGGTGTTCGTCGATTGATTGCAATGTCAAGTTGTCTATGTTTGGGAGGTATGCGGAGGGCGTGTTGATGAATATTATACCTGACCTTCATTACACACCTGACGAGTACAAGGTTGCAAGCTCAATCGAAGGGCTTTACCGTTCTGTGTTGGAACAATACGATCCACGCTTAATCACGGTTTACGGGATCTATCCCGGATACCTTTCCCAGCGAACAAAAGTGCTCTTTGTAGGCAGGGAGGCTCGCGGTATGTCTGGAGGTAACTACATAGAAGGTGTTTTCAACGCCTATCGCAATGGTTGTTTAAATGGTAAAAAACAGGTTTCAATCAATAGGGCAGCATTTCATCGTAGAATGCTCAAGGTGAGTTATCTGCTGCAAAATCAGCTGGATGCGGGGCAGTGGATCCCGCCAGCGCGTACCGTCGGCAGAACCTTTGGCGGTCCTGGTGGTGTCAGCTTCGCTTTTATGAACAGCTCACATTATTCAAACGAGAGCCAGAATAGGCAGACAAATTGGGTGAATCTTCGTGCATCCAATAGGGGGACCTTTGCGAGCAACTTTATTGAGATAGTGGCGCCCGATCTCATCATTGGAATGGGCATGCGAAACCAATTATCGCAGCAGATAGAAATGGGTCCTGTTATTGCCAGATCCGGCATGGCGACTCTTTTGTCATGTAGGGTGGGGAGCCATTCATGTGTACTATTGGATGGTTATCACTACTCCGCGATTAAACGGGATGAGGATCACTACTTTGCACCAGCGCGCCTGTATCT
>REDP01000292.1 GCA_007693455.1 Planctomycetota bacterium | reverse complement strand
CAATGATGTCGGGATCATCGCAGTCCAGGGCGGCATCGTCATCTAAAGGGTAGGCCGTGTCGCTTAAGGTGAGACTGTGGAGGACTAGGGGGTCTTCCCCGGCACTGGCGATGATTTCTAGCCAGCGGCCGCATTCCCAATCCAGGGCGTGGTAATCTTGGGCTTTTGCTACGGTGTGGAAATTTGGGCCTAATCCGCGCAAAAATCTGCCCTGCCAGTGCCGGCGATCACCCTTGTCATTGCCGTCGATGGGTTTGCTGTCGGCTTCGCTAAATAGGGCCTCGGCAAAGCGTAGGTGCACCTGGCCATCACCGCTGGCGCGAAGATTGGGCCAAGCGGCGCGGTATTCCCCCAGGTCCACCAGACAGCGGCGGCGGCTGCCGGCAGGAATGCGTACCGGTCCCCGTCCGTCGAGCATTCCTTGCCATTCTAGGCCCTCAGCCTCAAGATGTCCGGCAGGATTGGCGGCGGGACTGGAGCCGCCATCGGGTAGCGCGTCAACCAAGACAGCGTGGCCATTGGGTAGGGGGCTGCCATCGGGTCTGGGCATGTTTGCTGGCACCAGGTGGGGCAGATGGCTGCCCGCGCCGTGGGCCTGGGTGCAGGCCCAGGCGCCTTCCTTGGCAGGGGCAAAGTCGCCGCCTTCTCCGCACTGCCAGCCCCAGGGCTGCTGCGCCCCGTCCAGATCCAGGCGCGGCCCGGTAAAAAAAGCGCAGTCCTGTTTGACCAGATGATGTCCAGCTAAGGCGCACGACTCCCAGGGGGCATGGCCGCTAGAAATACGCTCATGCCAATCACCTTCGCCAATTACCAACAATCCCGGCGGGATGGATACTTGCCACACTGGGGCCTCTTCAGCCAAGGCCCAGACCTGTACCGCCAACCAGTGCCGACCTGGCGCAAGATCAAAGCGCCAGGCATCGAGTCGCCAGTGTCGCTCGTCTCCGCGCTCTGGTCCGGTTCCTTGCATGTCCCCATCCAGCCACAGGCGATAGCGTTCACCCGCGCTCATGCGCAGGGTCACGGTTGCCGCTTGCGTAAGATCCAGGGGCAGACGAAAGGCGGCTACTGCCGGTGCGGCCGTGGGCAATCGCAGCCAGCGCACCGGCCAAGTACCACGCCGCCAAAGAATCCCATGACGGTCGGCCTCAGAAAAGGGACGGTGAGAAAGTTGTGTGCGCATGGGTCTCCTTGCCTGCAATACCATCTCTTTTCCCCTGGCGTTGAGGGTCATTCGGCTCCCATCCAGGTATTCCGCGTTGTAGTGCAATAAGCCCATCGTCGTAGCGTGGTTCTGAGGCTCATTTTCTTTAGAATCGCGCGCTTATATTCAGGCGAGTTCCTGCAGGAGGGCGTCAACGCGCTGGTCATTGTAGCCAAGGAATGTGCCCAGGCCGCGAATGAGGCTGTGCGCTATGCCGCGATCGAATTCACGGGCATTGCGACTGAGGTGCTCATGGGAACGGCGATATATATGGATGGCTGCATCGGGGAGGGTGTCGCTAATGCCGTGGGCATCGGCTTGATCGCGGGTGGGACCGAGGTGAAAAAAGAGTGGTTCGGCCTCGGTGCCGGGTGGTAGGACCTCTGGGGCGGCATAGTTGCGCAGGACCAAGGTGACCTCTTCCATCGCTCGCGAGAGAAATTGGGGTAAAATATCGGCTGCTCGCTCGAGGGCGCGTTCACAGTGATTCCAGGAGACGCGGAAGGGTGCTGGCTGCGGGTTGATTGGCGCTAAGGCAGCCCGCTGAAAGGCGCGATCAGCTGCGCTCAAGCGACGTTGGCGTTCCAGGTTCACCGCTAAGACATACCAGCAATCACCTCGAAAGGGGGCTAATCGTAGAGCGGCTCGCGCCAGGCGTTCGCCATCGGCGCAGCGATCGAAGAGGAATTCCTGCCACGATTCTTCCACGTGGGCATCGATTTCTGGGTCATAGGGGCTGTCATTGGTATCCATTATGGCTAGAGAGCTTCCGTGGACCATCGGCTGGCACTATGCTCAAGCCAATCACTGAGTTGCGCGGCAAGATTTTCTGCCGCCTCGCGTAAGGCTTCGGGCTCGTTGTCGCGGGAAGTGGCGTAGCCTGTCCCGGTAAATGAGCGACGGCCCTGCTTGCGGCTGGAGAGCACGATTTCGTCATCGCGAATGAGTTGCGCATGGACCCGGATTTCAATGCTCCACCGCGTGGTAGGACCGCGGCGCGCCCGAGCCGCAGAGGCGATGTCCTCACGCAGGATTTCCAACTGCAATTGTGCGCCACCTTGGGGGTGGATATCCCAGCCAAAGCGCTGCCGTAAACTACGTGCGACTTCATCCTGCACATAGGCTTGCGAGCGCACCAGGCGCGTGTCGCTACTGCTGATGTGAATCGCCAGACCTTCATCAAGGGGGGGAGGGTTTTGCAGGCGATAGCCGCAGCCACTTATGAGCACGATGAGTCCCAGCAGGGTGAGCAGATGCCATTGCCTCTGACAGTAGCCCACGAGCAGAAGGCAGTACCGAAGGCCAGTGTTTCCAGGAAAGATATGCGGTACTGCTGACCCGTTGCGGATCATTTGCGGAGCCAATCAATGATTCTCATTCGCGGCGCATCATCATCACCCTGGGGCAGTTCATCAAGGGCACGTTGAGCCTTAAGGCCCTGATCGGAAGTGGCTTCACGGCGTACCACCCATTGGTAGTAATAGCGGCTTGCATCCCATTCGCGGTGCTCGCGGTACCACTCGGCGGCGTAGAGATCGCGATCCTGGTGCCAGCGGCGAATTTGTCGCCGATAGGTGCGTACGACTTCCACACGTTCAGGTTGATCCTCGGTGTAGAGTTCAGCCTGATCGATGATATGAGCGGCATCAATGAGCACTCCCACGTCAAAGCGCGGGCCACGGTAGTCGACAAGGTGACTTATGGACATTTCCATTAGTGCCTCGAAGACCAGGGGATGTTTGGGATAAGTGTGCAAAAAATCGGCATAGGCATTACGAGCATTGGCCGTGTGGCGTCGTCCTCCGCGCGCGAGGAGTGATCGGGCGAGGCCGAGGTTGGCAACTGGAGCGACCTCTTGGCGATCGCCATGGACGGCGAGAAAACGGAACAGGTCGTTTGCTGCCAGGACCAGACGCAGGTCGTGGACATCAACCACGTCTTGGGGGCGTTCGGCTTCCAGGTTAATGCTCATGCCTTGGCGGCTCATGGCGCGGGCGCTAATCAGAGCCTCGCGCATGGCTTGGTCGATATGGGGATAGCCCGGGTAGCGCTCCCAAAGGTCAATCAGCCAATCGCGGGCGCGCAAGGGTGAGCCCGTGGCGGCATAAATGCGCATCATCAGATGGGCCTGCTCGGGGGCGACATCGGCAAAACGGTAGGAGCGATAGGCGCGACGGCCCTGGCGTAGGGCACGACGAAAATCGCCCTCGGTGAAGAGTTCTTTGGTGCGGGCAAAAGCAGCCGCAGCCCGAGCTTGGTAGTTTTCAGGAAGGTTCTCTCGCACTGCTCGATATTGTACGCGGAAGCTTGCGGCGGCTTCACGTCGCCGTTCACGACTGCGATCATCCATTTCTTCACTGGTCAAAAAGTCATCTTCAACAGCCGTCAGCGGACTGGGAAATCCGGTCAGCAATAGCCCCAAGATACCAACCATGAGAAAAGCAGAGACTGTGCGCATACAGCAATAGCTCATGATCAGCTAGCACTTTCGCGCTGGGCAGTGGCCGCCTCAGGGTTGTCTTTGAGGTGTTGTTGTACCCGTAATAAGGCAGGAACTTGTTCGCTTTGCTCACCGTCAACCAAAACCCGTAGATTGCCCGACTCGCCAGGCTCGCACCAGGCGATGACTCCTGCATCAGCAAGGGTATTAATGGTGCTATGGGCTTCCTCGGGGGTGCCGTGAAAGACTTCATGACCATCACTATCGAGGGCTGGGGTGCGAGATGCCGCCGCAGATTGGCTCATGGCACGAATCATCACCACACAGAGCACAATGGCGATAACGGCAAAAATAATAATGGATAGGGGGGCTTCGCCCATATCGATACTCCTTAGGCTGGTCAATCGCGGGCGTTATCCTCGCAAGGCGCGCGTGGGTGCAACTGTGCATTGCCCGCGTCGTAATGGTGGTCATATTTATCTGCTTGCAGTAAGACGCAGGGTAATCGTGGAACCTGTCACGGTGTTCGGTGATTTCCCAGGTGCTCTCATGGCCGTGTTGTTTCACTTACTCATGTCTCACCCACAACATCCCGTACTGGCATGTTGTATGCGTGAGTGATGGGGGAGAGGTGTTCATGTTGGTAACGGGTGAAGTACGCCAAGCCTTACGAGTGGTCTTTGCTGACCGCGCGCCACCACCGATGATGGCGGTCAACGAGGCGCAGGTGAAACAGGCGTATCGTCGCCGCGCCCGTGCCACCCATCCTGACCATGCGCTACACAATAGTCGCGGCCGCAGTGAAGCGGAGCTGGTGCGCGCTTTTCGTGATTTGCGCCAAGCCTACGATGTTGTCCTCAAATGGCTGGCCCGTCGGCGAATGATCCAACCCTCGCCAGTTCCTGCACCCCCGCCCCAGCCACCGCCCTCGCCAACGCCCGATCCCCCTCCGCGTAGTCGCAGTTATACGGCTCCTCCGCCTCCGCGCGGACCCCAGTCATTACCCCTGCGCCCTATGATGCTAGGGGAATACCTGCAGTGGACCGGTCATATAACCTGGCAGCAGCGTATTCAGGCCATTGTCTGGCAGCGCCGGCAAAGGCCCCTCATTGGCGCATTGGCCTGCCAGTGGCGTTATCTCCAGTCTTGGCAAATTGCCGCCGTCATGCGCTCGCGCCAGGGTAGTGAGCGTTTTGCCGAAACTGCCCTGCGCCTGGGATGGCTCACGCCCTTTCAGTTCTATGCCCTCATTGGCCATCAACGGCGCCAACAAAGCCCAATCGGGCAATATTTTATTGAGCAAGGCCTGCTGACTCCGCGGCAATTAGACCGCGCCCTAGAAGCGCTGAATGAGCACAACCGTCGCCATCCCCAGCGCTTTGCAGGAGTGCGTGCATCCTAATCCTAAGCCTTATTTTGCCGCCTCTTGGCAAGAATGCCTAGGGCAGCTCAAAGCTTGTCCCCTGGAACCGCCGGTCTCCCGAGCGGCCTGCATAAACGTCATGAATGGTGCATTCCTTTTCCTGACAAGCTTTGAGTAGCCCTGCAAGAATGTCCTTGAGTCCGATTGACCCTCTCGAGACGAGGGTAATCTTCCTACGATGCGTTTAGGTGTAGCCATGCTCCTGGCACTACTGATGACCTGTGGCCCCCAGGGTTTGCTGCAGGGTATTGCCTGGAGTGGTATGTTGGTGAGTTATAGCCTGCAAGAGGGCCTGGAACAGGGGTGGCGTGACACGTTTAGCGGAGAGCGCCCCTGTGACCTATGTGTGGCTTTGCAGGCAACAGACCAGGAGCCCTCCGCCGCCATAACCGCTCGTGAGGATCTGCGTCCTCATATGCCGCATTATGCCCTGCGCGCGAGTATAGCACCGGTACTTCCACCGGCTCCGCAGGTCCATATTGCCACCAGCCCAGACCCCGGTCGGTGGTTCCCTTGGCAGCCACAACCTGCGGCTCCAGTGCCCATTAGCGTTGCGTCCGCAGTAGGGTAACTCAGGGCGTTTTCGCGAGGGGTCTGAGCACTAATTCCGTCAGTCAAACGGATCCAATGCGGGAGTGCGCCAGAAGCATTTCACATGCAGTGGACATTCTTTTTGCTCACAGATTTTGGCCACCCACGAGCGCAGGCATCCTTCATCCATGAAATACCCACCTACCAAGGCCGCCCTCTCGGCGCGGGCCATGGTATATCCGTGATGCAGGCCTCTTCCCCTCCTCGTTGACGAGCGGCCTAAAGGTGAGCAGCGCGTGTCCGGCAGGTGGTGCCCTGGGTTATTCATTTCAATATATCTTCATTCATATCTACCATACATGTGTGGTGCCATTTGCCTTAGTAGGGATCTGGTGCCCATGGAGTCCTCATGTCCCCATCTCTTACCTCAATTATTTCCCAAACCAGAATCATCCCGAGTAGGATGCTGAGCTTTACTGTCATCGGTGCTGTTGCTTCCGTGGCGCTTATGGCGACAGAATCCACGGGCGAATTTCTCATAATCACCCCAGAAGAGGCGCCTATTCCAGCGCATACTTCACACGGAATCGATCCCCACGACAGTGGCGACTTGCTCCGCCATCTGCCTGGCATCAGTGGTTCGCGCTTGGGCGCAATGGGCATTGATCCGATTATGCGTGGACAGGGCGAAGGTGGAGTGGGGCTGCAGGCCAATGACGCCACCATCCTTGCCGGCTGCCCCAATCGCATGGATCCCCCCAGTTCGTACTTGAATCCCAGCCTTTTCGATGAACTCATCGTTGAGCGCGGTCTGCACAGCTTGGCCCACGGCCTGCCTACCCCCGGTGGTAGCCTGCGCCTGTATCGCCGCGCCAGAATCCGAGATGGCGAAGAAGAAGCTCACTTGGCAGGCGAGATAAGTAGTCAATGGCGCAGCATCGATGACCAGCGGGCCATCAGCGCTGATGTCAATGCTGGCCGTGGCCCCTGGGCCCTGCGCACCCTGCTCAGCGCCCAAGAGGCCAGCGATTATCGCGATGGCAACAATCAGCAGGTGAGCGCCGCCAACCGCTCCGCCCAGGGGAGTGTTTTGGGAGCCTGGCAGGTAGCATCCGACTGGCGTCTTGATGCCGAAGCCTCTGTGAGCAATCACCGCGAGGTGCGCTATCCTGGGGCGGGCATGGATTCACCCAATTCTACCGCCCGCTATGCCACCCTGGGTTGGACGTGGTCAGTTGACCAGGAATTTTTGCGCCGCAGCCGCCTCGCCCTGCATTGGAGTGAAGTAGAGCACGTGATGGATAATTTCACCCTGCGTGAGAATGCATCTGGGATGCTGCGTGAGGCGCCATCGCAAACACGTAGTATAGGTGGGCGTTGGTCTATGCATCTGGGAATGGATGAAGTGCGCACAGGGGGTGCTTGGAGTCTGCAAGTGGGCCTGGATGGAGCCCATAATAGGCAGGATGCCGAGCTCATAAACCGTAATACCAATGCGCCTATCTCACCCATGTGGAACGATATAGACACGCGACAACTGGGTGTGTATGGCGAAGGTGTGTATGGCCTTAGCACTGCCTTGCGCGTAGAGACGTCTCTTCGCGTGGATTGGTGGCGCATGGATCGTGCTGATCATTCACTAGTGGATACTGCGGCACTGGACAATGCTTATAACAGTGCCGCCAGTAGTATGGAGGAATTCCTGCCTGCCGCCATCCTTGGTCTCCAGGCAGATGTGAGCCACAGCTGGACCCTGCGCCTGGCTGGATCGCTTGCCCATCGCCCAGCCACCGCCACCGAGGGATTCTTCATGCGTCGGCCAGGCCCTCTGCCAGGCATGTGGCATCTTGGCAATCCGACACTCAAACCCGAACGCCATCAGATGGTAGATGTGAGCATGCACACAGCGGGCGAGTGGTTCGGCGTGGAAGGCAATACCCAAGCTGAAATCTTTTATCACCGTGTTGATAATGCCATTCGGCAAGTGAGGGCTGGGCCAGGCGAGCCCCTCTTGTATGACAACACCGATATTGAGATGATCGGAATAGTCTGGGAAGGGCGACTGGATTATAACTTGTATCCGGGGCATCGGCTTCTGCTTCAGGCGGATGCCAGTTACACTCGTGCGAGCAATCGCAATGACACCAGTGGTGTTGCCCGTATTGCCCCCGCCAGTGCCGGTTTGAGCCTGGATTGGGAAGGCCCCAGTTATGGGCTGGGCTTGGGTAGCCAGGGCGAATACCGCCAACACCGTATTGATTCTCTGCGTGATGTCGGTCCGAGTTCGAGCTGGGTCACGCTCGGCCTACGAGGATACTGGGACCTTACCCCCGCCTTACGCCTGCGCGCCGGCATTGATAATCTTTTCGACCGAGCGTACGCCTATCATCTCAGCCAGGAAAATATCTTCGATGACAGCGACACTGAGCGCGTCAGCGAACCTGGCCGCTCATGGTGGCTTGCTGGATCCTGGCGTTTTTAGCCCGCTTATCCCGCAGTTGCGCAGCCGAGTAACTGCGGGTCACTCATTGATGACTACTCGGGGCCTGTCGGGCGACTGCGTCCGATGGGATCATTCATGACTGCGGCAAGGATAATGATGGCGTTTTGAGGAGTGAACGCTTGGCTGGATACCTGAGCATAGTCGGATTGCTGAGCCATGTTGCGTGGCATGGGGAAGCTGGCGCTGTCCTCGGGTCCACGAATCAGGATTGTTTGGTTGCCAGGGCTGGGCGAGAAGTCACGGGAAATCTGCTGCCAAATTGTTACCATTACCGGAAACTCTTCGGCATTCCAGTGTTCCGGGAAATGGGAGGGGCGCTGGTAGAGCGAATGGTAGAGCTGCTGCCGCCGCCCCTGATTGGCAAGCTCCAAACTGAACAGGCGCAGGGATTGATGGTAATGTTCGCTAGCCGCGGCACGGCGCGGCCCGCTCAAGAGAGCCTCACCGAGTAGAGCAATAATCACAATAGCACCAGCAATAATGAGGGCGGGTCGTATGCCATGACTCATGGTTGGGTTTCCTCGCTGTCGGAAAGCTCTAAGTCCAGATGCAGGGCCTTGATGGTTGCACTGATTTCTTCAAGCGTGGGATGATAGCGTTGTGCGAGAGCGGCAGCCGTCTGCTGTGCGGCACGAAGATCCTCGGCCAAGGCCTTGCGCTGGGCCTCATCGTGGGCTTGTGCCTGTTCTTGGCGAATATCTGCGATAATCTGCTGCTGACGTTGTTGCGCTAGGGTCCAATCATCATAGAGCATGCGATAGTGATTCTGCGCTTGCCGGAGTTGCCGTGTAAGGTAGTAGGCCTGGGTATCGGCTTCCTGCCACCAGCGATAGCGCACCAGGGTTATGGCCACTAGGATTACCATGAGTGCCATGGCCGTCAGCAGGACTTTCCAGAACAGCGGGGTGGCAGGAGCGTGCTTCATGTGTGCAGTGTGCTGGGCACTGGTGTTGCGCAATGTCGACTCTTGGTCGTGGACCAGGCCGACTCAAAGCTCGCCATGGAAAAGGAATGCCCCGCGAAGCGGGCGTTGCGTGCCAGGGAAACGTTTAGCTGTGCTCTGGGGCGTATTTACGGCCAAGCCTCCACGCTGCGGGAGACGGGATCCTGACTCTGCCTTGCCCCTGGCAGGCTTCGCCCACCATTGCTGCCTCCTTCCGCGCGGGGCTTGATCGCCTCTCTGCGTGCCTTCGCCATAGACCTGTGTTTTTACAAGGAGTGTTGTATGTCGCTTTCTCTGCGTAGCGATGCCGCTTATGCCCTGCTTACCCCCACCAGTATGGGATTGCGCCTGACCCCTCCCGATGGTCAGCCCTGGCACTGTGCCGATACCCTGAAGGTGCAGGTTACCAGTGCGGAAAGCAATGTGGCCAGCGTTTCCTCATTCTTGGGTTTGCCAGTGAAGGTGTTAACCGCCTTTGTGAAGGGCTCCCCCGTGTCGCGGATGATCAAAGACAACCTTGCTCAGCGCCATATGGCTTACGAAGGGCCAGAATTTGATCAGGATTCCCCTTGGGGCGTTCGTCATCAGATGAATTTGGCTGATAGTGGGGTGGGCAACCGAGGCCCACGTGTGGCCAATGATCGCGCGGGTGAAGTTGGCCGCTTATTAGCCGCCGAACACTTTGACTTGGAACGAATCTTTGGCCAAGAGGGGGTGCAGATCGTCCATCTCTCGGGCTTGATTGCCGCCTTATCCCCAGAAACGTCTAAGTTTTGTTTAGATATCGCCCGTGCCGCCAAGCGTCACGGCACGCGCATAGCCTTTGATCTCAATCACCGGGCGAGCTTCTGGAAGGGCCGCGAGGCGGAGTTGGCTGAGGTCTTTGCCGAGATAGCGAGTGTCTCAGATATTTTAGTGGGCAACGAAGAAGACTTCCAGCTCTGCTTGGGTGTGCAGGGCCCTGAAGCAGGTGGTGAAGGTATCGCCGCCAAGATTGATAGTTTCAAGGAAATGATTGAGCGCGTGCGTAAGCAATTCCCCAACGCCAGCGTCTATGCCACGACCTTACGCGAAGTGGAAAACGCCAACTGCCATCATTGGGGCGGCATTGTTGCCGTTGATGGGGCGGTGCAGGTTGTTGAGCCGCGGCCCATTGGGGTATTGGATCGCATTGGTGGTGGTGATGGCTTTGTCGGTGGGCTTTTGTACGCCATTCTCAAAGGCTGGCCAGTGGAGCAGTGGATTCAATTCGGCTGGGCCAGTGGCGCTCTGGCAACCACCATGCTCACCGACTATGCCCAACCTGCCGATGAAGATCAGATTTGGTCCATATGGAAGGGGAATGCTCGGGTTCAGCGCTAGCGGCCTGAGTGAGGACGCCCGCGCCGCCGCGGGCGGGTGGCTTCTGGAGACCGCAGTCATTCCGCCCCACCATCAGGTTCCTGACAGGCTTTGAGTCGCGCTGGTCCCACCATCGCCCGCACTGGGGTGACGCCCATGCTGATCCCCGCTTGAGACTGACCACATCTGTGACGGACGGCGGCAGAATCACATCTTGTGAGTAGCGGGGTTCGCCTAGGGTGTCGGCCTCAACAATACTGGTCGAGAGATGTCTCCCTGCCGTAGCCTGCGTGCAAGCACGTATCTGCCTGCGTCAGGAACATCTCATATACCCCGTAATGGAGCGGGTCACTGCCGTGGCCCGCGTGCTCTGGAGCAACGCATGATTACCGCCCAAGATATTAGCATCAGTTTTGGCGAAATTCCCTTATACGAAAACGTCAGTATTCGTCTCAATGCCGGCAATGTTTATGGCTTCATTGGCGCCAATGGCTGTGGAAAGTCTACATTTATCAAAGCTTTGGCCGGTGATATTGAGCCCAACAGCGGCACTGTAGCCTTAGACCCAGGCGCGCGGATGGGCGTTCTGCGACAAAATCAATTCGGCTTCGAGGACGAGCGCGTCCTTGATGTGGTATTGCAGGGTCACAGTGAAGTCTGGGACATTCAGCAACAAATGGACGCCTTCTATGCCAAAGAAGAGTTTTCCGATGCTGATGGTGAAGCCTTGGCAAAGCTGCAGGAACGCTTCGATGAATTAGATGGGTATACGCAGGAATCCAATGCCGCTGAAGTGCTTACCAATCTTGGGGTAAGCCCTGAATACCACGATGGTCAAATGAATGCCCTGGACTCAGCCCTCAAAGTGCGGGTGCTGCTGGCCCAGGCGATTTTTTCACGACCTGATGTCCTACTGCTTGATGAACCCACTAATAACTTGGATATTGAGACGATTGCCTGGCTCGAAAAGTTTCTTGATGACTACGAAGGCTGTATTGCCGTGGTCAGCCATGACCGTCACTTTCTCAATCGAGTGTGCACCCATATTTGCGACGTGGATTTCCGCACCATCCGCACCTTTGTGGGCAATTGGGATGTTTACGCCGCCTCCGAGCAGCTTGCTCGTGCCCAGCGATCAAAAGAACGGGCGCGCGTAGAGAAGCAAGTGGAGCGTCTGAAGTCCTTTGTTGAACGCTTTAAGTCCAACGCTGCCCGCTCACGGCAAGCTACCAGTCGGCAAAAGCAGATTGATCAAATGTCTGGGCAGCGAGTGATCCCCTCATCACGGGTCGCGCCGCGCATTCTGTTTAAACAGGCGCGCACCTCAGGCCAAGACATTGTCTCGGTCGAGGACTTGTCCTTTGCCTGGGAGAATGAGCCGCCCTTATTTCAGGGCTTGAATCTGCGCGTGGATCGTGGTGACCGTTTGGCCATAGTGGGCCGCAACGGTATTGGTAAAACCACCTTAATGCGCTTGCTGATACAAGAGCTGGCTCCCAACGAGGGGACTATTACCTGGGGTAGCACCGTTCATAAGGGCTATTTTCCCCAAGATAATGACCATCTCTTCCAAGGTGAGCATAGTATTCTTGAATGGATTAGTCAGTTTACTGATAATCAGGACATTAACCACATGCGCGCCATGCTGGGGCGGATGCTTTTTGGCGGTGATGAGGTGAAAAAACAGGTGAACGTATTGTCTGGTGGCGAACGCGTCCGCTGTATGCTATCCAAGTTAATGTTGGAAGAAGCCAATGTAATGCTGCTTGATGAGCCCACCAATCACTTGGATCTGGAAAGTATTGAGGCCCTGCAGGAAGCCCTGGGTGAATACACCGGCACGCTGATCTTTGTCAGTCATGACCGCGCGTTTGTCGATGCGGTGGCGACGCGGGTTCTGGTTATTGATGGTGAGGGTGTTGCCGATTGGAAGGGCACGTACTCCGACTATCGGGCGAGCCGCGGACTGGATTAACACACGTTGCATCTGTGTATTCGCAATCACGCAGTGCCGGTAGCCTTGGCTACACACTGCACTGCGTGATTGTTCACTGCGGGGCCGTAAGAAGATCTGTTAGAGCAAAACCTCGGCTTTGCGACAGAGATTTTCTTCCAGGCCATGGTAGCGGGTTTTTTTTACACCAGATCGCAGGCGTCCGCTGGCATCCAATGGGCATCTTTACCGTCCCATTTCACATTGCAGCCAATGGGATTGGTTACACTGACCCGAAGGGCTTTGCCAGCGAGGGCGTCTTCCAGGGCGCGCTCCAGATCGTTGACGGTGATTTTGCTGGCGTCGCGTGGGCTGTCCACGCCACGGCCCGTGTAGATCAGGCGGCGATCCTTGTCGAAGACAAAGAAGTGTGGGGTGCGTAGGGCGCCGTAGCTGCGCGCCACATCTTGACTGGCATCATGGAGATAGGTCCAGGGAAATGCGTGTTCTTGCATCCGCTCAACCATGTGCGGGAAGTCGTCATCGGGGTAGGTATTGGCGCTATTGCTGTTAATGCCAACAAAGCGCACGCCCTGATCAGCAAAGCGCTGGGCGGTGGCGCTGGTAACCGCGTCTGAACCAGTCACATAAGGGCAGTGGTTACAGGTGAAAAAGATCACCAAGAAAGGGCTCTCGGCAAAATCACTGAGGCTATAAGTAGCGCCATCGGTGGCTGGGAGGGAAAAATCGGGGGCGTGATCACCAAGGTTGAGGGTAAAGGCCATGTGGCAAAACTCCTTTGCAGATACTTCAGGGTTGGCTTCAAAACGGATTGGGTATACTGCCCAGTATGCCTACGGCGTTGACTGCTTCTGTGATTGCCCCGCAACCTGCGGTGCCCCATGCCCATTGGGTTATGGTGCTGCACGGCCTTGGCGATAGTCGTCAAGGCTGGCTGGGGGTTGTGCCCTATCTACAATTACCCCAGTGTGGTTGGTGTGTGGTGGATGCCCCGAATTCTTATTTCGGTGGCTATAGTTGGTTTCGCATCCCTGGCCTTACCGGGCCGAGCGATACTGCTGATGACTTTCGGGCTGACTTCCAGAATAGCCTTCGCCAACTGGACGCCTGCATTGGTGAATTACTTGAGGAGCGAGCCCTATCTAGCGACAAGCTCTTCCTTATGGGCTTTAGCCAAGGCTGTCAGATGGTAGTGGCCCATGCTTTGCGCAGTCAACGCCGGTATGCAGGGGTGGTGGGGATTAGTGGTCGCCTGGGCGATGTGGATGATTATCCCCATGCCTTTGGCCCCCATGCCCAAGCACAGGACTGCTTTATAAGTCATGGCACGCACGATCCCCTTCTCCCCATTGCAGGATCGCGAGAGCAATGCGGCTTTCTGCGCGATGAGTTGGGTGTGCGCATTGATTGGCGCGAATACGCCAAAGAACATACTGTTGATCCGCAGCAAGAGCTCCCCGACATTCGCGCGTGGATGCAGGCGCGAATGGGCGATGAAGGCTCTACCGCCTCCTAGAGAAGCGGCCGTTTTACCGTAATACAATATAATACAGACGGCCTTCGTGGAGCTGATAGCCAGCCCGCACTTCGGCTTCCTCACCAACCCCCATATACAGGTCGCAGCGACCTGGCGCAGAGATGGCGCCACCAGTGTCCTGATCTAAGCGGAACCCTTGATAGGGCCGTACGCGACCATGGCGATCAGGGCTTTGGGTGGTAACAAAGGTGAGCGCAGCGCGGGGAAAAATGCGCTTATCTGTAGCAATGCTCACATCGGTGGTTACTGCTTCACCCAATGAGCCAAAAGGTCCACCTGGTGCTTCCTGAAAGAAGACCATGCGCGGATTACGATTGATATACTCCTCAACACGCTGGGGATTTTCCCTAAAAAAACGTCGCATGGCACTCAGGCTTAAGGCATCTGGGCGAATATGTCCATCTGCCACGAGATCACGACCGATGGCACGATAGGCATGGCCATTGGTGCCAGCGTAGCCGATTTCATGCATGCGTCCCCCAGGAAGGCGCAGCTTGGCCGAGCCCTGTACTACCACAATGTAGGCATCAAAGGGATCGGCAAACCATGCCACTTCTTTGCCCGCCAGAGCCCTGCTACGACGCAGTTCGCCAGCACTCGGGTAGGGGCGGGTGCTGCCATCGGGCAATCGTTGGGTGGCAACGGTAATATGGGTTTCGCCAGGGATCAGATCATCAGGCCGACCGTACACCGGATAGCGAAAGGTGCTATCGCGCTCCAGGCGGGCATCAAAGATGGGGGTGTAGTACCCCGTAAAGAGGACTTCGCCAGAGCCATCCCAGCCCACCGAGCGATAAATACGAAATTCTTGGCGCAGGATGCGGCGTAATTCCTGGTCATCGGCACCCGATAGCAGCACCTCACGAAAGCGCTTGAGGCCGTCTTCTACTTGGCGATGGCTTACTCCAGCAACAGGAAAGTGCTGCTGCGCCGATGGCTTGGCCAGATAACTCAAGCTATGCTCAATACCGGTTAGGAAGGCGCGGCGGTCCATACTGCGAAAGGAGAACTCTGGCCATTCGTTATAGGGCACCTCTTCAAGGGCTATGGCCCCAGGGGGCAGGGCACGACTATAATCTTTTTGTTCGCGCGCGCAGCCGGTAAAGAGGAGAAGAAGTAGGGCAATCCCAATAAGGGGCGTGGTGGTCCAGGGCATAACACCTCCGACAGAACAAAGCCCCACCTGCGGCAATGCTAGTGGGTGTTGGAATAGCTTTGTCGTCCGTAATGTGTCAATGCGTTGAGCAATGCAACTTCCGCTGGCCAGGGTTCGCGCCGTGGGTCTGAGATGGCGACGATGGGGCGTACTACTCGTAAGTCGGCCAAAGGCCAGGTGGCCAGTTCACCACGGCGCGCCTCGCGCCGCACTGCTGGTTCGGGTAGGATGGCTAAGCCCAGGCCTGCAAACACCATGGCTTTGATCACTTCAGTGGACGTATGTTCGAGCACCACATTGAGTTGAATGCCTTGGCTGTGCAAGGCGCGATCAAGCAAGCGTCGAGTAATAGTGGCCTGAGAGAGAAGAATGAAGTCATCTCCCGTATAACTGGCAATCGAACGCGAACGTGAAGGATGTCCCATGGGGAGCACTAATACCAATTCATCTTCCCACAATTGGGTGGTGGTCAGTCCGGGCGACTCCACCTCTACCGAGGTAACCGCCATATCCAATTCACCAGAGGCAACCATAACTGGCAATTGCTCGGTGGTCGCACAGGTAAGGCGCAAATCCAGACGACGATTATTGCTTAAGAGCGGCCGCAGAATCATTGGCATAACGTGGGCCGCCACGGTTTCTGAGGCCCCCAAGCGCACCCGCCCGGCAACACTGCCGCTGCTGGAAGCAAGATTGACGGTCACCCGTGAGAGTTCTTCCATCAATGGGGAGAGCCGCCCCTCCAGCTCTTCGCCAGCAGGCGTCAGGCGCACACTGCGTCCCACCCGATCAAAGAGCTTCACTCCCAGGTTTTTCTCCAAACTCATGACCTGGCGGCTTAGCGCTGGCTGGGAAAGTCCGAGGTCCTTGCCTGCCTTGGTGAAACTGCCATGGCGCGCCACACTGAGGAAGCCAGTGAGTTGTTCGAGTGGAGGAAGTGGTCGAGGAAGCATTGTTCACGTATGTTGTCACGACATACACGGAGGCAAATAGCATCCTCACTGCCTCGCAGAGGTGTAGAACGTTCCTGGCCCGCACCCCAGGGCGGCGCAAAGCTTCTCCCCGGGACCGCCGGTCTCCTGATCGGCCTGCAGAAAACGCCCTGAATGGGCGCTTTCTGCACTCAAAGCATGCCCCGCGAAGCGGGCATTCCTTTTCCTGACAAGCTTTGAGCTGCCCTGGCCCGCACCCCATCTCAAGGCTTGCTACCGCGCCCTAGCACAGCAAAAAGACCCACCAAAGCGGCGTTTTAGCGCCAAAATGCGTCCCCCAATGCGCTTTTCCTTTCCCCGTACAGGCGTTGGGACGTCTTTCCTTGCCCAGCATTTCGCCGCTTGGATTGTTGTGGTCCATTTGATACTTGGGGAGCTGCTAGGGAGGCGCGACTATGGCTAAAGGTTCCGTGATAACCCAACAATTGGTAGAAGCCCTCGGTCTTGCCAGTGTCAGCTTTGTGCTTAAGGCGCCGCTGCGCAATACATTGCATCCAGAGTTGCAAGACCCCATGTTTACCATCCAGGTAGAGGAATATCCCGAGACCATCTATCTGGACCGACAATACTGCTTTGACCATCAGTTTTCAGTGCCCTCCGGCTATGGCACAGGCGATCGCATCCTTTTATGGATGCGCCGCGTGCATCGTCATCGTAACAATGATCCCAGTCAGCCCGCCACCACGGTGCTTATGGCATCAGACTGTTTTCTCTATGATCAGTCACGCGAGTTCCAACGCTTTCGATTGTTTCTGCGCTCCAAGCGCATCCTGGATTCCCAGGCCCGCGATTTTCTCGCCCGCAATGGCGAGCACTTTGGCACCCTGGTCCAGTCCAGCGAAGGCATTACTAAAATCCTCTCAGCGCTCGGCCACATAGCCGAATGGCCAGATCCAGAAAATGGTTTTCGTCGCCATAGTTCAAGCGACGCCACCCTCGAAGGCTTAGCCAAAAATTACGCCGCACCTCTTTTAACATTGCGTAACGCCAAGAATCTCCCTGCCCACATACTTCGTCTAGACCCCGAGCAACGAGCCAATGTTTTCCGCTTGCTCTGCCATGTCCCAGACCAACAGGATGGCTCCCAGTCCCTGATCGTTTTCCTTCGCGACATGGGTGCGGCCACCAATGCCCAGGCAGTGATCCGCCGCACCCACGGCATTAAAACCGGCGCCGATCTTTCCCGCGCCATAGACACCGTGCGCCAATTCTTGACCTTGCCCCTGGGCTAAACGCAGGGATGTGGTGGCCGCGCCATTGGCGCTTTTGAGATTTGCCCGCACCCAGTAAGAGAAAATCGGTGTCCGGGAATTCCCTATTGTCCTTGTCCTGGTATGATGTCCCCAGTGATGCGGGAGCCGCAGCAAGCATGGGCTACGACTCCTCATGCGGGAAGGGACGGGAGTCGCTGCCTATGCCGCAGTCATGGACCGCACCGGAGCCGCCGCCTTGGGCAAATGAGGCGCAGCGCCTTTTTTTCCAGCCCGAGACCTCAATAAGACC
>REDP01000032.1 GCA_007693455.1 Planctomycetota bacterium | reverse complement strand
GGTGCGGGTAGGGGGAAAATTAAATGAAATAAATATTATTCTTTTTGCGGTGGTAATTGAGCGCGATATTTGGCAATAATGAGGGGGGGGTGTGACAGAAAGGGGTGACTTACCACGCAATCGTTGGCCAGTAGGAGTGGCTATTTTTGGTTCACTGGGGATTTTCGTATTGTTGGTTGTGCTTATTAGGGTCAATTATGCGTCCTATGAGCTGCGTCCAGCTGGTCCCGTGCACTTAGATATGGCATTGCGTCATGGTGGGGTCCCCAGGCCCACGCCAAATGTTCGCAATTTCGCTGGCCAGGCCCAGATTGCCGCCAGTGGCCGAGTTTTGCTAGTCGCGCAAAATGACGAATGGGTAAGTGTTGGCATGCTGTTTGGTCCGGCGGGTGTGGTGGCCGACGATGCCTGGTTTCAGGGGCTACGTGCGGATATCGGCCCTCATGGTTTGCGAGTACGGCATGGCCTGCGGACTTTAGAGCCAGGAGCTCAAGAGATGGAGTACGCACTGCTCCATTTTATAGACCCTCCTGAAGAAATGCAGTCTCTGGAGCCGGGGCACTATTTCAGCTTTATGGGTATCGAAGGTAGTTGGCGTGGGCGGCGTAACCCAAGCTCAGGCCTGCTGGTAGTTCCCCAGGCCGTGCGTGTAGCGCAATAAACCAGACGCACGGATGTTTGCTGGGGTGTTTCCCCGGGACTCTCGGTCTTCTGATTTACCAACTCAAAATGGCATAGACGATGCTGGTCATCTCTAACTGGCACGTCGAATCCTTTTTAATCATGTAGGTGTCACCAATACGTACCTTGAATTTGCCAGTATAAGCGTATTATATTTTAAAATGATAAATATCATCCATCCAAAGGGTTTATCGGCTCTCGGTCTAGATAAGGCCCTAAGTCCAAATAATACGTAAGGAAATACCATGCAACTCAGTACAGCAAAATATCTCCTCATTCCCCTCCTCATAATGCTCGTCAGTTACGCCATGGGCGATGAGGTAGAGGAGGCTGAAGAGCCGCCGGAGCCCTTGCCCATGGCCCAGTTAATTGAATCGGTGACATCCTTCTATCCAACAGATGATGCGCCTGAGGTGGATGTGGAGGCTGTGCAAAGGCAGTTAGAAGAAGCTCATGCCGGTAAGTTTTACCAAGGTCGCGTGGTGACGCGGGTAACTGAGGGTGCAGTTCACTTTGCTGATTTTAGAATCTTAGGCCATAAGGCACTTTCAGTCTGGAACCCGGTTTCCGTTCAGAATAAAGGAGAAGGTGGCCCATTTGCTGACTTCAGTAACTATGATACATTTGCGGATACAATTCTAGAGGTAACGGTTCAGGTCAATGGTTTTAAAGAATTTAGTAGACGAGGCGCGAGAGCTGTTGTCCCGGAGCTCGCTATTGTTGAACTTGAGGTGATGACCGATGAAGAGGGTCATCCCATTGACGCTTTTCTTTCTGATCGCGACATGCGATTTGCGCGCATTATACGCCATGGGGACCTTGATGAGCTTAATGAAAAGCATGCTGGCACGGCCATACGTTGGCAGGTGCTCTATGAAGGCATCGCTGGGGTGGACCGCCAAAAGCGCGAGGTGTTCTTGAGTCTGCGTCGTGCCAACAATGTCTTGCTGGTGGTCCGTGATCGGGATTTGGCCAACAGGGTAGGGCGAGAATTGCCGCAGCATTACGGCGAAGGGCGTCGAGCAGAATATATCTACCTCAATGTTGTCGGCACCATCGAAGGCATTGAAGAACGCAACGGCGAGCGTGTAGCCCTGGTCGCCGTTGATGAGATGGAAATCCGAGCTGAACCCAACGAAAAGTAAGGTCGCGTCCCCCGAGCTATTCCGCGCACGGGGTTAACGTTGTTCGCGCAGTGCATAAGCCCGGTGGGCGGGTCGGTGACCCGCCTAGGAGGTTATGCGTGTAGGCGGCGTTGGTGATAACGTTGCGACGGTGCTTGCGTGATGGGGATTTCATTTGTTTGCGTGGCTGGCGTTGGGTGAGTGGAGTTACGTTGCTTGCGCGATCGACGTTTTGGGAGGGACATCGTCCCACCCTCCGAGCTGTTTCGCGCACGGGGTTGTGGTGGAATTTCCGATTTTTCTTGCGCTATTGGCGCTTTAGAAGAGAGATGCCCGGCCAACTCGGCTGTTAATTGGCCTTCAGATCTGATGCCCGATAGCGGTCAGGTGCTGAACATATGCGCTGGGTGTCATCACTACTACGTCTTTGCGAATGCGCTTCGGGAAATCGGTCGTATTGCCGGTGACTAGGGTGGCGCCGGTGGCGTGGGCCAGGGCGAGGAAGATGAGGTCATCTGGGTCGGGGCCAATGAGGGGCCAGGGTGGCGGATCCTGGTCCAGTCGGTGGGCCATGTCTATGAGACCGGCAAGCCAGACCGGCGGGAAATCCCAGCGAACAAACTTGGATCGAGTAACCACATTGTAATATTCCTGGCCTATTGCAGGGCAGACCACTGGCATCACCGTGCCGTCCAGGATGGCCTCAACGATCCGAGCAGGTATGCTCCCTGGACGGATGCCAGCCGAGACAATGACATTGGTGTCAAGGACTGCGAGGATGCTCATGTGGTGCGGGTTGTTCGCCGCTGGCCGCGTTTGCTGTCGTTGCGGGCAGCAGTTATTTCAGCCTCAATCTCATCGTCTGATAGCATGTCCAGGCCAGACTCCATCGCCCGCTGTTGCCAGGCTCGCAGACTGGTCTTGGCTAAGGCACGACGGACTGCGCGTTCCTGATCGGCCAAATGTTCCGGATCGACCGGGACGAGTAGGTACAGAGGTCCACGCCGACCGGTGAGGACTACGGGATCATGGGTCTGGGGTAGCGCTTTGGCACCACGCTGCTGAAGTTCGCGAAGGGGAAGCGTGTACATACAAACAATTGTCAGCAAAACGTAGACAAAGACAAGGGGCGACTGCTTAGGGCTATCCATCGGTCAGCACGAAGGCTTGTGGCGGGGGGTCAACCGTGTTTGCGCTAGCCCTGCTCTCGGTACTATTTACATTGCCAGAAGATTCGTTTTTTGTAGGAATTTATCTATGGTAGATAAAAAGTGCCATAAAGGTTGGTATCGTCCCCGGCGGTTACCGCACTTTGATGGGGCTGGAGTGCTGCAATCAATTACCTTTCGCTTAGCAGACGCATTGCCTCGCCGTGTGGTGGAAGAATTCCGTAGAGAACTTGAGCTTACGGAGGATGAGGTGCAACAACGGCGCCTACGACGGCTTATCGAGGATTACCTCGACGCCGGATATGGTAGTTGCCTGCTGAGCAATGATCACTGTGCCGAGATAGTCCTTGAAGAGTTGCTGAGATCGCAGCAAAAGTATTATGATTTATGCGCTTGGGTGATTATGCCGAATCATGTACATGTGCTCATTCAGCTCTATAGTGAGGCATCGCTTCCTACGATTGTTGGGTCATGGAAACGATGGAGTGCGAAGCGAATCAATGAACTGGCGAGTCGACAGGGACGATTGTGGCAAACCCAGTTTTGGGATCGATATATTCGTGATGAAGCGCATTATCAACGGACGGTTAATTACATACATGATAATCCCGTTAAGGCAGGTTTGGCTGCTACTCCAGAGGAATGGTTCTGGTCCTCTGCAAACCCGCGCTGGAATCGCAGTGCAGAAGCCCGGAGGGCGGGTCGGTGACCCGCCTAAAAGGTTGTGCGTGTAGGCGGCGTTGGTGATAACG
>REDP01000033.1 GCA_007693455.1 Planctomycetota bacterium | reverse complement strand
GGGACCAACAGGGCGCCCAGCAATAGGGGGGGGGCATGGGCAGGGGGCAAGCGGGCATGGATGATTTGGCTGAAACGGCTAGGTGGAGGAGTCGCGCCCATGCGCCCGGTTAAGCTTTCGATAGTCGCCAATGGGCTGCGTAGAGCACGTAGGGCGATGGCGGCGCCCACCGTCATGAAGGCAGCGTTGAACAACAGTAGGAGAAAGTGCAGGGCCGCGGGATCGGGGGCCCGGGCCAAAGCGATGGCAGCAGCAGCCGAGACCAGCAGTAAAAGGCCGACAATGGGGGCCACCGGGACCAGCCAGGGGCGGGGTGGGCGATGGCCGGGGATGCTGTTGATAATGCCATCAAGTAATCCATTTTCGGCAATTTCCGATGGCTGACGGCCAACCAGGGACGCCATGGCCGGGGGACGAAGCTGGTCAGCTATGTGGGCCAGACGCGGGTGCTGAATTTGCAGATGCCGCCAAACCTGAACTTGGGCAGGGCTAGCTTGGTGATCTATAATGGCTTGGGCCAGTAGCAAATGATCGTCATCGACTAGACTGTGATTGGGCTCTAGGGCAGCGGCTTCACGCTTACCAACCCAGGCGGCTTGGGCCTGGATTCGCTGCATGGCCAGAGCGCTATGGCCTTGCTGCCGCGCCGCAGCACTCAGCAGCAAGCCATGCAGGGCGAGCTCTTGCGGATTGCTGATCTCCATGGACGCTTCCTGATCGTTAGGAATAGTGATCATCGTGAAATCTGGCCGAGGTGAGAGGATCCATCGATACGCTTAAGGCGAGCCTGAATGCAGCTAGCCAAGTAATGACGACCGCGCTGGAGGCGTTTTTTCATGGCTGCAACACTGCTGTCCTGCTGTTTGGCCAACTGCGCTAGCGCAAGACCGTCAAAATAAAAAGCCTGCACCGCCGAGCTCAATTGTGGCGATTTTTTCTGCAAGAGGCCAAGGCAACGATGCAGGGCGGCCAATACCGCATCGCCTCCTTCGCTGTTATCATCCTGGGCATCGCCAGTGGGATCTTGGACGGCCAGCGGACGCTGGCTGGCCAAATCATACCACTGCTGAAGATCCACCGCGGCAGCGCTTAATTGCTGCAATACCGCATCATCCATGGGGTACATGCGCTCCCGGGCACGCTTGAGAAAACGATGGCGCATAATACCGCAAACCCAGGGGGCAAAACCGCGGGTCGTATCGTACTTATGGAGGTTTTCGCAGGCGATCAGCAAGGATTCTTGCACCAAGTCCTGAGCCCCATCGGCATCATGCCAGCGTCCGATGCCAGCGAAGAGGGTGCCGGCATAAGCAAGTAGGCGATCGTAGTGTTCGTTCACCAGGATGCCAAAGGCGAGATTCTGCGCTTGAGGATTGTCATTCATGGGAGTCCTGGTTATTCCCCCAAAAGGGGGTGAGGTGACAGGCTGGCCGACTGTAGGGCCCCCCATTGTGTGACACGCTAGGGGGGCGTAATATCTTTAAAAATAAAGCCCGTTCGCAGATTGAATTGTTCTAGCTGCGAAGCAGGGGATGAAGGCGGAGGAGGTTGGGACGAGGTGGGAATAGATACGAGTGAGATTTGGCCCAATTCCAAACTATTGACGCACGCGCAAATCTAAGATGCGCCAGCGATCATCGCCACTACCACCGCTTAAGCGAATCAAACGGCCCTCATAGGGGACGGCTACGGGGTCACCAAAGCCCATGTGCCAGCGAGCATCCTGGCCGGTGAAGGGGCGGAGACTGATGCGCTGGGGGAGATTTCCAGCTTCTACCATAGGCAGCAGGACGGAGTCGCTGGCCTGCCACAGCTGCAGCAGCAGGCTGCCATGGTTGGGAATATCACGGATGCGCTGACGCACTTCCTCTTCCGACGGCATTTCCCAGCCCGCTGACTGGGCCGCGGCGTCAAGGGCCTCGCGAGGACTAGGAGGCTGCGACGGTAGGTCGGGCACTTCATCAATGCTGGGCTGCCACCAGCTACTATCATCTTCATTACCACTGTTTTCTGGGGTCTGGTCCGTTAAGAGGGCAACTTCCCTGCGCCAAGCCTGCTGGGCAGACTCGGCACTCATAATGACTCGTAGGGCACGACTACGAGCGCCTTCTTCAATCCAAAGACCGAAATATCCCAATGACCGCAGATGTCCCACAGCCTCCTGAAGTGGTGCCAGGGAGATCGTTTCTACCGCTCCTATGCGATGCTGCCGCAGATGAGAGATGGGTTGAATTTCACCCCCGGGACTCACCAAGGTCTGGCGTGCGCTCATGCGGGCGCCGCCAGAGCCTGCAAGAAAAGCTGCCTGGCCAGCGCCGAATTGAATGAGCGTGCGCGAGGCCGGGTTTGCAGGCCAAAAGGCCCAGAGGAAAATAAATCCCATTAATGCCAAGATACTTACCGTGAGCCACCAAGGCATGCGACGCCGCCGCTCCCCCTCTCCGCTGAGTACCGCCGGGCCAAGTTCCTTGCCGTCGCTGGTTTTGACGGCGGCACCATGACGGACTCCAGAGCGCTTGCGACTGATGCGTTCGCTCTTTATGGCATCAGTCGTATCCTGCTCGGCAGCCTTGGCCAAGGCCAAGGTAGCGGCCTGATTGAGGGTGCTCGTCATCAAACGGCGGGTGCGCTCTTGATGGTCATTGAGACGGCTAGGAGTACGGGATGGGGCGGCGGTCTTGGCTGCAAGGGGGATAGGGCCATCGGATGGACGACGGCGGGGAGTTATGGCAGCATCGGTTTGATGATGCCTGGCACTGATTGGCTGATGAGCGTCGCTGGAATCAGCACTGGCAGCCCTTGGTGCTGCAGGCCGATGGTGACTCGCATGAGGCCCATAGTCTGTCGCCATGGTCTGTGATGGCGCAGTTGCAGGCGACGAGTCAGCAGCGGCGGCAACGTTCACCTTTTCGGCAGCACCGTTTGCTTGAAGACGGAAGGGCTCTTTACATGCACTGCAACGCACTGCCCGATTCACCAGGGCAGGCTTAAACGGATAAACCGCTCCACAGTGGGGACAATTGAAGGTTTTATGGTCCATCGTTAG
Organism: Planctomycetota bacterium; assembly: GCA_007693455.1. Lineage (GTDB taxonomy): Bacteria > Planctomycetota > UBA11346 > UBA11346 > UBA11346 > REDP01. The sequence goes on along the minus strand of REDP01000033.1, from coordinate 691 downwards.
TCATTCCATCACCGATTAGTCCAAACGGGAGTAGTAAAGGAGGTAAGCAGTAGGGCTTGAGTCAAACACGACGACCCCAAAAGCAATCGGAGACAAACAGTGGATTCGGTTGAGAGCTGGGCGATCCTAGGGGACCGTGTGGACCAGACCCTGGCAGCAAGGCTAAAATGGGGACGGGGCGCCTTCGGCCCTGCCGTGTGGCCAGCCAAACCTCCTGATAGGGCCAATGGAGACCCGCACAGAAATCCTCAAATTGTTTTAAATAAGTAGGTTATGGGATAAAATCCGCTCTTGAAAGAGCCCTCCACCGGGCTGTCCTGTCAGTCTATAGCATAAGTCGCACAGTCTCGATCCAGCTTAAAGAGAGACAGCAAGGCCTACAACAGAAAGAAGATCAATTTAAGGCGCCAATAACTCAACGATGCGCCACTCCCCCTCCCAGCCTTCGCCGATAAAGCGCAGGAGTTGACCACGATAGGCCGTTGGCCGTATTTCACCATGGATCAATAACATGCGACCGTCAGAACCGCGAAAACTGACCAATTCCAGGGCCTGAGGTGGATTGGTCAAAAGCCGTCGCTGCAGATCGCTTTCGCCATCGCTCAAGAGAAGGTGCAGTATCTGTCGACCACGGGCGCTAGCCCGCATCCCTCACCACCATCCTGCCGAGGCCGTGTAGAGGTGTGAAATC
>REDP01000227.1 GCA_007693455.1 Planctomycetota bacterium | reverse complement strand
TTTGATCTCGCCATTCGTGCGGTGGTGTAAATGAATACACGAACCTAAAACGCTTCATGCCATTGATCTCCTGATCGGCCAGCAGAACATCCCTGAATAGGGCGCCTTTTGCGCCAAAAGCATACACCGCGAAGCGGGAATTCCTTGCCCAAGGTGAGCTTTGAGCCGCCCTGCGGTAAGGCTGAGCCCTCTCCTTGCGTCCTTACAGTGCCAGGCATCCTGGCCGTCTGGAAACATTATTGAGGGGGGACTGCCTGTGCGTGGTATGAAGGTATGGATCGCGAGTGTGCTGTTGTGTGTTCTGGGGGGCGTGTTCCTTGCGGCAGAGGAACGGGTTTTGGCGCCCAGTGTCCCTCCTGGATCCGAGGATCTGCCGCACGATCCGGCCTATGTCTGGGGGCAATTGGATAACGGCTTGCGATATGCCCTGCGCCAGCATGGCGAACCCGAGGGCCAGGTAAGTCTGCGTTTAATGGTGTATGCTGGATCCTTGGAAGAGCGTGATGAGGAACAGGGTTTAGCTCATTACCTCGAACACATGGCCTTCAAGGGTTCCGACCATTTTCCTGACAATAGTTTTGTTCAGGTGATGCAGGCCTACGGTGTTGCCCATGGCTCCCAATCGAATGCTCACACTGGATTTGATGAGACAGTGTACAAATTGGATTTGCCAGTGGAGGATGCCCAGGCTCTGGAGCATGGCATGCGCTGGTTCCGTGATGTACTGGAAGCGCTGCATCTGGATGAGCGTGAGGTGGAGATCGAACGCGGGGTTATTCTCGCCGAAAAACGCGACCGCGATACGGCCCAGTTTCGCGCGGCGCAAACCCACTTTTCTCAGCGTTACCCCGGTATGTTGTTGCACGAACGCTGGCCCATCGGCATTGAGGAGACCATTCGTGCTGCTGATGTGGCTACCCTGCGCAGTTTTTGGCAGCGCTGGTATCGCCCCGATAATGCGGTGGTGAGCGTGGTAGGCGACATGCCCATGGAGGATTTGCGCGAGTTACTTTATGGGGTTTTTGCTGACATGCCGCCAGCTGACGAGCAACGTGCCGTAAAACCATCGCGTGGAGGATTTGCTGTAGAGGCTCCCTTGCGGCGTATATCGGTGCACCGTGAGGATGAAGTTGGGGCAACCACCTTGCGTCTCTATATGGTGGCAGATGTGCCTCAGGAAGCCATGAGTCAAGAACGCTGGCGACGGGATACCATCCACAGGCTGGCCGCCGGCGTATTATCCAATCGTTTGAGTGATATTTCCGAAAGAGCAGACGCCCCCATATTGTCGGGAAGCGCTGGTGTGTGGTGGTGGCACGATCTTCGTCACGGCGCAGTATCGGTGCAGGTGCGCGAGCAACAGGTTGCTGCTGCGGCGGCATTGATGATTGAAGAGCTGCGCCGCTTTTTGCTCTATGGCCCAAGTGCTGCTGAAGTGCAGCAGGCGAGTGCCCAGGCGCTGTCCCGGGCTCGTCAAGCTGTTGCTACAGCAGACAGTCGCAGTAGCGCACAATTGACGGTGGCCGCGTATCAGGCAGTCAAAGACAACCATAATCTCATGAGTCCCGAGCAGTATCAAGGCCTCCTGCAATCCCTTCTCGCCGATATTGAGCCCGAAGAATTACGTGTAGCTGTCCACGATATTTTTAAGGGAACGGATGTTCATCACTCCGTTGAAGTGACCACGGCCCATGACATTGATGAGACCGTCTTGGCATCAGCGGTTGAGGCAGCGTGGCAGGCAGTAATTGATCCATCCCCTGATGAGGAGCTCCCCGATTGGCCCTATGCCCTTGCGCAGGAAATCCCTGAATACACTGTGGAAGAGCGCTCCTTGGGAATACGCACTGCCACCTTTGCCAATAATGCCGTGCTCAATATCATGCCTCGGGAAGAGCATGCCCAGCAAGTCCTGTTGCAAATCCGCATTGGTCGCGAGCCAGGGGCCGCCCCCGAGGGAGTGCGGCGTTTAGCCGAACGCAGTTTTTTGCGTCGTGGTACTGGTGCCCTGCGTCAATCCCAGATTCGCCAGCACCTTGTTGGGAGTAGTGTGGAGCTTTCGGTGAGCATAACCGATGATGCGGTGCTGATGAGTGGCAGTAGTTTACCTGAGGATGTGGAGCGGTGGCTTGTGTATGCCGCCGCCTTAATTGATGATCCTGGTTGGCGCGAAGATATTATTGAGCAGCAGCTCCGCTCGTGGCAAGATCAGCTGCGTGCTGCTGAGCGCGACTTACAGGCCCAGATGCGGTATCATACCCAGCGTATTCTCAATGCTTCATTGCCCGATCGTGCTCCACCTCGTCTGCAAGTAGTAGAGGCCTTGACAGCTGATGCGGTAGAGGAGTGGCTTGCCCCCATTTTGGCCCAGGGATCCTTGGAGGTGGCAGTGGTTGGCGACATTGATCCCGATCAGGTGATCCAGTCTGTTGCGGGAAGTATTGGCGCCTTATCGAGGCGCCAGGACTTACGCATTGTCGAAGATTTGGCGCAACCAGGCGCTTTATATGAGAGCCCACCCTTGCGTCCAGGTACCCACCAATTTTACGTGGACGCACGGGTGCCCCGTAGTGAGACCATTGTCGCCTGGCCGACCAGGGATATGAGTGACATTGCTCAAGTGCGACGTCTCGGACAAGTGGCAACAGCCCTGCGCATTCGCTTGCGCGAAGAGCTGCGCAGTGCCATGGGGGAAGCGTATAGTCCTTTTGCGGGGCATCATGCCAGTGACGTATGGGAGGGGCAGGGCTTTATTCAAGCCGTGGTTTCAGTGTCTCCAGAAGTCGCTGATGAGGCCTTGCAGGCAGTGCTGCGTGCGGCCCAGGGTCTGGCTGAAGAGGGCTTGAGTGAAGATATCTTTACCCAGGTGCAGCGGCCAACCTTGAGTAATCTCCCCCGCTGGCGCGCTGAGAACCGCTACTGGCTTGGGCAAGTCGTAGGCCAAGCCAGCAGCATGCCGCAGCGCCTTGAGTGGGCCGCCACCATGGAAGACAATTTTGCGGCCATTACCCGCGAAGAGCTCTCCCAGCTTGCGGCAATATACCTCAGCCAAAATCCGATCGTCATCCAAGGGCTGAGTGCCGAGACCAGCGACCAAGACAGCGGCGACAACGAATAGCTTGTATCCAGGTCGCGAGAGAGCTACGGCAGTAGAGCCACGGCACTGGCATCAATAAGCGGGCGTCCTCCATCCATGCTCATGATGTGTCCATGGATGAGGATGTCGGTACCGCTAGCCAAGCCGTGAACCCCCCGCAGGCTGGTGCGCAGCGGGGTGTGCTCCTCATCGCTCAGCTGTACGAGGGCGGTAAACGAGTCCGTATCGCAGCTGCGGCAGCTGGCGCAGGCATCGCCTGCATCGCTGGTGCTCACCAACATAACCGCGTGACCGTTGACAAAGGGGTCGGCACGACCACCAATGCGGGCTGTTACGGTAACCGGTTCGCCATTATCCTGCCAGTCGCTCAAGAGTGAAACACAGTGTGCAGCACTGCGGAGCTGTTGCTGGGTCTGTGTATCAAGCACGAAGAAATGATCGAGTGCATGCTCAGGAGCCGGAGCACTTTGCCCATTATCTGGAGAAGCATGCAAGCCATCACCTGCAGGGGCAGCAGATTCACTGGCCGCTGAAGGTGCATCCTGGCCACAGGCAGCAATAAGCAAAATGGTGGCAAGAAGGCAAAGGGTGCTGGTAGCGCGTGGCATACGATATCTCCTCAAGAGTGGATACGTTGTGATCATGATTCTG
>REDP01000034.1 GCA_007693455.1 Planctomycetota bacterium | reverse complement strand
CGGATATAATATGCGAGGCATATGCTCCATGCTCTTACGGCGTATCTGGGAAAAAGCCCCAACGGGGCTTCGTAACAGAGCCCAGGGTTGCGCCACAGGCGCTACCCTGGGTCAGGTAGGGAATTACCATCAACCCCAAAGGGGTTGCGAAGACGCCGGATTATCCTCGATATCAGTATGTCTTGAGGCCTATACGCCTGTCGACCTTGGTCCGCAGCTCATTCCCAATAATTGTACCCACGCCTGCGCAACCCCGTTGGGGTTGGCCAGTTGTCTCATCTTTTCCCAGGGTAGCGCTGTTGAGCGCAACCCTGGGCTGAACTGCGAAGCCCCGTTGGGGCTTATCTGGCAGTATTTTTATAAGCCTTAACCGAACGGATATAATATGCGAGGCATATGCTCCATGCTCTTACGGCGTATCTGGGAAAAAGCCCCAACGGGGCTTCGTAACAGAGCCCAGGGTTGCGCCACAGGCGCTACCCTGGGTCAGGTAGGGAATTACCATCAACCCCAAAGGGGTTGCGAAGACGCCGGATTATCCTCGATATCAGTATGTCTTGAGGCCTATACGCCTGTCGACCTTGGTCCGCAGCTCATTCCCAATAATTGTACCCACGCCTGCGCAACCCCGTTGGGGTTGGCCAGTTGTCTCATCTTTTCCCAGGGTAGCGCTGTTGAGCGCAACCCTGGGCTGAACTGCGAAGCCCCGTTGGGGCTTATCTGGCAGTATTTTTATCGATGCCTTTGCTGTGATCTCATGCAAAGGCTTTGATAAAGCAATTAAGGAGTGAAATGCCCATGTCGAAACCACCCAATATTCTCTTTCTCATTGCCGATGAACACCGCGCCGATGTGGCGGGCTTTGCCGGGGATCCGCTGGCGCGTACGCCTACCCTCGATTGGCTGGCAGAAGGGGGCACGGTGTTTGATAATGCGTATACGCCTTCGCCCATCTGTGTGCCAGCGCGACAGTGTATTTTATCGGGACAATATCCGCATAATTGTCACTGCGAGGGTTGGCTTGGGCTTCAGCCGGGGCATATGACCTGGCCGCGGCGCTGCGCTCAGCACGGTTATCAGACGGTGGCCTTTGGTAAACTGCATCAGGTGGGCCGCGACCCCATGGCGGGGTTTCAGCTGCGCCCCGTGGGCGATGTTACCGCCAGTCTTGATGTGCCGCCTTTGGAGCCCCGTTATCAGGCCCCTGCGCTCCCCTCGGATGATGGTCTCAATTGCGAAGGCTGGATGAAGTGGTCGGATGAAAAAGAGGTGCGCCGTGCCGGCCCTGGGCCCGCCAATCATCACGACCACTTGTATACGGAAGGTTTTTGCGGCTGGGTTGAGGAAAATTATAATGGTGTGTGGTATGATCGGGCGACTCCCGATCGTCCCCGTGCCCTCTATCTGGGATTACACGATCCCCATTACCCCTACCGCTGCGAAGAGGACTTATTTCGCTATTACCTGCCGCGGGTGCGCGATTATGCCATTGAGACCTGCTTTGATCATCCCTTCTTGGGCAAAAGCGCCTGGCCTCAGGTGCCCCTGGCCACTGGTATTGATCTGCCCCAGCGCGAGGTCCGCCGCGCCCGCGCCGCCTACTACGGCAAGGTGGAAACCATGGACCGCCGCTTTGGCCAGGCCTTAGCGGCTTTGCGTCTGGCTGGCGAAGATCTTGATGAATGGATTATCGTCTACTGTTCTGATCATGGCGACCAATTGGGCGAACATGGTATTTGGGAAAAACAAAAGTTTTTCGAGGGCAGTGCCCGCGTGCCGCTGATTATCCGCGCCCCTAAGTACCTTCCCGCGGGAAAACGCATCAGCGCCAATGTCAGCCTCTGCGATATTTTCCCCACCCTTTGCGAGCTCTGCGGCTTGCAAACCCCCGATGATCTCGATGGCCGCAGCTTGGTTAGCTTGGCCAAAGGCGAGACCACGAATCACCACGAAGCGGTGTATTCCTTCTTTCTGCAGCAGGGCTACCGCAATGGCATGATCAAGCGTGGTCAGTTGAAATTCCATTGGTACCAGCATGAGCAACAGGGCCAGATGCCCGAAGTGCTTTTCGATCTTGAGGCGGACCCCCTGGAATCGCGCAATCTCATTGATGAGCCCCAGTATGCCGAGGATCTACGGTGGTTTCGCCAACAACGACAGGCATTACACCATTAAAGGAATCTCATGTCCCACTGTATTCGCACTGCCGGCGCATCCGTCGAGGCCGATGCCCGCAGCAACCGTTCCGCCATCCAGGGTCTGATTGATCGGGTGGCCGCCGCTGGCGGTGGCGTGGTGAGCGTACCCGCGGGCACTTTCTCCACCGGCGGATTAACCCTGCGCTCTGGCATAACCCTGCGCCTGGAAGCTGGGGCGGTATTGCTGGGATCAGACAATTTCGCTGATTATGATGAACATTTTATCGAGCACTTTTCCACTCCCGGTGGCAAGCGGCGCTACACGGCCCTGATTTTCGCCCATAAGGCCGAGGATATTGCCATCGAAGGCCCAGGCACCATCGACGGCAATGGCGGGGCAGCGGCCTATCGCTGCTATTCCTTGGAGGATGGCAGTGGCGCCTGGCACAAGCCCTCGCGGCCCTGGGGCATTCGCCTGTGGCAGTGCCAGCGGGTGCGCTTGGATGGCTACCAACTGCGCTCCAGCGCCGAGTGGGGGCACCATCTCTGCGACTGCGATCACTTAGATATTCGTAACCTCAGCATTTTTAATCACGCCAATGCCAATAATGATGGCTTGGATGTGGACGGTTGTCGGGATGTGGAAATTCAGCACTGCGACATTGATGCCGATGACGATGCGTTCTGCATTAAATCCACGGGCTTTCGCGCCAACCGCCGCATTCATCTGCATCACTGCCGTTTGGCCAGTCGCTGTCGAGTGATCAATATTGGCTCGGAATCCAGCGGTGACTACGAGGATATCCTCATTGAGCACTGTGACATTCGCCCCAGCAAGGCCCGGCATAAGGTGGATGCCAACCGCAATGATGATGCCAGCGCGGCCATCTCCATCTGTACCCGCGAAGGCTCGCATATGCGCGGGATTACGCTGCGTGACTGCCGTATCGATGGAGTGCAGGCGGCATTCTTTATCCACAGCGCCCTACCCAAGGCAAACCTCGCCAAATATGCGGGCCATGACTTGCAGCCAGGGTCCATTCAAGACCTCAACTTTGCCCGCCTCACCGGCATTTGCTCCAGTACCTGCGCCAGCAGCATCACCGCCGCCGAGGGAGTAGCCCCCATTCACGAGCTCAGCTTTGAGGATTGCTGGTTCTCCCTGCCCGGCTCACCAGATCCCGATTCCTGGCAGGACCAGGTACCCGCCATGACTGGCGGTTGGGAAACCCATAGCTTCGGCCAGCAGCTACCGGCCTGCGGCTGCTATCTGCGTCGGGTCACCGGCCTGCGCCTGCACAACCTGGTGTGGCACCGTCGCAGTCCCGACCCGCGCCCCGACATGCTCATAGAGTAAGGAACACGCCATGCCCCATCGCGCCATTCACTGCCTCGGTGACTCCATCACCCAAGCTGGCGGCCTGCCCGAATGCGGTCGCTGGACAGGTATTTTGCAGCGTCTGCTGGATGAGCAGGCCCCAGACACCTTTGCCGTCTATAACCACGGCGTCGGCGGCAATACCAGTGCCATGGGCTTGGACCGCATGCGCGCACCCCATATTGGCCCCGAAATCACCATTATTGAATTTGGTCTCAATGACTGCTCCTGCGAT
>REDP01000035.1 GCA_007693455.1 Planctomycetota bacterium | reverse complement strand
CGCCCAAGGCCGGGACTTTCAACGCCCAGACCACGCCAAACACCCACCAGTACACAGCGATTTGCAACAGCGGCTGCAATACCGCCCAAGCCCCACCCAGCATGGTACCGGCGTACTGCTCGCGCAGATCACGGCGGACAAACAGCCACAGCATGCGTGACTGCTTGCCCCAATGCGCAGGGATCAATGCAGCGCGTCTCTAAATCTAGCGGTTTACATACTGAGCAAAACGCAAACCATTATCAACGGCTTCATGGTATTCATAATGCCACTGGTCATCCAACCATAACCAGCGTTGCTGCATGGAGACCCGCCGTGGTTCGGGGGGATTCAGCACCGTACCCGGCAACCGTCGTCTGGGAATCTCGGCATCAATGCTGAGATCCACATAGGCAATAGCGCCTTCAATGCGGATGGCTCCAATCTCCAGATTGCTGTAATCTATCGGTCCACGGCGGTTGATATAGCCCTCTAAAGGCCACGTTGCACGAGCATAGGGGTCTAAAAAGGCATAGGTCGCCACCCAGTCGCGCTCACCCATGGCCTCCCAATAACGAGCCACCCGCTCTTGTAATCGCTCTTCAGCATCGGGGATATCGGGTGCAAAATCCGCCAGTTCTGTTGCGGCAAATTCCGGTGTCAGGTGGAAAGGAATTAGGCCGTACTCATGGTAGCGATCGGTATGGTAGCGCTGCATCATGACATAAGGGCCAGACGGATCTCGGTAGTCCACATGCCGCCAAGCCGCGAGGCCATTGCGCCCCTCAGGCTGATTGACAAAGCGTTGATCCATGACCTCCCAGGTCGCGCCAAAATCGGTGGAAAAACCACCATACAATTCAGGACGCAAGGAACGCCAGTCTTCCCAGAGCAGATACAGCTCACCCGGCTCCGCACCCGGCACGACTTTCGCGGCATTCATCCGCGAATACGCCCATTGTTCATCTCGCGGGTTCCACGCCTCTGACCAACTGCGTCCGCCGTCAGTGCTGCGCATCACTGCGAAGCGCGACGGCCGATCACGTTGTTCTGAACGGAGCATCCCGGTCAGGGCGACCACTACATGACCCTCCGTATCCGCAGCGACATCAATACTGTACCAGACGACCCACTCATCACCGGGAAATCGCGTAACCTGCCAGGTCTCGCCCTGATCGGCGCTGAGCGCCAGTTTAAACACATTGGCAATGCCCACTTCGGCATATTGCACATCCCAAGACACCGCCCAAATACCTGCCGCATTCCAGGCGCGGAAATTCATGCCAAAGGGGGGCGTTGCGGTGACGACTTGTTCGGGGGCAAAAGCGTCAGCATCCGCCGCACGGTGACGAAACACAATCTGCTGCTGACCTTCAGCCGTAGGCCGACGCCCAAAAACCACAATTCCACCATCGTCTTCAGCTAACCACGCCAGTTGTTCGGCGGGCACTACCCGTTCGCCCGCTTGGCCTTCTTGACGATAGTACACATTATACAGCGGCTCACCTTGGATCTGGCGTTCCCCCACCCACAGCGCCTGCCAGCGCTCATCAGGTGTGAACGTCAACGCGAGCTCGCCAAGAGGATTGGAGTCAATGTCGTCGATATTAATCGGGTCTGCGGCATCATCAGTGAGCAGAAACACCGCCTTGTCGGGATCCTTGTCGTACCAGAGCAGTCCGGCACGATGGTCAGATACGGCGACACCCACACCCGATAAAAAGGTCGGCCCAGGCTTAACACCGTATTCTTGCAGTTCGGTATCGGGCCACTGCGCCATAAAGCGGTACTCATGATCGTAGAACACGGTAGCACGGCGCTCACTGCCGGGAGCTTGGGCATGATCCCACAAATTGGTGATCGGAATCTGCACCTCGGCTAGCTGATGTTGCGGCTCATCCCCAGCATAAACCATCAAGGCCAGTAGTAAGCTAAAGGCCCCCATACTCCATCGCACTACACCCATACGCCCTCCGATCACAGCAAACAGAACTTATCACGCAAAGACCCCTCCACGGGGGGAGGGGTCGGTACTCACCAACTGTAGCGCCCTGTCTAAGCGGCGCACCAGTAATCAGTCATTCTGCATCATCGGTACATGACCATCGCTGACCACACGATCAGCAATACTCCACCCAACGATCCCGGTACCCCCATCCTCAACAGGGGCTACACCCAAAAGATCAGTGACATAATTCAACTGATAGGCATTGTTGTACGTGCCACCGGTGCTAAAACCGTTGAGCTCGTTGGTTTTACCAAACTCAAGTTTGATCACATGCGCCAGCTTACCATCGATGAGCCCACCACCAGCTGCATCCGCATCGCGCAGATTCAAGGGAGAAAAACCACCCTGAGCCACAAATGGCGAGGTCGCGGCACCTGCCAGGAAGTCCTCAATGTCCACCACACCCAGGCAGTTGATATTGGCCGAAGCATTCAGGGAACGGGCTTGCTCCAGACGGTTATACAGGGTAAAGCCTGCCCCACCGCCCAGTTGCGCCACGATAGCACCGGGGAAACCGTCACGCTGGTCCCCAAGATCATCGTTGAGCACAGTGATGAAGAAACGGGTTTGTACATCAGCCAACGGCATAAACGGAATGTTCAAACCACGTTCTGCGGAAGTAAAGCCTAGGTTTGCTTGAACACCAGTGCCAGGATAGACATCATAGGTTGCGTTGCTCAAGTTATTGAACCAGGAGGTATCCCTATTCGTACCACGCGACAGGCCACGATAGCCCCAGGCCGCACCGGTTACGAACTCAACGACTAGCGCATCGCCTTCCAAAGTGCGCTCACCTAGATTACCAATCCCTTCTCTTGAGTCCTGATTAATAAATTGATCCCAAATAGACACATAGCCGCGGAACGCTGGGAAATTGGCAATATCGTCCAAGTAGCCACCATCTGTCAGCGCGCTAGGGACAGGTGCTGCAGAGCCTGGGCCGCCCACGGTGTCATTAAACAGGGCGCCCTCACCGAAGGCCTGGCCAATATCAAATGTGGTCAGGTCGTTGATCGAGCTGATGAACGTGCCATCGAAGTGGTTGCAAAAATCAGCATTGGGGGTAGGATCGCCCAGTTTATAATTGACGGCAATCCGCAGGGGATAGACTCGGGGAAGAACTTCCCGGATATCGTCCTCTCTGTCGCGGCGATCAAAGTTACGGGTGTTGATCACGCTCAATATAGTGGTGACAGTATCGCTTTTAACCACATAAGGGAAAAGCAGATCAGACTGTGGTGGTTGTTGTGAATGAGCCACACTCATCATACCCGCAGCAGCAAGCCCTAAGCTCAGGGCGACAGCATTAGAAAGCAGTTTTTTTCGATACATTGTTGCATCTCTCCGTAAGGTTGGGAAAATACTAGCCACTTCATCATAAGGCCTTTCAAACCGTCGATCAACGCATTTTAAGCCTTGTCGACCCTTGAAACCAGACTTTGATTGTTATTACCACACAACAAATTATCATTGTCAACAATAACTGTTGTATTTTTTTACAACTTGTTGCTATTTAAAATAATAATTTTTGTGGCGTAGTAACGATCACCGCAGCACGCTAACGATGATCACGCCATCCTGATACTTGCAATGGGTAAAAGCATAACGCAATCGGCCATTACTCGCAATGACTCCCTATCGCTCGCTGCCAGCCGATAGCGGCTTGGAAGCGTATCAGGTTATGGTTCATATTGTATATCGGCAAATAAGCTTCACAATCACGATAGCGGAGCACGAACTCTTGACCGATACCGAAATCAATGGTGACTGGTG
>REDP01000125.1 GCA_007693455.1 Planctomycetota bacterium | reverse complement strand
TCTCTTGAAGACTTATCGAATAACCCCGAATAAAATGCCAAGCGTTCGGCGACGATTGGCCAGCTACAGACGTTTACCACTTTAGTCAATGATGTGGCACGAGATCTTTCGCAGCAGCGGGATTCAGCCGGATCGACCCTTCATTCCTTAACCCGTGATGTGAATCGTCTTTCCAGCCAACTCGCTGATCTCAATATTGACATTCGTCGCGGTAGTGCATCTGGAGCACCACCCAACGATTTGATTGATGCACGTGATGAGCTTCTCAGGGAGCTCTCGACCTTGGTGCAGGTCACAGTCCGCTATCAGCCAGATAATTCAGTGCAGGTTGATCTCGGCGGCCGCCTCCTGGTGGGTTCTGCAAGTAGTGCCGAACTGACCACTGAACAAATCGATGATGGAAAACTGGCCGTGGTTTACGCCGATGATCGCGGTCTCGTACAATTGAGCGGCGGACGTCTCCAGGCCATTGCTCACATGCGCAATGAGGTCTTGCCTGATATTATTGCTGACTTTGACCAACTCGCGGTTTCGATGATGCGTCAGATGAATGGCATACACGCAACCGGGGCGAATAGTGCCGCGCGACCGCAGGCTGTGATGGGGGAGATGGTCATTCCTGGGGGGATGCTGAATACCAATCTTGATGACCCCTCCTTGAAAAAAGAGCCTGGTCAGATTGCCGGCATCCCAGCAGGCATGCTGCCGGAGTTTGTGGATGAGTTAGGTAATCCTCAGTCCACCAACCTGAGCATCAATATAATGAATACCGCAACCGGTGTGGCGGAAAAATACACCATACGCTATGAGCCTGGTGGCGTGCCAGCTGCAAGTCGTAGTCTCAACGATTTGATCAGTGCCATCAATACCGGTCGCGGTGGGGGATTCTCGGTGCACCCCCCAGTGGCGGGCGGCATTCCTCATCTCAAGGCCCATGCCTTAAGTGTTGATGGAGGGCATAAGCTCTCGCTGCAAGCCGCAGATGGGTATGCGATTGACTTTTCTCGCAGTTTGGACACACGACCCTCGGAATCTGTGTGGACTGGAGCGGGGATTGATATTGCTGGCTCTGATCCAGATCTAGCAGGCAAACGACTGCATTTTGATATTACTAACGATGGTCGTTTAGAGGCCTACACCATTCATCCACAGACGGGTAATCGTGAAGTTTACGATTCCGTGGCCTTGCCCAGTCCTGCACCAGATCCGGCTGACCCGCCTCTCTTTCTTGGGGATTTAGAGGTGACTTTCCTTGGAGCCGCAAGCGAATATGTGATTGGCCAGGGCTTTACCGCTGATTTAACCAATGCTGGCGATCTTGCTGATGGAGATCCCGTTGAGGTTCGATCGAATTGGCGTGATGATGCGGCAGGGGTGAGTATTCACGGTCGTTATACAGGTGCTGTGAGTATGATCCCCGATCAACCGTGGAATATGAGTGTACTCAAGGGGGGTACCATTGGCTCTGCCAATGATGCTCCGATGGTGAAGTTTACCTATAATGTTGGTGACGGCAGTGGTGGTGCGGAGCAGCGCACCATGGTTATTACGCTCGATGAACACTATCCACCCGGAACCCAGATACCAATTGCCGACGGGGTGTATGCGATTTTTGATGATGGGCAATTATTTGAAGACGTAGGCGGCAATAATAATCTTGACTTCACTGTCGATGGCCAGCCAGATCAGGCCGGTCTCCTTTCCGCCCTCGGCGTGCAGAGCCTTTTTCATGGCGGAACAGCGGCAACAATGAAGGTCGCTGATTCGGTATTGGCTTCCCCAAATAACTTGCTGGTGGGCTCCACTCGCGCCAATGGTGATAATAGTAATATATTACGCATGTTGGATGCGCGCCAAGAGCAGTTGCTAGACGACGATAGCCTCAATTTTGAGGACTTTTATCAGGATCGCTTAAACCGCGTCGCTACCCAGGTGAATCAGGTGGCGCAGCAGAAAAGCAATCAGGCTGCCGTTCAGGCCAGTTTAGAGAATCGTCGCGATCAGATATCTGGTGTGAATATTGATGAGGAAGTGGGCCTTTTGATTATGCAGCAGCAAGCCTATCAGGCAGCGGCTCGCATCGTTGGTATTGAACGAGAAAACATCCAGGCCCTCCTTGGGATACTGGGATAAAAAGGGAGGCTAGATCATGAGTCGCGTTACCTCCATGATGGTTACACGTAATGTACTTGGGGCCAATCAAGCCAACCTCAATCGTGTGGCATCACTACAACATCAACTTGCAACTGGTAAACGCCTAGCCCAGTTGAGCGATGACCCCATTTCGGGTCGTCGTGCCATGACCTTTCGCGTCCAGTATAATGAGATGGACCGCTACCTTGCCAACATTGATAAGACGCTTGCTTTTCAGCAAGCCAGCGAAAGCGCTGTTACTGGAATGGTCGATATTGCTGAAGAAGCCAAAGCTCTGGCCTTAAAGGCTACGAATGGGTCGGAGGATGCCGCCAGCCGTTCAGCCATGGCGCGCACAATGGACGGCTTGTTACAACGCATGGTGGATTTGGGAAATGCAACCCATGATGGGCGCTATATTTTTGCGGGCACCGCTGTTTTTGATAAGCCCTTTGACCTCACCGCCGATGGCAATGGCGTTCTCTATCAGGGTGACCAGGACGATTTCCAAGTAAGCATATCAAAGGGGAATAGAGCAACCGTTAATCTCAATGGAGCAAAAGTCTTTCAACAGGATCATGATGTATTTAAGGCCCTTATTGATGTTCGTAATGCAATGGCAGCTAATGATCCCGAGGCGGTAGAAGAACATTTGGCCGCGCTTGATGGGGTGCATGCTCATCTGGGGGATACGCTTGGCGCTTTAGGATCGAGTATCCGACGAGTCGAGTTGACTCAGCAGCAAATAGAGGCACAAAAAGTAAATTTATCTGAGCTTATTAGCAAGGAAGAAGATGTGGATCTTGCTGAAACAATTTCCCGACTTCAAATGGCCGAAACGACTCTTGAGGCTGGGCTTAATGCTGGCGCGAGAGTCCTACGTCCGACCTTGCTTGACTATATCTGAGGACTTTTTTGCCGTTAACGGTGTGCTTGGTAGAGATCTACGCTCATCAGAAGGCGTCGTTCACTGCCACGTAAATCGGAGAGATCGATTTTATTATCTTCGACGAGCCACGCCAAAATATGCCGGTCAAGCTCAGGGACTCCAGTGCTGCTGCCGCGAGCAAATGCGGCGGATGTTACGCGGCTGTTGTCGTGCTCGATCCATAGTCGAATTGGTCCGCGAACGAGGCGGTGGCCGTAGATGGGTTTCCATTGGCCTTGATACTGTCGCAGTAGAAAGCCCATAAGTAGGTAGTTCGCCTCCTGTTCACGGCGTAACTGTTGTGGGAGATTGCGCCGCCCGCCACCTTCAGATGATTGTTTTGTTTCCTGCGGGATGGCGAATTGGGCAGGTAATTCGGGTAAATCTATGGCAAGGCCGTGGTTGCGGCTATGACCATCGCCACTGCCGATTTCATGGCTGCTGTCGAGACGTGGCCTGAGTGGATCGCTGGTGTCATCAGGATCCAGAGCCTGGGGCAATGTGGGCCGCGCGGCCTGGGGGGCCGGGGCTGCTCCGGCGGCATAGACCCCTCCGGGGCGCGGGGGGGAGGGTGGGGGATCCTTGTGTGCCTCATCTTCCTTGGCAGCGGGTAACCAGGCGAGAATGACATGCCAGCCCATAATCAGTATCACCGCACACCCGTGGAGGGCAGCACTGGTGATCAAGCAGCGCCGATCTACGGTATCGCCAAGGACGGGTATTCCATGCGCGGTAAGATGGTGGTGATGAGGGTGAGTCGCAAACATAGCAGCGCGGGTTTATTCAGTGAGGATCAGAGACCCATTGGTTTCAAGGTAGTCGAGGTGATCGAGAATCCGATTAATTTTCTCCCCTTCAATGGCGATCAGTAAGCGAGGGGGATTGTCGATAAAAAGGCAGGCGCGGCCAAATTGCTGCCAATCAATGCTTGATGTGCTGCGCCGAAGAGCGCTGGCAACAAGGTGCCCATCATAGCGTTCACTCATATGGGCAATCGGAATCATCGCAAAGTGGCGGCGCACAATGGGGGCGTGCCGTCGTTGTGGTGGGCTCCTGTCGATGCATAACACTCCCGACACCCAGCGTGCAGTAAGGTAGCGTTCTTGCAGATGCGCCTGCAGATCTTCGAGATGGTCAATCTGCTGTGGAGGAGAGAGCTGACGTAGCATGGCTGCCGCACCTGGCGAGACCGCCACAGAGATGCTCCACTCTTGGGCGAGATCCATGAGCATGGGCAGCCATGCAGTATGGGGATTGTCCCATTGTTCAATGGTGGTTTGATGCTGTGGCTGGTCGTGTGAGGGTGTGGGCATTGGAACAATAGTGTCGCTTCCCTCCATCAAGCTCAGTAGGGTACGCAATTGGGCATGTCCCATGCTTGTCGTGGAGGCGGTCCATTGCCCAGTCCAAGGTACGTGGGCAATGCCATGGTCGCCGTATTCCAGCCATGGCTGCATGAGTGTGGTAATGCCTTCTTCGAGATCATAGCGCTGGGTAAGGCTGGTGGCGTAGGAGCGCACGCGCACCCCATTGGGATCTATTGGTGTCGGGGATTGCTGAAGATGGTAGCGTTGTTGCGGAGCGTTATGCCACCACCAAGCATCGCTGGCATGGGCTAGGGCTTGTAGCATGCTTGAGGTTGATGCTTGGTGGAGATGTACCCATATGGTAGCGTCACTGACAAGGTTGTCATCAAGAGCCAATTCAGATGGGTGAACAAAGTCGTTGAGAATGCCAGCTGCTACGGCTAGGGGCTGATTGTGGAAGTGGACGCTTACGCCACGCTCAGCGCCGCTTGTGGAGCCGAGGGCCGCCACGAGGCAGATCAATAGGAAGATATGTTTCCTTTTGTAAACCATAAAGGTTTCTCTCATCGTGGTTGAGGCCAGAGGCGGATGATGACCAGCCACGCATCCCAGGTACCACCTCCATGCTGTTCCTGGACCGCATTGCGAGTGATAAGATCTTTCGACTGGGTTCGCCCACCAAGGACAAGAATGTTGTCTTCCAAGGCAATACGTCCCATCATCTCATCGCCACTGCCGCCAAAACGAATATTGAGTTCTGGACGCGTTAAGTTTGGATCAAGGACAAACAGTCCTCCCCCGCCACTTTCAGATCCAAAACGGAAGTCGGTGCTACGGATTCCCAGGGGGAGATAGGTTCGGCCCCAGGGGTCAGTAGCATGGTAGGTTACATGACTGGGAACGAAGGTGCCGCCGACAACTTTTGGCTCAGATCCGGTGGGGTCAATGCGTAGGAATAGGGAGGCGTGCCCACTGGAGTGGCGCTGCCAGGCGCCCATGCTTTCAATGGGGTTTGGTTGGGTAATGTCAAAGGGATTGCGGGTGAGAATGCTATTGCCACCATCGGTCCAAAATTTGGCACCAATATGCCCATCAGGCATTATCCATACGTCGTAGCCACGAGAGTCTGCCATTAGCGGTCCCCAGCGAATGCCGCGGGTTCCGGAATGAATTTCCTCGTAATTTTGTCCATAAGCCGTCCATCCGGCGGTTGATGTCAAGATGGGTTGTTGGAGGATGCTATGAACTTGGCGCATGCGAATGCGATAACTTTCACCACTGCGTGGATCCTCTAAGGTGACGCCTGTTCCAGGGTGGACGTCCGAGCGATTGCGATAGCGCGCATCGCCTTCGTCATGATGAATGTCGCCACTGATGGCACCGCGTAGCGAGGAGAGCTGGTAGGCAACTTGAAACCCTTCACCAGAGGCATGGACCACGCCATTACGAATCTCCAGTTCGCGAATGCTTTGATTACCGCGGCCTCCAATGTAGGTGGAAACGAGGAGTTCGGGCTGCAGTTCTGGTGGGCGAAGCCCTAAAGAAAGGGCGAGTTTTTGATACTCTGGATGTGAGCGATCGCGTGAATCCACAGTCTGCAGCCAACGTGCTGCTGCTTGGTTATTGCCAGTGGCCAATAATGTCCGGGCATAAGCAATGCGAGCATCGCTGTCGAACCACGCATTGGCCTGCACCGCCCGCTGGAAGGTACTGCTGGCCTGACGGTAATCAGGGTCATCACCACTCGCAAGTTCTATAGCCTCAGCAAGAATCTCTGGAGCCTGCTCATCGTAATGGAGGCGAACGCCAACATTACTGGCTATCTCCATGAGTTCGTTACGCCGCGCATCGTCCAGGCGCCCAGCAATTTCAGGCCATATGCTCGTCCATGATTCGGCCAGGGGAGGGCTGAGACGACGAGGCTCCATGATTTCTAGGTATACAAGGATGCCGTCAATGACTGCATCACCATCATTATTCATAGTGCCGTTAATAATCATTTGTTCGGCGCGATTGAGGCGCTTTTGCAACTGTTGTGCGGTGTGGATTTGTTGTTTGAGATAGGGCTCGTCTCCCCAGCGCTCTTCGGCGTCGGCGTAGGCAGCAAGCGCGCGTTCGAATTCCCTGCGCTGTAAGAGATTATCGCCGCGACGGATGGGGGGGCTGTTAGGAGGGGCGAGGCGAACTTCAGTAATATGATATTCGGGGATCGTCTCCTGTTCGCCCCCTGATGTTTCTATCTCAAAAGCTGAGGAGTTTTCCATAAAGCGCAGGCGTGTGCCTTTTTCAGTGCCATCAGTAAGGACCACCGTCCCGTCTTCCCAGGTGTTGGCTCGAGCAAAATGACTCAGAGGGCCCTCCCGACGGGGGAGGGATGGAGAGCTTTGTTCAGCATCTTCTTCACCTATCTGATCCTGGCTGGCGAGGCTGGATTCAGGATCTGTTTCGGCCTGATCACGCTCATCGCGCAAGCTGTCGACAAGCGCCTCTTGTGGGGGCGTTTGCGGAGCAGCGTCGGTAGCTTCCTCAATACGTGGCTCTGGCTGCGGTGGGGGCTGTTGCAGAGGGCGCTGGGGAGGAGCAATACGGTCTTCATCTTGCGGCCCTGGCTGATCTTCCTGCTCTGTCTCCCGTGTGCTGGGAGTGTGCTCCTCGGGTGAAGTTGATGGTGCAAGGGAGCTGTCTCGTTGGAGTGCTGGAGGGGGAGGTGAAGGTGAAGGTTGGCCTGGATCACTGGAGGCAGGACTTGATGGGGTGCTTTCGACTCGCCGTGCTAATTGGGCACGATCATCGGAGTGAGTGTGGTCACCAGGGCGACTGGTGTGCGAGGGGAGAGTGCGTGAGGTGTCGTAAGCACTTCCGCCACCTCCACCGCCAAAGCCACCCAAAGCGCCGATAAGGACGGCAACAAAAGCCAGAGCAGCGATCGATACACCAACAATTAATCGGGTATGATTTTCTTGATGCACGGTGCGTACACGAGGTGCGGCCCCACGACCGCGCTGTCCAGCGCCAGAGCGACGTGCTGCAGAGGATGATGATCCCACACGAATAGCCGAGGCCTTAGCTGCGGCAATGGAGCATCGTCCCTGGGTATCGAGGGTCTTTTGGAGATCATCAATGAGCTCTTGCCAGGAAGCGTAGCGATTGTCTGGATCAATAGCCATCATTCGGGCAACGACCTGAGATAGTGCTGCGGGCACATCTTTATTGAACTCGCGCGGATCAGGTAGGGCCCCCGCGATACGAGCCTCAGCCTTACTACCATCATCGTTAGCGAAGGGAGGGTCTCCAGTTAGCGCATGGTAGGCGACCGCGCCTAGGCTATATTGATTGCTGAGTGCCGAGACAGCTGCTCCCGTAAACTCTTCCGGGGCCGCATAATGTGGTATGACATCGCCACTCGTGATATGTCCAGTAAAACGAGCGGTGGTCGCAAAATCAGTCACCCGAGCCATGCCGTCACGAAAGATGAGAATATTGCCAGGACGTATGCCATGATGAAAAATACGTTGTTGTTCGGCTGCATGCAATCCACGGGCGCTATCCAGCAGGAGGCTTGCGGTTACCATGGGCGGCGGGATGTCATCACTGAGCATGTCTTCAAGGCTGCCATTTTCAGCCCAGTCGCTCACAATATACACCAGACCGCGTTCCTCACCACTGGCGATCACAGCAGCAATATGCTCATCATCAAGGCGCGCCGCGTTGCGCGCCCCATTGAGAAGGCGTGCTTTTTCCTTCACTTGCTGGGTAATAACCGGATCAACAATTTTCACCGCTACATCACGACCACTCCCTTGCAGTTTACCGTGGTAGACGATGCCAACGCTGCCAGCGTGAATACGTCGAATTAACGTTGTCGAGCCAAGCGATTCACCGTCAAGATCTTCAATGCGGCCGTCAATAAACGACAACAATGTGCTGCCAATTTGCAGGTAGTCCCCAGAGCGTAAGGGGAGTGGAGTGTTTACGGCAATGCGTTCACCATTGAGCATGGTGCCATTATTAGCTTTGAGATCAGTGACGTGCCAGTTATTTTCCAGGGACTGTAGCCGGCAGTGGACGCCGCTTGCAGCCTTATCGTCAAGAATGATCGTGGCTTTTTGTGAACGACCGATGGTGACGGCATCCCCCGTGAGGGGTATTTCCTTCCCAGCGGCATCCCCTGACATGAGGCGGAGTCGACTTTGACCGCGATAGCGATCATCGGCAACCAAGACATCTGTTGTGCCAATGGTAATGCGGTCGCCAGCCTGCAGGGTTCGCTCACCCTCAATGATTGTCCCATTTACTTTGGTGCCGTTGCGAGATCCCATATCCTCGGCCGCGATTCCACCACCATCAAGCATGCGGATCAGACAGTGCTCGCGACTTGCCCCGACAACTTTGAGGCTGATATCAGCACTACGATCGCGCCCGATGACCACACGTTCTTTGCGAATAGGATGCACATTACCGGCAAGAGGGCCATTGGTAATAAAGAGATGTAATTGTGCCATAGATAATAGAACCTCATGTAGCTCACGTACTTGTGTCGATTGTGTGGACTTTTGCCGCAACTGAAGAGATAAAGTGGTGTCCTTTATCACATGGGTAAAGATTGGGAAGCCGGCACGAATGCCCTTTTTCTACGCTTCAAGCCGTGCCTCTGTTGCCTCTGGGGTAGGGCCAAAGGGTCCGGTGAGCCCCACACCGGCATGCTCTGCTGGATCACGATACACGTTGGAATGATACTTGCGTATCTCTAGCATCTACTCCCTCATACGAGAGGAACCCCTATGCCTATTTCAGCCCTTGGTGCCATGGATAATCCAGCAGCACGCCTGGATAACAATTCCATGTCGGCATTCCGCGATGCCGATTTCCTAGCCATTATGATGGCAGAGCTGTCTAATCAGGACCCCTTTGAGCCGATGGAAACCTCCAAGCTAGTGGAAAACATGCAAAAGCTTCAGGAGTTGGCCAATACCCGACATGAAAGTTTCCGCAATGATCTGCGATGGGCTCAAGAACTCTTGGGGCAGACGGTTACTGTCAACCAGGCTGGACTGAGCGAGGAGGAGGCCCGTAACTTACGTGATCGAGGCCTCAACCCTGATGTAGGCTTTGATTTTGTCAGTGGTAGGGTGGAAAGTTACCGTGTCGTGGGCGAGCAGGCCTGGATTCATGTCAACGGTAAGGACTATAAGATAGACAACGTGCAGCGTATTAATCCAGACCGTTCGTCAGACCACAATCTCGAGATTGCCAATAACCTTCTCGGTTTCTTCGTCACCTTCTCCGAGGATATGCAGGGGGATCGTGGTGGTGGTCTGGTGACAGATGTCCAGTGGAATGAGGCTGGTGAGGTGTTCCTTACCGTGGACAATCGATTTGTTGATTATAACGCTATTACCAGTATCGGCTTGCCGAGTAATCTTAGCTCTGATGGCGATGGTGATGACGGCAGCGGTGATTACACCCCTCCTGACGATGATTAGTTACGTGTTGCCCTGCATTGCAGGCCTTTCACACAGAAGCGTCCCGAACGGTTTTTAGGTTGAATGCATTGGTGTGCGCCATCATGCAGGCCCAGGAGTACTTGTGGCTGCATGGTGGCGATCCTTATTTGGTCCGCGGTTCTGGGTCATGGCGTATGGGGCGATGATCTTGGGCTTTGTGCTGCCGGCTGGCTGGTTGCCAGAGACCTTCTTGCAAGGGATGGTTCCCCTGCTTTTGGGGGGCATCCTCTTTTTTAGCGGCTTGCGTTTTCCCTTATGGGAAATGTGTGAGGCAGCGTGCTCGCCTCGTCTGTACCGTCAATTATTGGCACTTCTTCCAGTAAAGCTTGCGGTTTTGCCGATACTGGCCTACCTGTGTGTACTGCCATTTCTCCCCGCGTGGGCGGTAGGCGTGTATTTGGTCATGCTGATGCCTATGGGCTTGAGTAGTATAGCCTTTACTGACCTCTATCGCGGAAATCGTATGCTCAGTATCGCCTTAGTTGTGGGCTCAAGTGTTCTGGCCCCAGTGAGTGTCCCATTGCTGGTAATGGTGATCCAGCCCAGTGATGCCGAACGTCTTCCCTGGCTTCCCTTATTGGCCCAAGCGGGGTATATTCTTACCTTACTTCTGCTACCCCTGATCGCCTCCCAGTTTGCACGAGGCTTGTTCCCGCGCACTGTGGCCCGGTATCAGTTGTCATGGAATGCCTGGGCTATCTGCTGCAGCTGTTTGCTCGTGCTGGCCTCCATCAGTGGCACTCGCTCCATGTGGCAAGGAGCGGCCTGGGAAAGCTTGCTTGGGGCTGTTATTGCCTGCAGCATTGCCACTCTGGTAACCATGTTGGCCATGGTGCCCTTATGGCGCCTCATGCGGCGGGAAGATGCGGTTGCTTTTGCCCTTGGGTCTATTTTTATGAATAATGGCCTGGCAGTCGCTTTTGCCTTACAATTTTTCCCCAACCAGGTCACCATGATTTTGCCAGCAGTGCTGATGCAGGTGCCGATGGTAGCGGGAACGGCGTATATCGGTTGGTTGGCAATGCGCCATCACCGCTTGGTCTCGGTGGACAGTGGCGGCAAGCAGATAGAGTGAAATCCGTGAAGGTACTGATGAACACTCCTGTAAGTAAGCCTCACATTGTGGTGGCTCCAAATATCCTCGGGAATCACTTCTAGTGTTTGGACGTACACCAACATCTGAGTCTCGGCAGCGACCGCGTTGGCAACGTTGGTTGCGCCTATTGGCGTGGTGTATTGCCGGTGGTGCTGCGGTATTGGTGATTCTTGTCGTCTTTGCCCGCTCCCTCTTAGGACCAATAGCGATTCCCATTGCAGAGCACCAGCTTGCACGGCAGTTGGGTGGCGAATGGCGTATTGGTGGAATAGAGCGGTTGTCACTGCGTGGCATTACGATTCGCAATGTCGAGCAGGTTGCGGCTGATCCAGACGGCAAGTTTCAACATTTTTCCGCAGACCACTTGCGACTTGATATTCGCATCGGTGATCTTTTACGCGATCCCATGCGTGCCATGCGCTCCGGATCAGCACGTAATGTCCATCTTCATCTCGACCTTGATCGTCAATGGTGGCGACCACCTGAAGTTACAGCAGCGGCGCAAAAACGTAACGATGATGATCGCGAGCCGCGGGATCCGTTGCACATACTGCGCCGTTTTCATCCTGATTTGCGCGTGGATCTGCAAGGCGCGCTGCACATTGATGGCATAAAAGGCATCGGCGATGGCCATCCTCTACGGGCTGCGGTGCATGCCCATTGGGAAGATGGCCAAGTCCATGTGGAAGAGCTCCAGGCAGGTATTGGCACTGGTACAGCCTCCCTCAATGGCATTCGCTGGTCGCCAAATAATGGGGTAACCGATGTCGCCCAGGCGACCTTTGAAACGGTGCGTATCGGTCCCTGGCCACGCTGGGATCCAGGGCACTTTTCGGCCGAGATACATCGCGAGGGAAGCTGGCTCGTATTGGATGGCTGGGCCTCTGGCCCCGCCGTTGAGGGCCAGTTGAGCGTATTAGTCGACAGCCGTCTCGGAACTATTCCCTGGCAGGATCTAGCAACCCAGGTGCACCTTGAAGGGACCGCATCCATGCCAGAACCGGGCCAAGGCTTGGTTGCGGTGGAGGCACGCAGTCATGGACGGATTGGTTACTTACACAGTAATATTACGGTTCAGGGCGAAGCATTACACTGGCCTGGCCTCCCATCCAGCGATGTACATATTGCCTTGAGTGGATTTGGTCAGCAAGTGGAACTGGACGCCATGAGTATTCGTGGTGAAGAAGTGGATCTTGATTTGGGCGGAATGCTGCGGGGAAGTTGGCATACTGATGGATCCTGGAATGTGTACTCTTCGGACCAAGGGGCCCAATTAATAGAAGCATCAGGTGATCGCCACGGTATCCATGAGGCAGATGTGGTGTTATATGGTTTGCCCGTTTCTACACTGCGTTCATTGGTGCCATTCCTGGCAGAGCAACAAGCCACTGCCACCTTGATGCTGCGTGTGCTGGATCAAGGACAGCGAATACGTAGTCATATTCACCTCGATGACGTTGTTGCTGCAAATAGTGGGGCAACATCACGGCGCCAGCGCATGCACCTGCGCCTGCAGGGGGATCCTGATGGAGTGCGTGCGTATTTATTATCGCAATTGGATCAAGTAGCCCATAGCCTAGACGGGAGTATTCGTAGCGACAATGCCTTCCGAGCCACCTGGGATTGGTTTTCCCAGATCCCAGATTTACCTGTGGAAGGGTCGTTGGAATTAGAGGATGGTGATCTGGGCCAACTGCGCAGTTTTTTCCCAAATCTAGGAACAGTTCGAGGAATGGTTAGTGGGGTATTGAGTCTTTCCGGACCGCTGGGAGCTCCCCTTTGGGAAGGCTCAATACTTTTGAAGGACGGTGGCATGAGTGTTGGCAGTGGCTTACCTCCGCTCACCGATGTTAGTGGAGATTTGCATTTTGCTGCGAGTCACATTGAAGTCGAACGATTGCATGGCCGTATGGGCCGTGCACCAGTGCAGTTTGCTGGAACCTGGAGTTTGGATCCGAGCCGCGAACATGATCTTCGCATTGAAGGTCGGCAGGCCCTCCTGGTAGAGACCCCCGATTTTCGCTTGCGCGCAGACCTTGATTTGCGCCTCCAGGGTTTCCCGGGAAGCATGGCATTGGCTGGTAACATTGGTATAACCGACATGTTGTACTCTGAGCCCTTCCAGTGGATGTCGATAACCGCTGGCGGAGGAGTGGATGACCCTTTCACCCAGTTATTTGCTATTGATGTTGAGCCATGGCGCAGCATGACCTTTGATGTGAGCGTGCGTGATGGATCAATCCATGATCCCCAGGCACGGGTTCGCGGGGTACAATTGGCGAATAATTTAGTGCGGAGTCGTTTGCTGCTTGATCTCCATATTGGTGGTACTGGAGCTGTCCCCGAGCCCCAGGGAACCATATCCGGCTTTTCGGGCAATGTCCTTCTGCCCTTTACCTCCTATGTCATTGATCAAGTGGTGATAACCTTCCCTGACAATGAACCATTTGATCCTTTTATTGAGGCGAATCTGCGGGCACGTATGGCTGGCTACACCGTTCGCATGCAACTGAGCGGGCGTGTGCGTGATCCCCGTTTGACCGTAAATACTACCCCTGGACTAACTCCAGAAGAAGCGTTTGTATTAGCTACTACTGGTTTACCGCCCGCAGAAGCAGGGGGTGAATCTCAGGCTGCTGCTTTGGCGGTCGCCTTGCCCTTTGTTGCGCGCCAGCTCAGGCAGGCCATCTTTGGGCCCCCAGATCCTGATGCACCACCCACCCAGCTTGATCGTTTAGCCTTAGTGCTTGATGAAGAGCGATCAGAATCTGGTGTCTCCAGTGCGCGTATTGAAATATTTCTCTGGCCGCGGTGGTATGCCTTTGTCGAGCGTGATAAGTTTGAAGAATTTAATGCGGGGCTCCTGTTCCGTCGAACCATTGGACAGGAGCCAGAGGATCCCCTGGCTCATTATGGCGATGAGCGCGTTCGTCCCTTGCCCCATGAGTGGCTGTTTGTTGTGCGTGACGGACAACAAGACTGGCAGCCGGGAGAACGTCGCCTGCGCCGCATGGTGCGTCGTCATCGTCGGGGCTTTGATGCAAGTGAGGGGGATCTCTTGCATGCTGCTGACGCTGTCTCCACTATTCGCGCTGCTTTGCGGCAGTCAGGCCATGCTCAAGCAGAAGTTGAGTTGGGTACTCCAGCTGGGGAAAGCCGAGCGCAAGTGGATGTGCGCTTTTTGCTCAATCCAGGCCCACGGTGGTATTTTGGAGACTTTCGTATCGATGGTGCCCCCGCCCGGCAACAAGAAGCCATTCGCGATATTGTCTCAGCGCACCTGGCCGGCCGCGAGCAGCCCTTTACCCAAGGCGCCATGCGGGCAGTGCGAACAGAGGTCAGCCAGCAATTGCAGCTTGACGGCTATCCTGCTGTGCAAGTTGCCGTTGACCATGATCCCCTCCCCGAAGGTGGTGGGCGTGTGGGTGTTCACGTGGAAATAGTAGCCGGAACACGATACCATTTTGCCCAACCAACCTTTTCCGGTATCGATGACCTAGCCTCCGAGATTCAGGAACAATTGTATGCAGCCGCAAAAACCCTTGCTGGCCGTCCATGGTTGCCGCGTACGGCCATTGCTACTCGGGCATCCCTTACCGGAATTATGCAAGACTCTGGCTATTATCGCGCGCAAGTGTGGGTGGAGTTGCAACACCCCGAAGAATACGATGGTGACCATGAGGAGCCTAGCTTATCCATAGCGTTCACTATTGATCCTGGCCCCCGCATGAGCATTCAAAGCATTTCACTCGATGGCCTCTCTCGCACCCATGAAAGCTATGCACGCAAGCGACTTCAGCTCCGTCCAGGGGTAACCCTCGAGCGCAACGTTGTTCACGAAGGTATGAACCGTATGCGTGCGACCATACCCCTGCGCCGTCTCTCCATGCGGGTTGAGGACGATCCTGACGATCCCAGTCAGGGTCATCTCCACATTGAGATGGAAGAGGCCCCCAGTCGTCATTTTGATATTCACTTGGGATATGGCAGCTGGGAGGGCGTGCGCGGAGGGGTCAGCTATACCGATGATCATCTCTTTGGCCGTGGCCGACAGTGGACCATTGGTGGCGATGCCAGCGAGAAGCACCACCAGGCACACACATCACTCACCGACTTCGATCTTCTTGGTGGGGATCGCCGCTTGACGCTTTCTGCTGATGCTGGGTATCGTGAGCATCCCTCGTTTACCCAGACGCGATTTGCAACTGGTCCGCAGGCGATTATTCCACTTACCGAGCGTCAAACCCTGATTGCCAGTTACCGCCTCTCCCTTGAACGAACCACTGAAATACGCGTGGCCCTCACCCCTGAAGACTTGGATCGCTCGCGTTTGCGCGTGGCCATCGCCGATCTTCAATGGGGATTTCAGGGGTTAGATGATCCCTGGCGACCGCGCCGTGGTTGGCGTTGGGAGCTTGGCGTAGGGCTTGCCGATCCTTTGGTGGGATCACAGGTTCCCTTTGTTGAGCTGCGGGCGCGCAGTGGCGTGGTAACGCGTTTATGGGGTGACGATATTACCGTAGCCCTGCATGTAAATGCGGTTACTCGCAAGCCAACGGACGGCAGTGATTCCCTACCCATTTCGCAGCGTCTCTTCCTGGGTGGGTCCAATTCGGTACGAAGTTTCGGCAAGGACCGCTTGGGGCCAGGGGAACGCGGCAATCCCGCAGGCGGCCTTACCGCCGCATTTGCTCAGGCTGAACTACGCTATCGTCTCTTCGCTGATTTTTATGCCGCCACCTTTTATGATATTGGTTCGGTGAGTCCTGATCCAGTCGATATCAGTGAAGAGTTTGGCCAGGCCATCGGCGGGGGTATTCGCTACCTATTACCTGTCGGCCCAGTGCGTCTCGATGCGGCCTATAACCCTGGTAAGCGCCTTGCGAGTAAGCGCCCATGGGCAGTGCACTTTGCCCTGGGCTTTACCTTTTAGGGAAAGTGTGCATCCCGTTAGAGGGGGCGTGAGGTGGTAAAACCGCTATAGGGAAAATGTAATGGTATCGCATCCTTGGGGAAACCGTGCCAACTAATGGCTTCGAGGGGCAGGGTAACGGTACCTTCCTCCAAATCGCCATCACCATAAATTTCCAACTGTGTTTGACAGGTATCCAGATCGACATTGAGAATGCGACGCAGTGGGAAGCATTGGTACACTGGAACCGCTGCATAGAGAAAGCAGCTTCCAGGCGGGAAATGTGCGTCTTGGCACTGCTCCTGCAGTTCCATGAGTGCGCCGAGTCGACTGGCCTGAAGCCAGAGTTCAGGTTGTTCTTTTTGGAACCGCTCCAGTGCTAACTGCTGATGGAGTTCGGCGGTGATTTGTTCGCGCAGGATTTGGGCCTGCTCTGCCGCGGCAGCATCGCTATCGCCTGGAGTGTCGTGATTGTGGTCAGTCGTATGCTTACTGCTGTTCATGTCGGTGATTGCGCTTTCTGGGGTGAAGCGGGGTTGCATTGTGATAACCGATAACACGGCCCCATATGGCTCGGGCTTGCTCGTTGTCGGCTGGGCCTACAGTGCCGCACCCCTGGGAGGAATGCAAGCATGAGCGCACGCGTCTTCAACTTTAGTGCCGGACCGGCCACCCTCAATCAATCGGTGCTGGAGGCATCTGCGGCAGCCTTGATCAACTACCGTGACCAAGGAGTGGGTATTGCTGAGGTGTCGCACCGCGGTCCTGAGTTTAGTGAGGTGCTGGCTGAGGCGGAAGCGCGCTGCCGAAGTTTATTGGGTATCGGTGATGACTACGCCGTATTGTTCCTCCAAGGCGGTGCAACGCAACAATTTGAATTGATTCCCATGAATCTTCTTCGGGATCGGGCCGAATATGTAGTGAGTGGTGAGTGGGCCAAAAAGGCAGCCAAAGCAGCGGCACGGTATGGAACGGTGGATGTGATTGGCGATAGCTCCGCTTCCAATTTCAACCAACTCCCGGCGTTTTCAGCGGATCGGCAAGCGGACTACCTGCATATCTGCAGCAATAATACCATTTATGGCACCTCCTACCCCAGTTTTCCCGACCACCCCTGCTTGATCGCGGATATGTCTTCGGAGATTATGTCTCGCGAAATAGATGTCAGTCGCTTCGCGATGATCTATGCTGGGGCCCAGAAAAATCTCGGGCCAGCTGGTGTCGTCTTAGTTATCATTCGCCGTGATCTGTTGGCAACGATACCTGAGGACGTGGCCCCGATCTTTTCTTATGCGGCCCATGCCAAGGCCCAGTCGTGCTTGAATACTCCCCCGACTTTCGGTATTTACATGCTCCTGGAAACCTTCCGCTGGATTGAGGCACAAGGGGGACTTGCGGCAGTGGAAGCGGTCAATCGCCGCAAAGCACAATATATCTATGATGCCATTGATCACTCCCAGGGATTCTATACGGGAACAGTCGTGGTTCCCGAGCAGCGCTCGTTGATGAACATCACCTTTACCTTACCCGATGAAGCTCTCACCAAAGCCTTTATCAGCCAGGCAGCAGATCGTGGTATGGTTGCCCTGAAGGGCTATCGCACGGTAGGGGGCATTCGCGCCAGCACCTATAATGCCATGCCCGAGGAAGGCTGCCTGCGCTTGGCCCAGTTTATGGCTGAATTTGCTGAGACCGCTCAGTGAGTTTGATGTGTTGTGTATGTCGGCAGCCCTCATCGCAACGGGGCCAGCTAATCCACGTCCCCAAGCTCTTGGTATCGCAATAGAGAGCGCCGTAGAACGTGTGCGGCAGCCAGGGCGGCTCAAAGTTCGCCCCCTGGGACCACCGATCTCCTGATCAATGGCATTAAGTATACTCTATAACTTATTGTAGGAAATTGGTTTAGGTTGGTAT
>REDP01000168.1 GCA_007693455.1 Planctomycetota bacterium | reverse complement strand
CCTGCCCTGGTAAAAATACCATTCACGCTCTGAGTATTCTTTGTCCCACTCAACATCGATATGCCGTCCATCGCCATGGTTTTTTGTTATCGTGCCAGCGGCCTTGATTTTCATCACGCTGACGGTGTGTCCACGATTATCAAAGGGTAGGTTTTTCTTGCGTGTGTAGGCGGATTTGATGGCGATTTTATCCCCAACCTGCATGGAACGGACGGTATCAAGGTGTTTGCTTTTATAGCCGTTTTCCCAACAGCCCTCTCTGACAAAGCGCTCGGTCTGATCGCTTGGACTGTTGGTCGAATGACCGAAAATTGCTCCGACAAACCAGTAGTTCATAATCGATTGTACTCCGATTGATCGCTGTTGATGTCAATTCTAGATATTTCAGTTATTCTTTTTATATCAATAATACTGCCTTATATACCCATACGCCTTATCGAACAGATCCTGGTCTTTGATCTTGTATTTGACATAGATGACCTTGCGCAGGGCTTTTTGCACTTCGCGTTCGCCTGCTTTGGTGTTTTGCCAGTCGGGGAAGCGCACCAGGCGGACGATGTCGTCGATGTCGGTGACGATGCGTTCCACCATTATTGGGGTGTCGCCGGTTTTGGTTTCGCTGAAGAGTTCGCTGAGGGCGGTCTTGGCCTTGTCTTGCTCTTCTTCGGGCTCTACTTCTTGCTCGGCTTGGACGGTTTCTTTGGCCAGGGTGAGTAGCTCTTTCAGAAAATCGATGCTGTGTAGCAGGCCCTGCTCGTGGCGCTCTTTGAGCTTTTCAAGCCGTTCGCCCAGTTCAATGAACTTAGGATTGCCCTTGTGCTTGCGTAGGCGGGCAATGAGTTTGATTTCGATTTCCTTGGACTTTTGGTCGGCGTCCTTGTCGCCCAAGATGCTTTCCAGGATTTCAGCATCCAGAACAAGCGTGTCTAAATCATCGCGTACGGTCTCCAGGTGCACATGGTCGTGGACCAATTGAATGGTCTTGGCCCCCAGGGCGTGCCAGAGCAGTTTTCCGTTGCCGCTTGCCGGCTTGACCGACTCATAGACGGCGACCAGCCACTTGTAGTCGGCCTCAAAGGCATTGAGACAGGGATCGGGCGACAGGGCTTCCCAAAGGCGCGCCAGCAGACTAAATTCGGCGGCAAAGGCATCGCGACTCTCATTATTGGGCAGACAGTCTTGGGCAGCGATTAAGCCTTCGTAGCCACCAACACTGCGGTCTACCCCAGGGAAGAAAGCGAGGCACTTGGCAATCAAACCGGGCAGCTCTTTTTTGAGGCCATCTAAGTTGGTGATGACCTTCTGCACCAGCTTTTCATCAAAGTCGAGGGCAGTGGCGACATCATCGAAGATGCCCAGATAATCGACAATCAATCCGTGCGTCTTGCTAGGGTACACGCGGTTGGTGCGGCAGATGGCCTGCAGCAGATTGTGGTCCTTCATCGGCTTATCGAGGTACATCACCTGCAGAATGGGTGCATCAAAGCCCGTCAGGAGCTTAGAGGTGACAATAAGGAATTGCAGGGGATCGCTGGCGTCACGAAAGCGATCAAGCAGTTTTCCCTCTTCGTCTTTGGATATTTTCCACTCGGCGTAGTCATCGCCCTTGCCACCGCTGGTATGCATCACAATGGCACTAGCCTCGGGGCCCACCAGTTCATCAAGGGCCCGCTTGTAGAGCACGCAGCACTCACGATCGAAGGTGACCACCTGGGCCTTAAAGCCGTTGGGCTCTACCTTGGCGCTGAAGTGATCGACGATGTTTTGACAGATGGCCTGCACGCGGGCGGGGGCTTTGATCAATACCGCCATTTTCGCGGCACGCTTGGCCAGATCATCTTTGTCCTCATCGCTGAGTTGATCGGTGATCTGGCTGTAGGCCTCATCAATGGCTTCGCGGTTAATGCGTAGTTTGACATCCACCGCCTCGAAGTGCAGGGGTAGGGTTGCCTTGTCGCGGATCGAATCCTGAAAGGAATAGCGGCTCATATAGCCGTGTTCATCTTCATCGGCGCCAAAGGCCCAGAAGGTGTTCTTATCGCGCTTGTTGATGGGGGTGCCGGTGAGGCCGAAGAGGAAGGCATTGGGCAGGGCCTCGCGCATCAGCCGCCCCAAATCGCCTTCCTGGGTGCGGTGAGCCTCGTCCACCATGACGATGATGTTGGCCCGGTCGTTCAGGCAGCCAGATGCCTCGCCAAACTTGTGGATGGTGGTGATGATAATCTTGCGGGTGTCGGCCCCCAGCAACTCTTGCAGTTTCTGCCGCGAGTCCGCACCAATCATATTGGGCACATCGGCGGCAGTGAAGGTGCTGGTGATCTGGGTGTCCAGATCAATGCGATCCACCACGATCATCACCGTGGGATTGCCCAGTTTGTGGTGCATGCGCAATTTATGCGAGGCGAAGACCATCAGCAGCGATTTGCCCGAGCCCTGAAAATGCCAGATCAGGCCCTTCTTGGGCTGGCCCTTCACCACGCGGGCGATCATCTGATTGGCGGCTTCATACTGCTGGTAGCGGCAGATGATTTTGATGCGGCGATGTTTCTTGTCGGTGGCGAATAGGGTGAAGTTTTGCAGGATGTCCAGAATCACCTCAGGGCGCAGCATCGAACGCAGCGCGCGCTGCACATCGCCCATCGTTCCTTCGGCCTTATTGCCCCCATGGTGCCAAGGACCCCAAATATCAATGGGCATGCGCACCGAGCCGTAGCGGTATGCTTTGCCCTCGGTGGCGAAGGAGAAGACATTGGGCACGAACATCTGCGGCACGCTCTGTTCATAGCCATTGTGGATGTCGCTGGCCCCATCCACCCAGGTCACCGCCGGGCGCACCGGGGTCTTGGCCTCGCCGATGACCAGGGGAATGCCGTTGACCAGCAGCACCACATCAAAGCGGCGGCCGCCGTCCTTCATGGGATAGACCCACTGATGTGTGGCGACGTAGTCGTTCTGGGAAAGATCGTCAAAGTCGATTAGGCGGATGGGCGTGTGTTCGCCGCGTTCGCCAAAGGGCATGGTCTTCTCGCCGCGCAGCCACTCGGCGAGGATTTCATTGGCGCGGACCAGTCCCTCACTCTTGACCGACTGGGGCACGGCGCGCAGGCGGTAGATGACTTCGTCAGCCCGTTCAGGATTGGCGGCGATTTCAGGATTCAACTTGATGAGGGCATCGCGGAGCATGGATTCGACAAAGACGTCGCTGGGTTGACGGCCCAGTGCATCGGCGGGGACGAAGCGCCAGCCTTTGGTGAAACCCTCGTAGCTCTGGCCATCTTCCTTAGCCTTGCTCTTTGATGCCGATTCACAGAGGGTGTCGAGGACCAGTTGTTCGACGGTGTTTTCTTCGTTAAACATACGCGCCCTCCTTACCAAGGGTATTTATAAGAGCAGATCGTGTAGCCAATAGGTCGGCAGTGTTGGCTTTCAGCAGGCCCCTAGACTCCTTCATGGCAAAAAGTTTTTTGACTATAGCCTCCTGGTCGTCGCGTGGTGGAATTGGCATGTACAGCTTCTTCAGGGTGTCAGAACCGAGGTGGGCAATGGACGTTGTCTGTGTTGCGACCGACGAAAACGTTCCCCTGTAAAATAAAAACTGAAAGTATAGAAGGGAAAATTCTGGTAATAAATCGGGTCCGGACCGAAAGCGTAAAAGAGTATTCTGGAAGCAGCAGTCGCTAATTTGCCCAGAGTACATCGCACAGCGCCCAACTAGCTCACGACTTTGACCTTCGTTGAGTAGAATGTCACCATGTATAAGCCGGTATTTCGCATAATCTCTGTTATCAAAATCCATTGAGAGGAC
>REDP01000049.1 GCA_007693455.1 Planctomycetota bacterium | reverse complement strand
GCCTTTCCGAGGGTGTGACGGTATTGAGAGTGATGTGGCACAAAGATTGCACCCTCAATGACTAAAATGCCCTGAATTGCAATCAAGGAGAGCAAGGGGCCTAATATCTGATTAAGGAGTAAAGGGCAACTGGAGCCTCAATAATCTCTGATGGAAAGTCAAGTTCTGATATTCGGTGCGGGAAAGATTGCCAATGCTCTGGCAGGGGTGTGCTCGGCTACCAGTCCGGTCACACTTGCTTCCAGGACTCGTCCCAAAGCACTGGATTATCCTTGGCTGCCGATTACAGAGTGTTTGGAAAAGATCGAACCCGATGTGATCATGATTGCAACAGCGTGGCCGGTTGCGGGAGCCTATGAAAAGGCTGCCCGGAAACTCCCCCCCGAAATACCCCTGCTCTCTGCCGCCAAGGCTGCG
This sequence comes from Planctomycetota bacterium, assembly GCA_007693455.1. Taxonomy (GTDB): domain Bacteria; phylum Planctomycetota; class UBA11346; order UBA11346; family UBA11346; genus REDP01. The sequence continues at coordinate 3,418 of REDP01000049.1, read as the reverse complement.
AGTTTAAGCGAACTTCAATCGCTTTTTGGCAAGCGCCCCATGGCTCGCTTCTTGTGTTCAGTGGCTGTTGGTGACCGCGAATCCCTTCGATTTTATGACGACTCAAGTTCACCGGAAGCCGTGAAAGTTCTTCGATCTATTATTCCCGGATCTCGCTGGATGACTGTCCCACAGGAGCGATTTTGGCGATATGGTCAACTCCTGGCCTGCTCAGCCGCTCACTGCGCAACATTGCATTTTCTGAGTGAATCACTTGAATGTGATGACGGTGAGCGGATTTTCTTGCATGAAACACTTCACGAAGCGCGACGTTTGCTTGATTTGACTGAAAAGAGCGAACTCGGCGTGCTCGAAGAATCAATGACTCCGAATGGAAACACAGAGAGGCTTTGCCGTACGCTTTTCCGGCAAGGCGATGAACTTGTTGCTGAGGTTCTGAGCCGCAGGCAAAAGTCTCAGCCCCTCAAGCGAATGGAAAAGTGACCTCATCAAATTGGAGGCCTGAAGAATGACCCTGATCGCGTTTGTGTTGTATGTCACCCTGATTTTTGGGATCGGCTACGCAGCATCTCGATACGCCATGCGAACTGCCGAAGACGTACATTTATCAGGCCGAAGGCATGGTACCTGGACATCCGCATTTTCTGCCTCCGCATCTACGGAATCGGGCTTTGTCCTGCTTGGTATGGTTGGAATGGGATATGCCGTTGGCATGAATGCCCTGTGGATCGTTCCGGCCGGAATGTTGGGGTATTGGATTAATTGGCACCTTCTTGGTCGAAAACTGCGCCAGCGCAGTGAGGAAATAGGTGCGGTCACGGTTCCGAGTTTCATTCGTGAGGTCACAGGAAATACTGCGGTATCTCGAGTTGCCGCCATCATTGCCTCGTTACTCGCCATTGTTTTTCTTACCGCCTACACGACAGCGCAATTCAGTGCCGCAGGCAAGGCGCTGTCGAGTCAATTTGAAATTTCCCATGGGGCCGGTGTGCTGTTTGGCGCGGGATTGGTTGTGATTTATGCGGGTCTTGGGGGTTTTCGAGCCGTTGCCTGGTCCGATAATGTTCAAGCAATCATGATGGCATTTTGCCTCTTGGCGATGCCGATTATAGCTGTCATCGCAGCTGGAGGACCGGGGGTCGTAATGGGGCGCCTTGAGGAAATAGATCCCAATCTAGTTCACATTTTCCACGGCGCCAGTGGCATGGGTATTTTTGCCGCAATTGTGCCGTGGCTGATGTTAGCGCTTGCCTATCCAGGGCAACCGCATGCAGTCGCTCGTCTGATGGCAGTTCGAGAGGGTGTCCGGTTTGGTCAGGTCTACGGCGTTGCTGCTATCTGGTTTGCGTTGGTCTATAGCGGTGCTGTAATACTGGGCATGGCGGCACGCGCGGCATTCTCTGACCTGGGGACCATTGGCGCTGATCCCGAAACCGCGTTGCCAGTCTTGGCGGCACATTTCCTACCTGCTGTTTTGGTTGGTGTTACAGTGGCAGCGATCATCGCTGCGGTCAGTTCCACTGCTGATTCGACATTGCTGAGCGCTGCTTCAAACGTCACAGTTGATGGGATTCAAAGATCCCCTTGGAGTCAGACCGTCAGTATATTGTGGCTGACCCGTGGTGTGATTGTGATCCTGGGCGCTTTGGCTGCTTGGCTGGCGATGGATGAAACAGGTATGATTTTCGAGTTGGTGCTGTACGCTTGGTCTGGTTTGGGCGCCTCTCTTGGTCCGGCTGTAGTCTATTGTGCGCTTGCCGGTCGCCCTCGTGCGGAGGCGGTTCTTGCCGGTTTGGTGGTCGGTGGAACCATGGCTTTTTCGATGCATGGACATACCTATGACTTGCTGATGGGTTTCACGGCTGGAATTCTCGCCATTGGCATGGTTCACTTCATAATGGCCAGAAATGGAGATGACGCATGACTAGTCTGCCACTGGAGAGTAACTCTCATGAACTGCCATTGTCACTGGAAAGGCAGCGCCAGTTTGAAGAAATACGGACTGAGATCAGCCGACGATTGGTCTTGAGAGAAGTATCTTCTTCGGCTCTTGAAGGGTCAGGCTGCACGTGTCATGCCTGGGACGCAATCGCGCTTCCAACGGAGAGCCACTATGTGCCGGTATTTCTCAGTATCATTGAGCAGCAGGAGCACGTAGGTAGTATCTCTCCTGACACACATATTCTGGTTGAAACCACCACGGGTAATGCTGGTGCAGCTGTCGCCTGGTTGGCAAGGAAATTGGGTTATGAGGTGATAATATTCATGCCTGAAGACATGCCCGATGCGAGGATAGAAGATGTGCGGAAGCATTTACCTGAAACTGGCTGTGCCGAGCTTCGATTGACCCCGGCAAAGCGTTACGTTGAAGGGATGGTAGAGGTGTTTCGTCAGTTTCTTGCCAGACACAAAAAGGGCTACCAGGGAAAGAAATTGGCAATACTTAACCACTCCCGACGGTCAGAAAGTGTAGAAGCGATTGAGGATGTAATCAGCGCTTTGCTTGCAAGAAATGATTCTTTCACGCCTTTCGACACGGCAATAGTGGCCTTGGGAAATGGAACAACAGCTAGTGGGATCGCCCGTGCTCTTCGAAAGGCAAACTCCGAAACCCGAATCATCGGAGTAGAGCCAATGGAGGCCCCGTGGATCTTCGTGCAGAAATTTGGAGAAGCAGAGTTTCTGGAGCGTTATGGCCCAATTCGAGAAGATCATAATCATCAACTACTCGGCTCTGGGGGCTGGGGTGTAAAATTCCCTAACTTTGATCTTGCCCTAATTGACGATATTATTCCACTTCAACAGGATGCCTGGCAGACCAAACAACGCCAATTACAAGGAGATGGTTTGGCAGTAGGTAATACTTCAGCAGCGTGCCTCGCGGTTGTTGATCTGCTTGCCAAAACAAGTACAGCTGGCACCCATTTTTTTACTGTAATGTATGATCCGATAACAAAATACTGATCAAGGGATGAACGAAGCCCAGAACAGAATACCCATACCTGAGCTCGCGAGCTACTGGGAAGAGGTAAGCCAAGGGGGAAAACTAGGACCCTATGGGCTTTCTCATTGGTATGCATTGGGGCGGTTTGGTCATGTGTTGGCATTCAAGATCACCAAAAATCTATTGGCGAGTAAACCAGATGTCAGAAATGCCCTCCTGGAGCAAGTTGGTCTAGAGTTGGAAGAGGCAGAAAAGCTAGTCAAGTCCGAAGAAGGGGATTTAGGGCAGGGGTTCCGTGCAAGTCTCGTCAAATATACAAGAAAGATCGCAGAAACAGAGAAATTGCAGGGAAATGTAGAGCAGCTAGTTGACCGACGCATTGAGCAAATTACCGACTATTTCAGAGACTTGAGTCAACGCCTTGTCTCTTGGCCAAAGAATTGTGCCTTCAGTCTGGACTGCAAAAAACGGACG
>REDP01000278.1 GCA_007693455.1 Planctomycetota bacterium | reverse complement strand
AGGCGTAGCAGTGGAATTAGGGAAACCCGCGCTCCTGCCCCCACAACAACACGATTTAACACTCGAAAATCCCAGCCACTCGCCTTCTCAGCAGCGCTGGTTTGTGCTACGCATTACCCGCTTTGAAAGTGATGGCGCTATCCAATTGGTTATCGCCCACACCAATATAACCGAAAGAAAGCGGTCTGAATTGGCCCTTGCTCATAGTAATGAGAGATTTCAGCTAGCTGTCGATGGTTCAAACGATGGCATTTGGGATTGGAATATTATTACTGGTGAATTATTCCTCTCGCCGCGGTGGAAAGAGCAGCTTGGCTATCAGGATCATGAATTGCCAAATATATTTGCAACTTTCCAAGAGAGACTGCATCCCAACGATATCAGTCGTGTAATGTCGAATTTGGATGAATATTTGCAGGCAAGACACACCCATTATGCATTGGAATTACGTCTTCGTCACCGCGATGGCTCTTACCGTTGGATTCTTGCGCGGGGCGCTGCGGTGCGCGATGCAGATGGCAAACCGGTGCGTATGGCTGGCTCTCACACCGACATTACCGAACGTAAGCAAGCTGAAGATCGCCTACGCGATAGCGAAGAGTTCTTTCGCGCCATGTTTGAGTGTTCCCATGACGCCATGGTTCTTATTGAGGCTACGGGACAGAAATTCAACGCCTGCAATCGTTCAGCAAGTGAACTTTTTGCGGCTTCCGGTTCTGATATCCTTATCGGGACACATCCAGCGGCGCTTTCTCCCTCCCATCAGCCGAATGGACAAGATTCGCTGAGCCTCGCGGGTCGATTATTTGCCGAAGCGCAGGAGTCTGGTTCGCTTCTATTTGAATGGGAACACCAGCGCTTAGATGGCAGTAGATTTCCCGCCAGCGTCTTGCTAAATGCTCTCAATATTGGTAATCGGCCATATTTCCATGCAACCATCCGCGATATATCGTCCCAAAAAGCAGCCGATTTGCGACTGCGCGATCAACAGCGCTTCCTCGAGCTTCTTTTGGGGACCATACCCATGCCGGTGTTTCACAAGGATATTCATGGCCGCTATACTGGCTGCAATCCTGCCTTTGAGACATTTTATGGGGTAAAAGAAAAAGATCTTTTGGGGAAAACCGTCTTTGACATCGCTCCGCCTGATTTGGCGGCGTTATACCAGGCCAAAGATGCTGAAATTCTTGAGCATGCGGGTGTTCAGGTCTACGAGGCAGAAGTGCAGGATGCTTTAGGTAGCACGCATTCGGTGATCTTTCATAAGGCCTCTTTGACCAATTCTGATGGCCAGATCATTGGCCTTGTGGGCACCATTCTTGATATCACTCAGCGTAAACAAGCCGAGCAGGATCTGCGCAATCTGAATCAGGCCTTGGTCGAAACTTCGGCTCAGGCCACCCGCATGGCAGAGCGTGCCGAAGCTGCTAACCGCGCCAAAAGTTCTTTTTTGGCGACCATGAGCCATGAGATCCGGACGCCCATGAACGGGGTGATTGGAATGAATGGTTTGCTATTGGACACATCTCTCGACGAAGAACAACGACGCTATGCGGAAATTGTACGCAGTAGCGCTAATACTCTTATGCGGCTGATTAACGACATTCTTGATTTTTCCAAAATCGAGGCGGATAAGCTTGATCTCGAGACGATTGATTTCGATTTAGCTTCCCTGGTAAACGATCTTCTGGCGAGCTTTGCTTTGCAAGCCCAAGAACGTGGCCTTGAGTTGATCGGCGTTCTCGACCCAGCGGTGCCGCGGCAATTGCGCGGTGATCCCGGTCGTTTACGACAGATTCTAACGAAACTCGTCGGCAATGCCTTGAAGTTTACCGAGCAAGGCGAAGTCGTTGTCCGTATAGCGCCGATGGCCCTCGATGAGGCTTCGGTTTTTCTTCGTTGCACCATTGAAGATACGGGCATTGGCATACCCGAAAATGAATTGCCAGAGCTGTTCCAGCCTTTCCGTCAACTCGATGCTTCGATGACCCGCCGCTTTGGCGGAACGGGACTTGGCTTGGCCATAGCCAAGCGCCTTGTCGAAATGATGGATGGCAGTATCGGACTTCACAGCCAGGTACAGGCTGGCTCTACCTTCTGGTTTACGGTGCGCTTAGGTTTACAGATGGGCACCCAGGAACCATTAGATCCCGAAGCAGACTTCAGTGGGGTTAGGGTATTGATTGTCGATGATAATATAACGAATGGAGATTACTTATCGTCGCTTCTCCGATCCTGGGGACTGCGTCCAGACTATGTTTCTAATGGTGTAGATGCCCTTCAGGCTTTGCGCTTGGGGGTGACTGCGCGTGATCCCTATGCGATAGTTCTGATTGATCATCAAATGCCGGATATGGATGGTGAGAGTCTTGGCCGTATTATCGGCGAAATGCCCATGCTCAAAGCGCTGCGATTGATAATGTTATCCTCACTTGGGCAGAGCATGGATTTCAAACGTCTCAAAACACTGGGTTTCGTCGCCTGCCTGAGTAAGCCAGCTCCAGAAAATGAATTGCGAGCCGTGCTGACGCGGGCGTTGACCGGCAATGGTTTGAGCGCGCCGATTCCCATGTCAACCCGGCATGCGCCGGTGGATCAGCAGCGGAATATCCTGGCGGGCGCTGCCGCCCGCATCTTACTGGTGGAAGATGATGCCATCAATCGCCTCGTTGGCGAGGGGATGCTCAGGCAACTTGGCTTGTCGGCGAGTCGCACCGTGTGCAATGGCCGTGAGGCGATCGATGCCCTCAGCGATGAGGATTTTGATCTGGTGTTAATGGATGTGCAGATGCCCATCATGGATGGCGAAGAGGCAACGCATATTATACGCAACCCTGCCTCATCGGTGCGAGACCACTGGGTTCCAATTATTGCCATGACGGCCCATGCCCTGCGTGAAGATCGGACTCGTTTTCTCGCTGCCGGCATGAGTGATCATCTCTCTAAACCGATTACCTTAGATGCCTTGCGCGCCGTGCTAATGCGTTGGCTACCAGGTTGCGATGATGATCATAGTTATACCGCCTGGGATCAAGCTGATTTGCTTGCGCGTCTGCAAGGCGATACGGACTTAGCCCAGCGGCTTATCACCGCATTCGCTCAAGATATGCCCCGACAATTTGCTGCTCTGGCCGCCGCTCTTGACGGCAATGATGTCAGCTCTGTCCACCGCATTATTCATACCATTAAAGGTGCTGCCGCCACGGTAAGTGGCATTGCGTTGCGGGATCGCGCGGCTGTTTTGGAGGTATATGCTGCCGATGCGAATCTCGACGCTGTTCGGGATCATCTTGCTGCCCTGAAAGAAGCCGGATCTCAGCTGGAATATGCCCTTAAGGAGTCCCCATGGCCCAACGATTGAGTGGTCAGCCTTTGCGCGCCCTGGTAGTTGAAGATGATTTTACCAGCTGTCTGCTTTTGCAGCAGATACTCAAACGATTCGCAGAGGTGCGTATCGCCGTAGATGGACGTGAGGCCGTCGATGCGGCGCTTGTGGCATGGGATGCGAGGCTTCCCTATCATCTCATCTGCCTCGATATTATGATGCCCACCCTGGATGGCCAGGCAGCGCTGGCAGAGTTACGGGCGCATGAAAAAAGGCTTGGCATTGAGCCGGAGCATCAGGCCGCAATCATTATGACCACCACCCTTGATGATCTTCATCAGGTAAAGATGGCCGTCGATAATCTCTGTTCTGGATATCTAACCAAGCCCATCGATAAGGGGGCTTTCCTTGCGATGATGCGGAAATTGGAATTAATTGCCTAAATTAAAAACGCACTAATCCGTGTTGTGTCGAGTTGGGCCATGCGATTGGCCTGAAGCTGTGACTTAAGCCACCACATGAATCGGGTCATT
>REDP01000215.1 GCA_007693455.1 Planctomycetota bacterium | reverse complement strand
CTAAGATACAGAAGATCAAGGCACGGGCCTGTGGCTTCCGAAATAAAAGACGATTTATCAATGCAATTTATTTCCATCTAGGCGGGCTGGATTTAATGCCGGCATCAATTCGCGCATGAATCACGCAAACCCCGGAAGCGCCATTGATTTGCGCTTATTCTCTGCAGGGACTATTGTATACCAAGGCATATGGTCATGGCTGATTTTGGCCGCTTCTGCCATTATCCTCCCGGCGATTGCCATTCGAATGGCCTCCTCGTATCTTCATCCCTCCCTCATTTTTGCCGGAAGGCTTCAAAGCTCTCCAAATGTCATTTCACCAGAGCAGTCAGACCAGAGAATGGAAGATGAGCCTCTCGAACCGGCCGAAATTCACGAACAAGATAAGGTGAAACGGGCGGCCCCGAAGGTTGGAGTTCACTTATTCCGATTGTCCCAATACATTGATTCACGCCGACAGCTTGGCGCGCCCTCGGTCACAGCCATTGATCAAACCGATGCATCGGGACCTTCTGCTGCCGATGATTTTCTTTTCCAGTTTGAGGAATTACTCCGCATGCGCAGATGGACAGAACGGGCCCTACTCCTGTGCGCCTGCCTCTACGCCATTTCCTGGATCGGACAGGGATTCACCCATTAAGCCTTCCTTATTATCTTTTTCTGAATCTTTCTTGCACCTTTACTCAATGGCAAAACTGATATGCCGAATCCGCGAGGGCCAGCACGATGATGCGAACACTCATCATTATTGGAACAATAACCTACCTTATTCTCACATTGCCGTTCCTTGCGGTTTTGCTCCAATACGAGGAGGCATTTGGTCCTCACCGTCAACGAATCACCCTCAATCTCGAACCAGGAAACCATCACCGAATTGACCTTGAAGGCAGCTACGGCTACACGGTTTATCTTGCCACCGCCGGCTTTCTCTTGCCGCTAACTACGATTATGTTGGTCAGTTTATTCAAGCCCTTTCCACGCACGCAACAATCACCCTCCCCTGTCCCAAATCCCTCGAATGTGAGCGTGACCGTGAATGGCAAAACCATGAATATGGATCAATGGCGCGCCTGGATGGATGACGTTGAAAAGCACTCCCTAAAGACTTATCGCTCCGTCCTTATGGGCAGGACCCTTAAAATATGCCTACCCCTCTATCTTGGAATCGTCTTTCTCACCATAACTTTGCATCAGTATATTTATTCATAATTTCCATGTTTTCCCGCTCACGTTTAGTGGACGCGGCCTTGGGGACTGCTTAGAGATGGATATTTACTCCTGGCCTTCATAGTTCTTTACCCCGTGTTTAAGATGCAACCCCACGGCAGGCAATGAGCATCTCGTTCAGCGGGTTCATCCGTGCAGGCCCCCTCAGGGCGCCTTCCCCTAAACGGAGTTTACCGATATATGATAGCTCAATATATGCCTTACGGAATGTGCACCCTCGGCCTCTTGCTTGCTTCGCTGGCCGCTTGCAGCCAATCCCCGCGCAATACTGATCCCACACCATCGCATGGTTTCGAATCGCAAAACCCAGCCTTCTTTTTTGATCGCCGGCCATTTATTCACCCCACCATCATTGCATCTTTTTCACTGCTCATGCGCGACTATGGCGACCAAGTGGTGGCGATGCACCTCAACGATAGGGTGGGCAGTAACCGCGACCTGGGTGATATAGAAGTTCAGCCCCGTGAAGGTAAACATCCGCGAATTGTTTTTGACCGTGGGGACGAGGGCTTTTTTGCCTATTCCCTGGTCGGGATAAGCGATTCCGGGGCTTATATCGTGGCGACTTCTGAAAGCGGCGGCGGTTCAGGCGTCTTTCGGAGCCTTATGGTATTTCGCCTACGCAGCGATTATGGCATTGCACGAGACAGCGCGGAAAACCGCCTTGCCCTCACTCGGCCACGCACGCTCCTGTATTTCCTCGGCAGCATTACCTTGGGCGACCGCTGGTCTGGCGAACTGCAGGTTGTGGGCAATGAGCTACATATCGGCGTTGACGAAGGCTGGTTTTCCCGCAGCGGCGGCAGCGGCCATGGCCCACGCAGCGAGGACACCGAAACCCAGATCATCCAGCTCGATTTTTAAGCGCCCCAGTCGTCTTCTCGACATAGAGAACCAAAATTCAGGGACAGGCATTTTTTACCAACGAGAACCTTTTTATCGAAATCCCGCCTGTCGCCCATCGTCAGTAGCGGCTCGCTGATCGCCGGCCTGAGTCGCGCCATGGGTAGTCTGTGAAAGCCAAGGCGCGCATTACGCCCCCTACGTAACTCGACACTCATCCGTCCATAGCATAAGGGAACACCGGGGCAAATCGTTGAAAGCATTTCGGCCTGTGGATAAACCCACAAATCCATAAGCGTTTAAATGTTTCGGCTGTCCACAAACTCAACATTCATGAGAAACCCTAGACCTATCCAACAGCGTTAAGAAAAACATGCTCATTATGATCGATGTCATTTACCCAACGCCCAATAGGCGACGGATGTTCCGTCGCAAAGGTTCCCATTCGTGGGCAGTAAGGGTTTTAACATAGGTCAAATGAACATCATCAGTGCCAATTCGCAGATGTGTTGGGCTGATTATATCGGCGTCCAGCAACCTGCGATCACCTTGGTGATCGAGCAGTCCCAGCACGCTTGTCTCCCGCCCTGGCGGATCTGTCAGCGGACCACCGTGCTCACGGAAAGCACTGGGCACCTCACGACGTCGAAGCGAGATACCTTTGGCATAATAATCGTCGCTATGGGTGACATAAGCGACTAGGCAATTGCCATTCAGAAACGACTTAATAACCAGCAAGGGATGAGGCCCAGGTGGTCGAAATCCAGGTGCGCAGGACGCCCGCGCAAAGGTGCCAGCAGGGATCACAGGGACCCTCGCTGGTGAACCCAATGCCGCATATCGATTACATCAGATTTCGGCGATCTGCTCGTCAGTCGCCCAGCGCCCACCGACTCTATCGACCCAGTTAACCCATTCCTGCATCGTTGCGCGCTGCTCAATGATCTGCACCGTGCCTTTGACTGCCTGCTCTCCAGCCCAGCGCACTTGGGGCTGGCGCTGAACCAAGGTCTCATCGCTGGTCTGTACCAGGGTCTGGTCGTGGGTGAAATGCATGATCAACTCCTTGCGGGGGCGGAAAGATGACATTGAGCGGACAAGACGCAATGTCGCAGCCGCCCACTTTGAGCCAAAATAGCAGTGGCACACCAATGCTGTCTTCGGCTTTTCGATCCTCCACTTGAGGGCACTGTACTCTAAAAGGCGGCAATTGGAAGGCGAGTTCGCATGGCTGGAGCGGATCTGTTATCTCCAGTGAAATCTGCCGACGCAGAATTGGCTCTTCGCTCGAAGACATGGAGCGGTGCACCAGGAGAAGTTCACAAGGGTAATGGCCTGCTCGCTCTACCTGGAATCGGATGTACAGATTCAACGCTGGCAGATCAAGATGACTCGCACCTGCCTCTGCCTTCCAGTAAGTGTAAGTACCGGCTATGACCCATTTACCGTTGATCATCGGGTGCACATAATCACAAAGAATCAATGTGCCCCGCACATCATGCATCGGCCGAGAATAACTGGTCATGGATCACTGTCCCCATGCTGCGGTGTTGGGCTTTGAGGCTTCGGCCCTCTCAAGTAACTTTGACGAATACGCAATTGCCAAGGGTAACCCCAATGTCAGAAGCCGGTAGACCTGATTCCACCGCCCTCACACCATAGAAGCACTACGTCCAATCATAAGTTTTAGGCGGCGCGCTTAAAAAAATAACCCCTGTAAGTGGCTAATCTTACAGGGGTTATTATGGAGCGGGTGATGAGACTCGAACTCACGACCTACAGCATGGCAAGCTGTTGGCCGGGGGTTTCGTC
>REDP01000205.1 GCA_007693455.1 Planctomycetota bacterium | reverse complement strand
GGGGCGGAGAATAGGGGTTACAACGCCAACGCAAGGGAGCGGATCGTAGCGGTTCGGCCAACGTAAAGATTGCCCCTGGACCTGTCGATCGCGTCATCGGCCCGCCCAAATGCAGTGTTTTTGTGCCGCAAGCATGTCTGACCCAGCGGCATGCTCTTTTCTAGAGGGCTTTACGTTGTCCTGAGTGGGCAAAAGCCGTGGTCCTTGACAGCATCAGCCGAGAGCCACGATGCCCCGCGACAGTCAGACCCAGGGAATCTGGGCGCACCGAATCTGGTCAGGCCTTGACGGGAGCAGCCATAAGGAGCGCACGGGTGTCCCTGGTCATCTGGCTGTCATTTTTTTTTGCTTGTGGGTGGTGCTGGTTAAACGGTATGCGGCGGATGATCAGCATTTGACACACGCTCGACACCACGGTGCATGGTGTCCATGGTATACTGCGGACTAGGATCAAGATATCCGCGATGCGCTGTGCTTTCTTTTTGCTCATGCTTCCAGTGGTTCTGATCACCTTCGGCTGCGCCAACGATAGCGCCCGACGGGGTGGTGAGTATGTCGAGCAGGCGCAGATTCAGGCGCATCGTGATGCGCAGCTGCTCAGTGCACAGGCGGAGCATCATCGCGGTCACGGCCGCGCCATGTCGAGCCGCTTGCCTGATGACCGCCGCCGGTTTATGGATTGGCGCAAGCGTGAATGGTGGCGCATGCGCGATGCCCTCGACTATCACATCCAACATGAATGGGAAAATATCCGTCGCCTTTCCGAGGCTGCGGCGCGGCATTATGGCTACGAGGTGGAGAATTTTCCCCGTATGCGTGAGGATGTGGGGCGTTTTTTTGCCCGTGCTGATGATGAGTGGCGCAACTTAGTGCAGGATGTGACTATTTTCGTTGAGTGGCGCGAACGGGAAATGGTTCCGCTTACTCGTCAGTTGCGTGACTTCTACCGTCGCGGTGGCGAAGAGATGGATCGTTTACGTGCCGATGTGCGGGGCTTTCTGGAATGGCGTGAACGCGAATATGCGTTACTCAAGGACGATGGGCGACGCTTCTTCGCCTATGCCGAGGTGGAGCAACGCCGCCTGCGTGAAGGCTATGAGCGCTTTCGTGAGGAGCGCCGTCGTGAAGGGGAGCTCATTCGCGCTGACCTGCGTCGTTTTTGGGATAATCAGGGGCAGCAGGTGCCTCGCCTGCAGGATGGGTTTGCCCGCTTCATTGAGGTTGATCGTAGGGCAGCGGCAGAGATGGAGCGTGGCTTTCAGCGTTTTAAAGCAGAGCGACGGCGTGAAGCCGAAAGTCTGCGGCAAACGGTGCATCGCCATCGAGAGTGGGAGCGCGAGCGTCTGCCGCGGTTGATGGCGGATCTTGAGTCCTTTTTTGCTTATCGTGAACGTGAATGGGAGCCCCTTCAGGAGTGGGTCAAGCAATTCTGGCGTGATGAAGTGGCTGCCGGCCACGTCTTGGTGGAGGATGTGCGTCGCTTTTATCGTGCCATGCTTGAGGACGCTGAGATTCTTGCCGAGGACTTTGGTCGTTTTATTTCCTACAGTGGCGAGGAATGGGATCGTTTTAAGGGTTCTGTTCGGCGTATCTATGATGGGGCAAACCGTCCGCAAGGTCGGCGCTTGTTCCCTTATTCCGAGGAGCGCCACCCGCGGCGCTTTATTGGTCCCCATTCAGAGCCGTGGCCTGATGCTTCGCGCCAGGGGTTATAGTTTTGTTGAGGAGTGTTTTCGTGTCGAGGTGTCGTAAGAGACTTTGCTGGTGACACACAGTAAAGCTCGCTGCCAGCGGTCGCATTGTCGCTGTCGTGGCGTGGCATAGGTTAATCACTTTGCTGGCGATGCTGTCCGTGCGGCAGCTGCAGGAGTAGCTCATGGAACAAACGGTCCCCATGTGGATGGTCAGCTTGATCATAGTATTTGCGGTCACCTTAGCAGTCGCTTTTGGTGCTTTTATCTACCACCATGGCGTGGCTGCGAGTTACTATGAAGAATGGAGTCACCTCCAGGGTAAGCGCGTTGAATTAGAGCGTCAGCGTACCCCGCTCACCGCCCGTGCCGCATTTCTTGCCGATGAACGGGCGAACCCCATTCTTGACCGGCAGGCAATGATTGAATCCATTCGTGCCAACAATCAGGAAGAGATTGTGGCCATTCGTGAGATTCTCCTGCCCCAGCATTCTGCCTCCTTGGGCGAGATTCGCATGAATACGCAGAAGCACCAAGAGGCCATTCTTGCCCTCTTGGCTGATGCGCGGCGCGCTCAAGGCGATTTGCAGACCGAAAAAGCGGGTGCTTTGCGCGCCACCATTCAAGCTGACAGTGACCGTCGGCGCTTGCGCGAGCAAGTGCAGGAGCAAAGCCGTGAACTTGAGCGTATGCGCAAAGAGTTCCGCGAGGTGAATCTGGAATTGGAGAACGATATTGCCCAGCGGCAAGAGCGGGTGCAGGAGCTGCTTGACCGCATCGACACCACCAGCCGCGAATTAACCAGCGATGGACAGTTGCTTCGCGCCCACGCCACCTCTGGTTTTGTGGTGATTAATCGTGGCCGTCAGCATCAGTTACCCGAGGGTATGCGCTTTGTAGTCTATAATCGCCGAGGTGGGCGCAATGTCGTCAAAGGCCAAATCGAAGTACAGGAAGTGCATGGTAACATTGCCGTATGCCGTGTCCTTGAAGAGTATGATCCCAACGACCCACTGATTCCCGGTGATCATATTCATAACCGCGTTTATCGTCATGATGAGGTAAAGCACTTTGTCATCGCTGGCGACTTCGAACAGTTTAGTAGCCGTGAAATTGCGCGCTTTGTCCGTGAGGGTGGTGGTCGCGTAGACGATGCCTTAAGCACGCGCACGCATTACTTGGTCGCAGGTGATGGCCCAGAAGCCGAAGCTGCGCTGGAGCAGGCCAGTCTCCTGGGGGTGACGGTCCTTTCCGAGCAACAGGCCGTAGATTTGGTGCGTGAACCCCTGCAGTTCCGCATTCGTACTGGCATGACCTTTGTATTGGCGGGTACCTTTGATGAGGTAAGCGCATCGGTCATCCGCAGTTATATCCGGGCTAGCGGTGGGGTTATTGAAGATCGTGTGGGGGATGGCCTCAATGTTCTGATCGCAGGCAGTGGTGCCGCCGATGAAATAGCCGAAGCGCGAGTTGTGGGTGCACGGATCATTAGCCAAAGCGAGCTGCGGCATCTCATTGGTGGAGGACGTTGAGACCATGGTGACACCAAGGGACATGACTATGTATAACCATTGTGCGCATCGCCACAGCATTTCTGGGCGTGTAGATCCGAATGCACTCATGTGGATTATCGCCCTTGCGGTGCTCACGATTGTCTTTGCCTTACTGGCGATGAGTCGTGCAGGTGAAGCCGAAACCATCATGGAGGGGGATCCCCAGCACCCCCGCTTTACTACCACAGCATCATTGCAGAACACCCGCTCGCGGGTGAATCAACTGCAGGCCGAAATCGAAGACTTGCGTCGTCGTATTGAAGCCAAAGAAGCAGTGATGCATAGTCTGGACTACACCCTTTCCGGTCTGGGTGCCTATTATTCCAATAACCCCGAGCGTCCTGGCTGGCTTATTGGTGGTGACCAAGATGTGCGCGGTTGGCGTATTACCCAGGGGGTGATTGCCCAGCGTGCGGCAGGGCTTGAGCGCTGGAGTCAAGCTTATGCAGCCCAGGACTTCCATCGCTTTAATCATATTGACGACATTATTGGACAGTTCCAAAATGACCAGCAGCGCGTGTTGACCACGGCTGCCGATGTGCAGGCCTCCTTTGAGCGTGATCGCGAGTCGCTTATGCGCCAATTGGATCGCTATGCCGAAGAGCGGCGTGAGGCACAAGAGCGCCAAAACTTTGAGTTTAATTCCTTGGCTACCCAGCGACTGCGTCTGGATGCGGAAATTCGCGAACTCCTTGACCTGCGTTTAGAATGGCTTTCCACCTTGGATGCTGATGCGACTGTGGTGCGCGTGGATATGGATGGTCGTTACCTGATCATTGATCGCGGTGCGGTTGATGGAATCCTGCCAGGCCTACAGTTTGAGGTGTTCACCTTTGATCGCGGCGACTATGTGGTGAAAGGATTGGTGGAGGTGGTTGAACTGGGTGACCATATCGCTACCTGTCGCATCCTTGAAGTCGAGGACCCCCGTCATCGCGCGCTCCATCCTGGCGACAAAGTGGGTAATCCAGTGTTCAACGCTGCAGAGCCCAAGACCTTTGTGCTTGCTGGTGAATTCAGCCTGTTTAACCGCTCGGACTTGGAGAACTTTATTCGTCAGGCAGGCGGCCGTGTGCGCAGTGAACTTTCACCAGGGGTGGACTACTTGGTTGCAGGTGATCGTTCCGAGGCCATACAGGATCGTGCGCGCGAATTCCCTGTGGTTGCCATGGACGAGGCAACCCTGGTGCGATATCTAAACACGACCTTCGTCCCTGAGTGATTATCCCATCAAATGAAGACTTTGAGGTATAGCCCTCTTCCGCAGCGCTTGCGGGAGAGGGCTATTTCCTTTTAGCTCTCGCTGGCATCCACAAGCGGCTCGATGACGCCAATGCCACGCTTGACATCAAGGTCGAACTCTACGAGTTTGCGATCCAGTGTAACCCGATTGATTCCCAGCAGTTTGGCCGCCCGCAGCTTCACCCCGCGTTCTTTATTCAGGGCATGAGTAATGAGTAGGCGCTCGATATGGTGGAAGCATTCACCAATATTCGGGCCTGCATTACTGGCATAGTGTTCCAGGGCCTGTCGCAGGTTGTCGAGCGGGTTTTGCGGGATGCTGCTATCTTGGCTATGGCTGCTGCCTAGGCTCATGTGCTCCAATGGATGCGGTTCGTTGATATAGCTGCGTATAGTGGGCGGGATGAGATCTTCGTGGAAGGTATTGCCGCTGGCCAGTACGACCACTTTCTGTACGCAGTTTTCTAGCTCTCGAACATTGCCTGGCCATGGATATGCTTGTAGAATTTCAAGCACCTTGCGCGGCACGTCTTCCACCTGCTTATAGTTTTCGCGATTGCATTTCTGTAGAAAGTGGTTGATGAGTAAGGGGATATCTTCGGTGCGCTGGCGCAGTGGGGGTACGGTGAGACTGACCACATTGAGGCGAAAATAGAGGTCTTGGCGAAAGCGCCCTTGTGCAACTTCTCGCGAAAGATCGCGGTGAGTGGCAGCGATAACCCGCACATCCACGGGTATGCAGCGATGGTCACCAACGCGGGTAATGGTGCGTTCCTGGAGTACCCGCAGCAGTCGCACTTGGCCCTCTAGAGAGAGCTCGCCGACTTCATCAAGGAAAATGGTACCGCCGTCAGCAACTTCAAAGAGCCCTTTGCGATCTTGATCGGCTCCGGTGTAGGCGCCTTTTACATGGCCAAACAGTTCTGATTCCAATAGGGGGGCTGCTAAGGCACCCGCATTGACGGTTACCAGTGGCTTGTGAGAGCGGGTGGAGTGGGAGTGGACGAGGCGGGCCAGTAATTCCTTGCCCGTCCCCGTTTCACCGGTGATGAGCACTGTGGCATTGCTGGGGGCGGTGCGGATAGCCGAGCGAATAACCGTCTCCATGAGCCCTGACACCGTGAGGATGTCATGCTGCATGACCTGTGGCGTAAGGCTGGAGCGCAGATAATGGTTCTCCTCGGCCAGTTCACTTGCCTCCAACTGAAGGCGTAGGCGGTCAAGGAGATAGCGACTCAGTGCATCCACCAAGAACCCGGCTGGCTGTGGTTGATGATGGTGGCTCACAAGTATCAGGGCTACGGGAACATTGCCGTCGCGTAATTGTCGGGCAACGACTGGCAGTCCGTCCGTATTGAGGCTGGCGGTAGCGGGAGAGGCGAGATTGGCGATTTCGTCAGCATTATCGGGGCAGCGGCCCACTAATACGGTGCCAGAGGGTTGTAGGTGGCCAGGGAGGCATTGCAACCAAATGCCATCGATGCTGGTCCATTTCTCAACTTCCTCCCAGAGTCGATCAAGGCACTGGCGTGGATTGGCAGTGGGGTCTAGGAGATGGAGAATGGTGCCGACATGAACCGTCCACGACATAGCTGGTCCTCATCGAAGCCTCGGCCGAAGACGGTCAAGGCATGGTGGGTACAGTGGCGGGTGGCAGGTGCGAATGTCGATAGCGGTTCAGGATATGGCTTCAGGGTGCGAATCCCCAAATTGGTTTATCCTCGCTGTAAGAGCCAAGTCACGTGCGTTCCCGATCACTGCTGGGTGTGTTGTATAACAATAGCACAATGCGCGCCATCGAGATGCGGGGTAAATGAGCACTTTGAGAGTGTTGGTGCGCAAAAATGGTGCGCTAGTATTCAGGCGCCCGCTGAAGGGGGGCAAAAATTGTGCATATGCCCTAAATCGAGGCGGATTTAATTGTTGAACAATGCGGCAATTGCCCAGCATTCCTCGGTGATGAGTGCTTCGGCGTAATCGCACTGCGCCTGGTAGCCCCAGGTCCGGCCTCGGTGTTCAATCCACCGCAGGAATGCCGGCTCGGCAATGCTGGTCGCAGGGGCATGGGTATTGGTTTCACCCCATTGGCTCTTATAGCAGGCCAAGGCGGCGTTTTTCGCGGCCACATCAACCTCCTCGCACTGACTGAGTATTGGACGACCCACAAGGGGCAGTTCAGCCTCATAGAACAGCAGTCGCTGGCTGCGATGGGCGGCTTGGTCGCAGTCGGTATAGCCATGAATTGCGGCAGTTTTGCATGCCCGTCGGACGAGCTCGGCACAGGCCCGGTGATCGGGGTGGCGGGCGTGATCATGCATGGCCAAGATGGTGTGCGGACGATAGTGGCGCAGCACGCTCACCACTGCTTGGAGTTGGCGTGGATCATAGGGGGAGATCCCCCCATCCGGAAGCTGGAGATTCCGGCGTTCCTGTATCCCCAGGCAGTGGGCGGCAGCGAGCGCTTCTTCCTGGCGCAGCTCAGGGGTGCCACGGCTGGCTTGTTCGCCACGACTGCAGTCGACTACGACGACCGTTTTGCCGCGGCGACATTCGCGTGCAATACTGGCGCCAATATGCAATTCTGCATCATCGGGGTGGGGGGCGAAAACGATCAGATCAACGCTCATGCCTGCCTATGGTGGGGCTTGGCGCAATGGCGCCAGAAGCGATTTCCCATTCACTCTTGAAGGCTAGCTCTATACTGCTTGCCTTGCACGGAAGTAGCCCGCTGAGGCCCGCTTCTGTGCCGCGCAAGATCAACTGAGAAAGGTTTATGACAATGGCAGATGATGCTACCGATGATGCGCTGCTACCGGCAGCTGGTGGAGATAATAACGGCGGTCTCGGGAATCTGCTGATTGAAGATGAGATGAAGGAGAGCTATCTCACCTATGCCATGAGCGTGCTGGTGGATCGTGCTCTGCCGGATATTCGTGATGGTCTTAAGCCAGTACATCGGCGCATTCTTTACTCCATGCGCGATCTCAATTTGAGCGCCGGACAGCGCTACCAAAAGTCTGCCCGTATTGTTGGTCACTGTATTGGTAACTATCACCCCCATGGTGATAGTGCCGTCTACGATGCCATGGTGCGTATGGCGCAAACCTTTTCTTTGCGCTACCCTTTGGTAGATGGTCAAGGTAACTTTGGTTCTGTGGATGGCGATTCAGCCGCGGCGTATCGCTATACAGAGGCCCGCATGGACCGCCTCGCGGGTGAAATGCTGGAAGATATTCAGTACGATACCGTAGATACGCGCCCTACCTTCGACGAGCAAAATCAAGAGCCGATCGTTTTGCCCTCCAAGTTGCCCAACCTCCTGGTTAATGGTTCTTCGGGCATTGCCGTGGGCATGGCAACTAATATTCCTCCCCACAACCTCACCGAAATATGCTTGGCAGCCAGGCATCTGATTGAAAATCCAGCGGCGACGGTTGACGATCTCATGCAATTTGTGCGTGCCCCCGACTTCCCCACTGGCGGTCTTATTTGTGGCACTGGTGGTATTCGATCTGCCTATGAAACAGGTCGTGGCCGTTTGCTTATGCGCGCCCGTGTGCATACCGAGGAAGTGCGCGGCCATCAATGCTTGGTGGTCACGGAGATCCCCTATGGGCGGAACCTCAAATCGGTGATTGAGTCCATTGCGCGTGCAGTGGACACCGATGGCCAGGTCAAGGGCATTGGCGGCATGCATGGCGGAACCGTCAAGGAAGGCATCCGTCTAGTGCTGGAGCTCAAGCGCGGTGAAGATCCTGATGTCGTACTGAATCAATTATGGAAGCACACGAGTCTGCAGGCAACCTTCTCCTTCAATATGATTGCTCTTGATGGGGGACGCCCGCGCACTGTTGGCTTGCGTCGCATGCTCTCGGCATGGATTGCCCATCGCCGTGATGTCATCATTCGTCGCACGCGCTTTCTTTTGGCTCGCGATGAGGCGCGGCTGCACATTGTGCAAGGGCTCTTAAAGGCCATTGATATTATTGACGAGATTATCGCCTTGATTCGCGCCAGTGAGAGCGTCGACCAGGCGCGCCGCGAATTGATCGACCGCTTTGAGTTTTCCGAGCGCCAGGCCCAAGCAATTCTTGATATGCAATTACGGCGCCTCACTGGTCTTGAGCGTGATAAGTTGATGGCCGAACGCGATGAACTCGAGGCGCGTATTGCCGACTATCGCGACATTCTCGCCCGTGAAGAACGGCAGTACCGTATTATCACCGATGATTTAGACATGCTGGTGGAAAAATACGGTGATGAGCGGCGCACTCAGATTACCCACGACGTGGGTGATTTGAATATGGAAGATCTCATAGAAGATACGCCCTGCGTAATTACCATCACCAACTCAGGATATATCAAGCGCCTGCCCGTAGATACCTATCGCACCCAGCGTCGCGGTGGTCGTGGCGTAACGGGAGGGAAGCTTAAGGGTGATGACGACTTCGTCTCGGTCGTTATCCGCGCCAGTAACCATCAATATCTCCTCTTTTTTACCACTGCTGGACGTGTGCACTGGCGCAAAGCCTACGTCATTCCTCAGGGATCGCGTACCAGCCGCGGCAAGGCCTTGGCCAATGTGCTCGAGTTGCAGGAAGGCGAGCACATTAGTGCTACCATCCCCATGCATGAGTTCCCGGATGATCAATATCTGTTTATGGCCACAGCCCAGGGTATTGTGAAAAAATGTCCTTTGTCCGCTTTCTCGCGGCCAAGAAATGCGGGTATTATTGCCTTGTCCTTGGCTGAAAACGATCACTTGGTGGGCACGGTTATCACCTCTGGAGATGACGTGGTTATGCTGGCTAGCGATGATGGCCAGGCCTGTCGCTTCCATGAAAGCGATGTGCGTCCCACTGGCCGTACCTCGGCAGGTGTGCGTGGTATCCGCTTGGCAGCTGATGCTCAGGTGGTGTCGTTAGTGCGCTGCGATGCAGGTGTTGCTGTGCTCTCAATATGCGCCCGCGGTTATGGCAAGCGTACGCCCTGTGATGAATACCGCAAAACTGCCCGTGGTGGCAAAGGGGTGATCAATATCAATACTGGTCCACGCAATGGCCCAGTGGTGGCGTCTCTGCCAGTACGCGATGGCGATGAGATCATTCTTATGAGCCGTAGTGGCATGGTAGTGCGTACTAAGGTTGATGATATTCGCAGTACCGGCCGTAATGCTGCAGGGGTTACGGTGATCAATCTCAGTGATGACGATGCCGTTGTGGGTGTGGCCTATTCAGCAGCAGAGGACGATCCTGCTGAAGATGAAGATGCTACCCAAGCCGTCGACCCTGAAGCAACGGGCCCAGAGGATGATGTCCCGCCATCCGAGGACAGTACTTCGGAGGAATAGGGCGGGGCCATTTATTATCGGTAACAAAAAAACACCGCTGAGGACATCTATTCCCTCAGCGGTGTTTTTTTAAAAAAGTCGTGGACTACTCTTCTTGGTCAGGATTTTCGTCGTCTTCCTCAGCGTCTTCGGCTTCTTCGGCTATGTTGTCCTCGTCAGTTGCTGCGCCTTCTTTGGCGGTATCAGCAGTATCGCCATCATTGGCACCTTGCTGCGGGCTAATGTCGAAGGGGTTTTCTTCTTTGGCGTTGGTGCGGATATCGATCTCAATGTGTACGGTAAAGCTACCATCGGGATAGAGTTCTTTAAACTGCTGTGCAGCTTGCTCAATGCGCTCGGGGAGTTCATTGAGGGTTGTAGCTAAGCCGTGCATGGCTTCGGCAACCGAGATGGCGTCATCATCGCCAGCACCTTGCAGGGCCGCACGTTGGGATTGCAAGCTCCGTACATTTTCCCGTAATTCGGCCAGTTGGCGGGCTTCAAGTCGCTGCCGCGGCAGGGATGCTAAGGCCGCTTGGCCTTGCTGCTCTTCCCCATCGCGTTGCCAGGTTACTGAGATGTCCTCGCCTACGGAGCTGTTGTTGATGATGTCCTGTAGTTGGCTGGCACTGTCGATGGTGGTGTCGTTGATGGCGGTGATCACATCATTGCGTTCAATGCCCATGCGGCTGGCAGTACTATTGGGAAAGACTCTTCCAACACGTACCCCATCCCCATCGTGGGTGCGATCAAACTGGATGCCGAGATAGGGACGTTGCTCCTCTGCAGCATTGGTGGAACTCGATGCTGCTTCACCGTCATCACTGTCGTTGGCGATCAGGGGAGTGCCCATGCTTAAAGTTAAGAGCGGGATGATCAGGAGCCTGCGTAGAGGAAGTGCAATAGCCAAAGGAAACCTCAGATAGGGAAAAATGAGATGGAGGAAGCTGTAAAGAGGAGGCTGGGATGCTGCGCTTTAGAGGACGTCGTCACGGACGGTCGCGGTGAATCGCAGGGATCCTGGCGTGGCCTGGAAGGTATTGTCGTTGGACTGACGTGCAGGTTCGCCCACTAGGACATCATAACGAAACTGCCAGGCAGGAGCATTCATTAAGATGTTCATGGCATGGCGATCTTGGGCGATGCCGCGAGCTACGCGGTCGAGAAATGACCCAGCTTGGGGATCATCGCTGCCACTGCCACGGTTGCTGTCGCCACCATTTTGTAGGGCGGCAATATCTGCTTCGAGTTCCTCTTGTTGCCGACGGAGATTTTCAAGGTGGCGCGCTTGGCGCTCGAGACGACGATCTACCATTTGCCGATAGCGCGCTTCAGCTTCGGAATCAATATTGCGGAAGGGGATGCTTTCTGGCCAATTGCCTAAAAAGCCATCACGTGCAAGCGCCTCGCCTCCACGATAGCCACTCACATGTACCTCATCGCCTGGGTGGTAGCTTTGGATTACCTCGCGCAGGGTGGACATGGAGTCAATGGTGACGCCATTGATTTCGGTGACCAGATCGCCGCGCTCCAGCCCCATATCTTGGGCGGCACTATTGTCGTATACCCGACGTACTACAACCCCCGTGCGATCTTCGCGGTCATGACTGCGGAGATCACGACTTGAGGGCGGAGTCATGACTACGCCAAGCATGGGACGGTCCAGGTCCTCATACCCCTCTTCATCGGCCACGCTAGGGGTGGTGATACTTGCCATGCCCAATGCACATACGGCACAGAGTATAATCCAGGGTTTGGGTGTCATGAACGATCCTTTCACTGTAAGGCAGGAAATGCTGCAAGAAGGCAGTCTACCGTGCCGCAGTTTGAGATTCAAGCGAGCAGAATGGCCGGCTCAGAGGGGTGGCTGTGTGCTTCGTTGTAAGGCGTTGAAGAGCATCGTTGTCTCTATCTATCACTATCATGGCAAAGTGGCCATAAAGTGGCCATAATGAAAGGAGACGCTGGGGCTGGGGACGGCTTACAGCCATATCTGTGTCCGGCGGCTATTCCTCGTCGCCAAAGA
Source organism: Planctomycetota bacterium (assembly GCA_007693455.1). Taxonomy (GTDB): domain Bacteria; phylum Planctomycetota; class UBA11346; order UBA11346; family UBA11346; genus REDP01. Next base: position 6,313 of record REDP01000205.1, on the reverse strand, counting down.
TGGCGTCGACAAAGGCATCGGCATCGAAGGGCTGGAAGTCATCCATTCCTTCGCCAACGCCAATATAGCGCACAGGGATGCCCAGCTCTCGGCGTATGGCAATGGTCGAGCCCCCCTTGGCGGTGCCATCAAGTTTGGTCAGTATGAGACCGCTTACACGCATGCCGTGGCTAAAAATGCGGGCCTGTTGGATGGCGTTTTGTCCTGCCGTGGCATCCACCACCAAGAGAATTTCATGGGGAGCAGTGCTGTCCTGGCGCTGAATGACGCGATGAATCTTCTCTAATTCGCGCATCAAGTCTTCGCGGTTGTGAAGGCGTCCAGCGGTATCAATAATAACTGCATCCATTCCCCGTGCCTTGGCTGCGGCCACCGCATCAAAGGCAACCGAAGCGGCATCTGCCCCTTCGTGTTGCTTGACAATGTCTACGCCAACGCGCTCGGCCCAAATGGACAGCTGCGCGGCAGCGGCGGCGCGATAGGTGTCACCGGCAGCCAGGAGTACGCGTTTGCCTTGGTCGCTCAAGCGCTTGGCGAGTTTGGCGATAGAGGTGGTTTTTCCTGCACCATTGACGCCGATAATGAGAATCACCGTTGGACCCTCGGGGTTCCAGGCGAAATCTTCCTGGCCCGCATCGTTACTGAGTTCATCGCGCAGGGAGCGCTTGAGCAGATCCAGAAGCTCCTCGCCGGGAGCCATTTCACCAGCCTTCCACTTTCCTTGTACTTCTTCTAGGATCGCCTCGGTTTTGCCAACACCGATATCAGCCGCCAGCAGTGTATCTTCGAGTTCTTCAAGAAACGCTCGGTCGATGGTTCGACCCCGCCCAATGAGTGAGCGCAGGGCATCGCCAATCAACGAGCGTGTTTTGGCAAGACCTGATTTAATGCGGCCAAAGAAGCGCCCAATGGATCCGAATACCATAATAAGAAACCCTTATGCCTGTTAAAAGTGCTTAGGGGTGCCGAGAGTGCCAACACTAAAGGAGTGGACCAGATGCGCGCCACGCCGAGTCAGTGCACTGCTCGACACCGTATCATGGCTTTGAGGATGGGCCTTCTGAGCGTAATGCCAGCGTGGGGTTGCCCCTGGGGGATCTTGCAGGGCGGCTCAAGGCTTGTCCCCGGGATCGCCGATCTCCTGATCGGCCTGCAAAAACGACCTGAATAGGGCGCTTTTTGCGTTAAAAGCATGCACCGCGAAGCGGGCATTCCTTTTCCAGACAAGCTTTGCGCCGCCTTGGGGGATCTTGGGCGCTGGTTCTTGCCTATATGGGGACTGCCATCAGACTGCAGCCCGCCATCGAGAAGGGGGCAGGCTATGCATTCAACCCAGTGGCAGCAGCACGATTTGCTCCCTGGACCAGCACATCGCCTGGTGCAGTCCTGCGCCGTTGCATTGCATGAGCAGATCTATGAGGTGGGTCCTGGAACGGGATCGCTCACCGGACCCATGCTCGAAACGGGGGCCCGGGTGGTGGCCGTGGAAATAGACGGGCAGCGGGTGCGCAGTTTGGGGGAGCGTTTTCGCGATGCCTGTGCTAGGGATCAACTCCGTGTGGTTAATGGTGATGCCTGTACCTTTACCCCGCCTTTTACTCAGCCGTGGCGAGTGATTGCCAATCCCCCATTTCAGCATACTGCAGATTTGCTGCGCCATTGGCTGCTATGTCCGCCTGCGGCGGGGATGCCCTATGCCATTGATCTGCTGATTCAGGCCCAGGCGGCACAGAAGTTAAGTGCTGGATCTGGTGCATGGACCCGTAGTAGTGTCTTGTTGCACTTGGCAGGCCTGCCCCGCCAAGGTATGCGCCTGAGTCGCAGCGTGGTGCAGCCGCCCTCCCGCGTCGACTTGGCCCATTGGTCCTGGCGGTGTCATCACGACCCCTTGGATGTACCAACCTTGCGAGCGGTGGATTATATCCTGCAGCAGGCCTTTCGCGGCGATCATCGGGTGCGTCAGGCCTTGCGAAGTGTGGCTACTCCAGCCATCCTCAAGCGTCAAGGCCGTGATCACGGATGGGATCCAGATGGACCTGCGCGAGCCGTGCCGCCCCAGGCATGGCTGGAACTCACTCGATTCTTACTCCATATCAAGCGTATTCCATCGCAGTGAGATCCGTATCGAGCTACTCCGATGGCGGCCGCACCCATGATGGCGGTGCCCGTAGGGATGCTGTGGCATTGAGGATGGCTAAGCTTAGTCCTGCGTGGTCGCCAATTAATTCACGAAGGTCACGCTCGACCACTGGAAGCATTTCCAGCTGCGACCAGGCAGCCAATTGTTCTTGCAATGCTTGCGGGTTACGGCCCATCCACAGGCTGGTTAAGGTCCAGGCGAGACGATCGATGCCAGAAAAGGCTTCCCCTGCACCCTCTGCGAAGAGATCCTCATTCACTTCATCTAAGACTCGCTGGCGACTGAGAAACTGGAGGTAATGTCGCCATACCGATTCATTGATGTTGGATTGAATGGCGGCAATGCGCCGCGGCCGCTGATCGGGATGGAAGCTAAGGAGAGCCAGGCTTTGCCACTGCGGGGCATCGCCGCGATAGAGCGAGGGGCGAATAGAGGCGTTTTCGCGTTCGCTCAACTGCCCACTTTCTACCAATGCCATAATCCCTATGGTATGGGCTATGGGATCGCGGCCAGAACTTCCGGCCAGAATCCGTGGCTTGAGGTATTCTACACCGGCATCAATGGCCACATCAAAATCAGCCACATCGGGGCGTGCCATGAGGGCCAGCAATGCCATGCCAGTGGCGGCAACCGAATCTCCTCCGCGCCATGAGCCATCCCGTTGACGGCTATTAAACACCTCAATCTGCCAATTGCGAATCTGCTCTTGATCAATCCCAGCAAGTAAAAGGTCGCGATGTTGGCGCCGCCAAGCAAGAAGCTTGAGGCTTCCTTCGCTATCGAACCCCCGTTCATCAATGCCAGGAAGAAGGTCCAACCGAGGGCGCAGCCATTCAGCCTCAGCATTCATGATTTCTTCCGCTGCGCCGGGTGTTCCCATCGGCAGCACGGGGGAAGGCATGGGCGGCATAACCACAAATTGTAAGACAGCGGCCGCAATAAAAAGAAATCCGCAGATGGAAATGGCGCTCGTTCCAGCCTTAAACACCTTCTCCCCTCGTGCTTCGGCGGCGGTAGAGCGGATGGCACTTTCAATGTGGCTCACATCAACGGTAAGCTTGGCACCACAGGAGCCGCAATAGATCGCGCCCAGACGATTGATGTGGCCGCATTCTTGACAAGGAATCATCGCCACACCTCCTGAATGGACACCGGTTGATCATCAATGCGTAATTCCAGATTGAGGCGATTGTCACCAGGCGCATGAACCCAAATCAGGCTCCCCACGCGAACCATGGAGTCGCTCTCGATAGCCGTTCCATTAATGCGTACCTGTAAGCCTTGGGCAGTAGGTATATTGCCATGGCTGTCGCTTAAATGAAAACTAATCCAATCACGACCATGATGGATTAGCATGGGTTGAGGCTGAATATCTTCGATGGCAACGCCGAGCTTCTCAAGGGTAGCAAAATCCAATTCGCGTCGGGCAACGATGGTTGATAAGCGCCGTTCAAAGCCTTCGCTCCCAGTTGCTGCCAAACGCCGAGCCAGGTCCACCCGGTTGTGGCTGAGAACATAGGCTGCGGCAACCCCTAGGGCCTCATCGCTGCCCTGGCGCTCGGCTTCTTCGGTCACGCGTTCGGGACTACTCTCGTTGATAATTAAGGACGTCAGTCGTTCGGGGCCACTGCGTTTACTACTTGGGATATGCGGCAGAATGGCCAAACTATTTTCGGGCCTCTGCTGCATCGCCGCGCGTAAAACGGCGGCAATCGCCGCCTCATTACGTGTTGCTGAATTGCGTCCAAGCAGGCGACCGAGCTGTCCCTCTTCCAGGCCTTCGCTCATGGCCTGATGGAAGAGTCGTGCATAGGGGGTAGCAGGATGCTTGGGAAATAAGAAGGCCAGCTGCGCAGCGCTTTCAGCAGCAGCATCGCCATCACCACTGCGCCAGGCAGCGGCCAAGCGCCATTCCAACGCACGCTGGAGAAGGCTGCGGTCTGGCGCGCCGCCACTGTGAGTAGTTGGCAGGGGCGGGACGCTGCCGCGCTGATGATCCCGATACTCAACCATAGCCTGCAGCAGTGCCACATTGGGACCATGGCCGCTGGGGCTGATGGGCTGGTCGTCAAGAATGCGTACATAATCCTGCATATTCCGGACTAAAGCCCGATTCTGCGATACCCCAGCAGCAATCTGGTTGATGCGGGTGGGCGCATCGGTGGCAGTGGGATCAAAGCCAGCGACAGCGGTCGCCGCATCCTTACCGTAGCGAGCTGCGCGATTGGCAGCCTGCTGGGCTTGCGAAGAGCGATCAAGGAACTCGTGGCGCTGAGATTGTTCAAGGGCGCTAATTGCCATCCATCGCTGAATGCCGTCCCAGAACCAAGATAGCGCAATGAGAAGCAAAATACCACTGACCACCAGGAGGCCGATACCTTGCAGTAAATGAGGAGTGAGGGGGCTGGGGGAAGCGTGGTGTTGATGCTTTTCCATGGTTTAGCCTCCTCCCACGGAGGTTATGCGTCCGAGTACCATAGTTTCTGGAAAGAGGCCGTGCTCAACGCTATCAAAGCGATGAGAATCAGAAATCACCAAGAGATGGCCCACCGGCACGACTATTGGCGGAACAGCCTCCAATCCACGAGGATAGTTGGCGATAGTGCCTCCATCACGAGTGCGCTGCGGTGCTACCAGATCATTGAGAGGTTCACCATTAACCATCACCTGACGGTCTTGCAGTCCCACCTGATCGCCAGGTCTTCCGCCCACCCAGCCAAAGTAGGTGGTGCGGGTTGGGTCATCACCCAGCGATATGGCAACCTTGTCGCCGATGCGGTATTCATTGATGCCAACGGTGGCATCAAAGGCCACTTGCGCATAGCGCGGAATATCGCGCATGTCGCGATAATCGTGCGGAGCCACGGTAGAATTACCATAGCGCGGAGCCAGGCGAACGACGGCAATAATTGCCACCAAAATAGCGGCAAGCACCAGATAATTGATGATCACACGAATGTAGTTCATACCCTGTAAATTGCCCCCCGCCCATCCTATGGCAAGGCTGTTGCGGCAGGGGCGTCTGTCTGCGTATCACCAGCATACCACTGCCACTCACAGCCAGATCGGCCAGTTCAATATAGGCTTTGCATCCCCCTGGCCATCAGAACAGCTTCCTCCTTGCGCATCAATCACGGTGCTTGAGCATGCTCATTATGACAGCGTCTCACGATTCATCGCCTGCGGCCTTGCCTGGTTGGCAGAGTGCTCCCGCCCTCCTGCTGGTCCTCTCAGGTCCCAGTGGCGCTGGAAAATCCAGCATTATTAAGGGATTTCTTCAGAGTCACGCCAACTTTGTCATGAGCGTTAGTGCCACCACGCGCCAGCCCCGTCCTGGCGAAACGCACGGCACTGACTATTTTTTTATGTCACCTGAGGCATTTGCCCAGCAGGTAGAGCGCGATGGTTTTTTAGAGCACGCTACCGTCTTTGGTCGTCACCATTATGGAACCCCTCGAGCCTTTGTGGAAGAGCATATCGCTCACGGTCGCAGCGTTGTGATGGATGTAGATGTCCAGGGGGCAAGCCAAATCCGCGCCACCATGCCCCAGGCAGTTCAGGTATTTATCGCCCCACCATCACTCGCAGAGCTGGAACAGCGCCTCCGCGGCCGCGGAACCGACGATGAAGACAGCATAACCCGTCGCCTGAGTGAAGCCGCCGCAGAAGCCAGCCAATGGCAGCAATTCGACTACATCGTCATCAACCACGAACTTGAGCGCGCCATTCACGACCTCAGCGCCATCGTCCGCGCCGCAGGTCTCGCCACTCACCGCCACCACGCAGCCCCCTAAAAAGTACCGGCGCAACCCCATACAGGTCATATATATACCCGCCCCCAGAGTACATCGCGGCAGGGTAAGCAGCGTTACTCCTCCCCACCACCCAAGTGGCAGTAGTAGACTCCCCCAATGCCCCAATGTCTGTGCTACCATAGAGCCCACCTAGCCGAGTTCTCATCCCCATACCCACACCCGGGACCGCCTTGTACCCCCTCAAGCGTCTCGTTCTTGCACCTGGAAATTGGCTGATAGGCTGCGCCCGCGCTTGTAGCTCAGCTGGTAGAGCAACGGACTTTTAATCCGTGGGTCGTGGGTTCGAGCCCCACCGGGCGCAGTTTTGGTCATCAAGGGGGCAAGCCCCCTTGATAATCCCCCGGTCCGCCCTCGCTTA
>REDP01000180.1 GCA_007693455.1 Planctomycetota bacterium | reverse complement strand
AGCAGTTACCCAGCGAGCGATGGGGACACAACTCACAAACAGAGGCTCAACCGAAGGCTGATGACCATTGACAAGCCCGTCTTCACTAATGCGTACCCGCAGTCGACCTCCGTTGCCTATAATCCTCATTTGTTGCCCACCAGGGGCAATCAATACATCACCATTAGCGATCTCATCACCGTCTCTGGCCTCACGCACCCGCAGCTTGCAGGTGGCATCAAGGCGTTGAGCAAACATGGTTGTGAAGGCAGGAGGCATGTGCTGAACAGCAACAATTGGCGGCATATCACTTGGCAGTACCGAGAGGATCGTATGCAAAGCCTGGGTTCCTCCCGTAGAGGCACCAATGGCAATCAGTTTAGGAGGCGCAATAGCTTGCAATCGCCTGCTAAGGGCAGGAGTCAGCAATGATGACGCCGCTTGCGACTGCGGCCTAACATCTTTCGTCATACACACAGGTTCAACTGGAAGATGAGTGATGGTGCTCGCTGCCCGGATCTTTTCTGCTAATTCGCCAATCATAGCATGCAAACTGCCACTTATGCTCGCCGTCGGCTTTGCTATAAAATCGACAGCCCCAATGGCCAGAGCTTGAAGGGTACTGTCTGCACCGCGCTCGGTTAACGAACTCACCATGATCACTGGAATGGGCCATTGCGGCAGTAACCGCCGAAGAAAGGTAAGCCCATCCATGCGCGGCATTTCAATATCTAGAGTCATTACTTGAGGGCGTAGGCGAACCAACATATCCCGAGCTTGATAAGGATCGGCAGCGGTTCCAACCACTGAAATACCAGGGACGGAGCTAAGCCCCTGTTCCAGAGCAGTACGCACCAGCAACGAATCATCAACAATAAGCACACGCACCGGATCGCTCATTACTGACTCTCAGACTTTCGACGATAGACGGCTGGCGATACATATTCTAAATTCGCATCATCTCTTCCAAGGGATTCACTGTGGCCCACAAATAACCATCCACCAGGAAGCAATGAGTTGACAAGGCGAGCAATAAGACGCCGGCGCGTATCCTGGTCAAAATATATCATCACATTACGGATAAATATACAGTGAAACGGATGTTTGAAGGGCAGTTTTTCTGCCATGAGATTAAAACGCCGATACATAACATCTTTGCGCATCTCATCACGAATACGCCAACGACCACCTCCCATTGTCTCCATACCTAATGCGCGGAGATCTTGAGGCAGCGGCTGAACTCGATCATTATCATAAACGCCTTTTTCAGCAATACATAAAGCGGGTTCAGAGATGTCTGTTGCGACCAGACCTGCTTGCCAATGACGATAGTTCTCAGCAAAAAACTGTCGCTGTATCATTGCCAAAGTCCAAGGCTCTTCCCCAGTTGCGGCTGCCGCACACCACAATCGGAGGTCTCGTTGTGGGCTTACCTGTTGAACCCACGGCAGGACTGACTCCCGAAATACTAAAAAATGAGCGGGCTCACGCCAAAAATGGGTGTGATTGGTGCTCATGCGGTTTGCTAATTCAGCCAACAATGAACCGTTTTTATCTGCCAGCAAAAGATCAATGTAGTCGCGGAAATTCGTTAATCCACGGTCTCTCAGTACTCGCTGTAAGCGACCGACCACGAGACCTCGTTTTTGTTCGCTGAGAACGATGCCAAAGTGTTGATAGACAAGGTCGCGGATTTGGGCGAAGCCAGCATCGTCGAGGGTGTGCCCAAACGACCGAGGTGATACATCATCATTCACCGTTGACGCTCCGCAAACATGACTAATACCGCCCCGGATCTCGGTCTAAATCAATTACCTGAGCAGGGTCCACATCATCACTGGGCCAACCACTTTCTGGCGGCAGACGGAGTTCGCTTGACGGTGGCTTCTGCTCAACCTTTTTCCTTACAGCCGGTGTCGAAACAACCTTGGCTGCACTTGAAGACGCTGCCGTCCTGGGGGGCTGAGTCTTAACCGAGTCAGCACTTGCAGTTCCTACTGGCATACTGGCTGATACTTTAAGCGATTGAGACGGCTCTGATCTGGTTTGACTCCGCTGCGCCGGCAATGGAACATGTTCTGTAACCGGCACCTGTGCAATCGATTCTGGGCTTCTATTCAACGTTGGGGGCAACTTGAAATTCCCAACGAGTTTTGCCAAGGCGTGGGCCGTACGAGATAGCTCGGCAGCTGAGGCGGCGGTTTGCTCGGACTGCGCGGTATTCGATTGCGTGACTTGCTCAACTTGCGTCAACCCTTCACGCACCTGACTCACTGATACCGATTGATCTTGGGCGGCTTGCGCGATGTTCGCAACCAAACTCGCAGTTTCGGCCACCTCCTGTGCGATACCCTGAAGAGCCTCGGCCACCGCATTGGTGGCGGCCACCCCACGATGCACCCGCTCAGTTGTTTGCGCAATAAGTTCAGCGCTTTCTTGAGCAGCTTTTCCACTACGGCCAGCAAGGGCTCGCACTTCATCGGCTACGACAGCAAAACCCTTACCATGACGGCCCGCTCGGGCTGCCTCAACGGCTGCATTAAGGGCCAGAAGGTTGGTCTGGAAAGCAATGCCTTCAATTGTAGTTAGAATTCCGCTAATGTTACCCGTAACCGAACTGATTTCAGCCATTGCCACTTTGAGATCACCTAATTTCTCTAAGCCCCCCTGGCCGGACGCGGCAGCACGCGCCCCACGCTGATCGGCTTCAGTCGCAGCTTGTGAAGCCCGTTGGGCAGCAGCTTCAATTTCACCCATGCTTGCACCAATTTCTTCAAGACTGGCGGCTTGTTGACTTGCCCCGTCAGATAGGGCGCGCGCGGCGTCGGTGATGTCCGATGAACTGGCAGCAACAGATCGCGCCTGTTCATCCAAGGTCGTTATTCGTGTACGCAAGCCATAAACCATGTCGCGCAGTGACAAACCAAGGCGATCGTGTTCTGACGAAAGGACTATCTCAGGGCGCAAATCACCATGAGCGACTGCTGCTGCCACATCGGCGCGCAACGATAGTGATTTTGCCACCTCATTTATCGCTACGGCCAACTCTCCTATTTCATCACTACGCTTCGTGGCAACAGGCGGGAGAGGCTCGCCCTTGGCGAGCGCTTCCGCTTGCGTTCGCACCCGCTGCAACGGTCGTAGCTGTCGACGAACCATGATCATAATCATCATCCCAAGCAGTACGGCACATCCTGTAAGCGCCATCATTAAGGGGGTAAACTGGTGAAGAACTGCTTGGGATCGATCATCCAGAGGCCCACTGAGGGATTCACCCAAAGTCTTTTCAAGGACATGTACGCGATGAATAGCGACCGCTGTCAAACAGCACATCATCGCGAGGACAAGAGCTAAACCAATGGTTGCGCGCCCTGACACCGATTGAAACACCCTCATTGCGCACCCCCTTCACATAAATCCAGCGACACCTTAGGTCCATCGAGACACAGGCCCGTTCGGCAACAAGGAACAGAGACCTTCAATTCAGAGCAACAAACTACACTACAGCCCCAATTATGGAGGAATCCACTTCGGCTATTCATCTATTTGTGCCAGTTGCTGGATATCTCCATCACGCAATAGGCGTTCAACATCAAGAAGGATTTTCACAGCCTCACCGACCTTGCCCAAGCCAGCTACGAATCGTGATGCACCATCGGCTCGAACCCTGGGTGGTGGAGTCACTTGATCCGCAGTAATTTCGAGGACCTCATCCACCTCATCAACGATCAAGCCAACGGAAATGTCAGCAATCTGCACCACCACCACACAGGTGCGTTCGTCATGCTCTTTTGGAGGCATATTGAAGCGACGACGAACACAGACGACTGGGATTACGCTACCGCGAAGATTAATAACACCCATAACATATTCTGGCATGTCTGGGACTTCAGTAATTTGCTGCAGCCCCACTATTTCTATAAC
>REDP01000036.1 GCA_007693455.1 Planctomycetota bacterium | reverse complement strand
TCACAGTCTGCGTCGCCATGTTGGACGCAGTCATCCAGGGGCCTGGCTGTCTCAAAGCCCCAACGGGGCTTCGTATCACAGCCCAGGGTTGCGCCAACGGCGCTACCCTGGGATAGGGTATACCAGCAAGCCAACCCCGTAGGGGTTGCGCAGGCGCTTTGTCTGCAGCGGGATCTGTAACGCGAACGCCCTTTGGCTACCGAGCCTGCGCAGCCTTTGTAGGGTTGGTTTGTGCGTGCATTATATCCCATGGTAGCGCCAACGGCGCTACCATGGGATGGCTGCAATTATCGATGCATTGGCCCTCCTGTCACACAAACCTGCGGCAGGAGGGGGTGTTTGGCTTGTCTTACTGGTCGGTGTCTTCGCTGCCGACTTCTACATACAATTTGCTGCCCTGCTCTTTGAAGGTTTGGCTCATTTCTTCCATGCCTTTTTTGGCGTACTCGCGAATTTCTTCCGAGATCGCCATGGAGCAGAACTTGGGCCCGCACATACTGCAGAAGTGAGCTTCTTTGGCACCCGCCGCGGGCAGGGTTTCATCGTGGAAACTGCGCGCCGTTTCCGGGTCCAGGGAAAGGTTGAACTGATCTTCCCAGCGGAAGCTAAAGCGAGCCCGAGATAGGGCATCATCGCGTACCCGTGCGGCTGGGTGACCCTTGGCTAGGTCGGCGGCGTGGGCGGCGATTTTATAGGTGATCACCCCAGTTTTAACATCATCGCGATTGGGTAGGCCCAAATGCTCTTTGGGCGTGACATAGCAGAGCATTGCCGTCCCGTACCAGCCAATCATCGCCGCCCCGATGCCCGAGGTAATGTGATCATAGCCGGGGGCAATATCAGTGGTGAGGGGGCCGAGGGTGTAGAAGGGTGCCTCGTGGCAGCATTCCAACTGCTTGTCCATGTTCTCCTTGATCAAATGCATGGGCACGTGGCCTGGGCCTTCAATCATGGTTTGCACTTCGTGCTTCCAGGCGATTTTGGTAAGTTCGCCCAGGGTTTCCAGTTCGGCAAACTGGGCTTCGTCATTGGCATCGGCAATACAGCCGGGGCGCAGGCCATCACCCAGGGAGAACGACACGTCATAGGCCTTGAGAATTTCACAGAGGTCTTCGAAATGCTCATACAGGAAGCTCTCGCGGTGATGGGCTAAACACCACTTGGCCATAATCGAGCCGCCGCGCGAGACAATACCCGTAACCCGTTTGGCGGTGAGCGGCACATAGGGCAAGCGCACGCCAGCGTGCACGGTCACATAGTCAACGCCTTGTTCGCACTGTTCGATAATGGTGTCGCGGTAGATTTCCCAGGTGAGATCTTCGGCGACACCGTCCACCTTTTCCAGGGCCTGATAAATGGGCACGGTACCCACGGGTACGGGGCAGTTGCGCAGGATCCATTCGCGGGTGTTGTGGATGTGCTTGCCGGTGGAGAGATCCATGAGGGTGTCGCCACCGCAGCGGATCGACCACACCATTTTATCCACCTCTTCGCCAATGGAGGAGGTGACGGCCGAGTTGCCAATATTGGTATTGATTTTCACCAGGAAATTACGACCGATAATCATCGGCTCTAATTCAGGGTGATTAATATTGGCGGGGATAATGGCGCGGCCGCGAGCGATTTCTTCGCGGACGAATTCGGGGGTAATCTCCTCGGGGATGCTGGCGCCAAAGCTTTCGCCCTTACTCACCGCATCGCGAATCTCCGAGCGCTTCATATTTTCGCGAATGGCCACATATTCCATTTCCGGGGTAATAATACCACGTTTGGCGTAGGCGTACTGGGTGACCGCAGCGCCGTTTTTGCCGCGCAGGGGCTTGGGCTCGACATTGGGAAAGGCATGGATCTGCCCCACTTCGGCCATTTTCACCCCGTTGTCCAGGGGAGTGACATCACGGCCCTGGTAGCGCTCCACATCACCGCGTCCTTCAATCCAGGATTCTCGCAGGGGGGGCAGTCCCTTGCTAATATCAATGGTTTCGTTGGGGTCAGAGTAAATGCCCGAGGTATCATAGACCCGCACTGGCTCTTCGCCACTATCCGGGTGCAGGGGGATTTCCCGAAAAGGCACGCGCAGTTCGGGGAATAGACTTCCCGCTTCGTAGACCTTATAGCCACTGGCTAAGGGGCCGGTGGTGACTTCAAGATCGGCGGGATTGCTGGGTGTAGTGTTTGTAGACATGGTAGAGAAACCTCCTGGCGGATGGCGATGATGATCAACAAGAGGCCAGGAGGGAAGACAGCAAACTGAGGTCACAAACGCCCTGCATACTGACGGCCATCCCTGCGGCGGCATTACCCGCATCAGGTTCAAGGGGTCGGCATGTTTTGCCCTCTCAGGTTCGTGAGCGAACCTCCCCCTGGCACGCAGCGACTATAATCACAGGGCATCCTCTGCAATGCCCAAAACGAGTGCGTCTCGTAGCTCACCTCGGAATTGAAGATGGGCTTCTGTTTCTTGACCAGTTTATCCGGAGATTGGATTCATAAAAAGGCGAGACAATCAGATTGTCATAAAGAAAATTGGCTGGGATCGCCATAAAGGACACCGAGCGCACGGAGGGAAATGGTTAATCCCGGTATTCGCTTTATGCTCACTGTCCCCAGTGGTAGACGAAGATACGGACTGAATAGGAGGGTAGGCCTAAAATCATGGGGTGCGACAGTGCCCCTCCGGATCTTTTTAGTATGCAACTCAGGTTCGGCGTATCTGATTGCTTCAATTTATCCGTTATGACTGTGGTCGTTATTTTGGCGTATAACTTCAATAATAACAGCGCCTTACATTGTTCCTTCTGAAATCTAGGCGCACGATAAAGATGGAATTCAGGTGTAGGATTTTCCTACATTGACGAAGAAACGCTATCTCAGTATAAAGAATTCTTTTTACAAGTTACAAACTCTCACCACCACAATAACTACCTTTGCATGAACAACACAGACAGTCGGAACCAGTTAAGTATTAGCTCAGCTGGAAACCGATTGACACACGACGATCCGAATTTAAAAGATTAAGCCCTTATAACGACTTCCCCTAGTCCGAAATGCTCAACCCCAGCGCCGCTATTTAAGGCGCTCTACAATTTAATGCACAGAACGCTATTATTTGAGAGGAAACGATATGGCCCTACCTGTCCGAGAAACACTCACCACTCCCTTTTACTTGACTCATCTCTGGGCAGCACTCTGCCTTGGTGCAGCCCTACTCCTTTCCGGCTGTGGTGGCGGAAGTTCAGATAGCGGGGATGATGCGCCATCTATCAATGCACCAAATCAAGATCTGGAAATTGTTGCTGGAGGCTCGCTAACCATAGACTTATCGGCTACGCGTACTCCCTCGGGTGCTATCCTATATACCATTGTTGATGATAGCGACCTGGAAAATGCTTCCGTAAGTCTCGATGGTGCAGAATTGACGATCAGCCATCAGGGCACCAGTCTTGATTCCGGTACCATTATCTACCGAGCCAGCGCCGATGATGATGACGAGCTTTCGGATGAGGGATCAATAACTGTGTCGTGGACCAATAATGCCCCAAGTATTAGCGTAAGCGAAGGTGCTCCTAGCGGGCGGCAGTGGCGCATTGGTGATGGAGATGGGCAGCTCACCTGGGCATTCACCACGGAGGATGCAGATGGACATGAGGTGCAGGTTGAAGTTGGTGACCACCCCAACCAAGGCAGCGTAAGCATAGACAATGGTACCGTTACCTATACTCCAGACGATACTCCAGAGCCTGCCACCGTATCCTTTACCCTAGTGCCAAGGGACGGCTTTGAATCCGGCGCCGCTCAATCTTTCAGTTTCGAAATCATTGCTGCCGATCGCATTAGCGCATCCCCGCAGTCGGGTTCAGTGGTAGCCCTCAATGCCGTAACTGTAATGCTAACGGTAGAGAACCCTGAGGATATTGCTTTGGG
>REDP01000235.1 GCA_007693455.1 Planctomycetota bacterium | reverse complement strand
GGGGCCTTGGGGCTTTAGTGGGGTGATGGGATTGAGGATAAGGGATCGTGGCGGGGGTCAATTAAGAAGTGGCCTGTCCCCATCCTTATGAACGCGAACGCGGTCGTGATCCCGCGACGCAGGAACGTCGCGCCGCCGTCCGCGAGGCCGTCGCCCGCGCTGCGCCCGAGGCCCGCACCCCAGCCATTCCTCAGGCAAAAGCGCGCAGTTGTTGGCCTATCAGGTATGGGGCCAGGAATATCTTATTCGGCCTCATCATTAGCTTGATCCATGAGCGCTATGAGCTCGGGAATTGCCGCTGCACCCTGGGCCGTAAACAAGCGCTCAGCACTTTTGCGTGCTGGGTCGCTACTAAATCGAGCGCCATTGCGACCGAAACCCCAGCGGGTCTGTTGCGAACTGGCAAAGCGTAAACCAGCAAAGGCCTCATTGCCGCGTCCTACTCGCAAGGCGTCCATTCCTATGAGCACCAGAGTGTCCCCATCGGCATAGCGTTCTTGCAGCCACTTTATTCTGGCTTGGTCCCGTTGTTCTTGCTCGTGCAGCCATGCTGGAGGGTCATCTGTCTGACGAGCACGACTGTCGGCCATGGGCCAAAAGCCCCCAGGGGCAACTATGAGCGCCTCCTGCTTCCGGGCTACTTGATGTCGATCATCGGCCCACAGGGTAAGCCCGTGCAAGCCCCGCACCCAGCCTGCATCTTCTGCTTCGGCCACCAATGCCACGCGATGGCCACGGGTAGCCAGAACCGCCTGCAAACCTGCTACCGCTGCATCATCAAATCCTGGAGCAATGGCGATGAGTGCATCTGCGGGGGGTGGTGCGGGCGTATCTTCGCGAGCGGAACCATGAACACGAATAGCATCACCTAACAAGGGCAAGTGCGCACTGTAATGTTCCTGCTCATCCAATATCATCAGCTTACCGGGCAATTGCGATAAATCGTCCCGATCAAACTGTGATCCAGGAAAGACTACCACCACATCTGGCTGCCAATCGCCATCACTCAGCAGGGCATTGAGATGGTTGGTCGTGCGAATTTCGCGGGTTTCACTCCCCAGCACCCGAGGCGCATCTAACATCGCCCATCGCTGGTGCTGATTATCCAAGCCATCCACCACCAAAGCCAGACGCGCCACTTTGTTGAGACTCGGCAATCCGTTTTCTTGTGTTAAAACATCAATAAAGGTATTGATAAATGCAGTCATATCACCCGGATAGCGGGCGGTTACTAAAGTACGATCACGCACCACCGCTTGATCAATATAGGTCCCCATAGCCCCGTCTCGCCACTCTTGTGGAGCTTCGTTGGGAACGCGAAAGAGGCTCGTCACCACTCGATCATGCAAGACTCCTGCCCGTAAAAGCAGGCGCGGACCATGACAAACTGCCGCCACCGGTATGTCACGCTGCATAATCTCGCGACTAATAGCAATTGCGCGAGCATGCTGTTCCAGGTGGCCAGGACTATGCCCCCCGGGTATAAAAAGTCCCACGTAGCGCTCTGGGTTTACTTCGTCTAGACTGAGGTCTGCCTGCCAATCCCGACCACGATCATCAGCCTGAGCATCATTACTACGAAACACTATTCCCCCTTCAGGAGAGGCCACCTCAACGGCATAACCCAGGGCAATAAGCGGGAGGGTTCCCTGGTAAAATTCGGTATTATTAAAACCGCGGTCCATCAGCACCAAAATGCGCGGCTGTTCGCTAGCTGAGGCTTTAACCAAGGCCACCGAGCAGATAAACCCTATCAACAAAGGAATGCACTTCATGGATTTATCTCCTTTACATCAGTAAGTCCAGACAATATTGCTTAGCCCTATGGCCTTGCTGGCATGAGTGGACGCTTACCCTTGAGAGGGCTGTTTAAGCGAGCCCACTGCCTGCAGCTGGGCTCTGCTGCCAAGATACGGCTGAGCGGCGAAGCGCTCAGCCCGATACACGCAACGTGGGATCTACAGGTGGCCAAGCCCTTACGCAGCATTGCTCATTATTGAACCCCTTCTGGGCCATGAGCTTCGAGGCGAAAGATATGATTAAGAGTTGGGTCGTTATCATTAAAATATTCCAATTGGTCATCCTGCTCGTCAGCCGGCGATTCCTCTGGCATCTGCAGCCAGTGGTGCTGCGGAAAACTGTGTAAGGCAATGCGACGCTGATCAGCGCCATCCTGGCTTGGCCGAAGCCACAGCTCGCGCTGATCATCCTCAAGACGTAACTCCCAACCGTGCGGTATTTCATGCTCAGTCGCACTTAAACTGAGCATACCCTGACTGCTTTTCAGGAGTCGATAGCCAGCACCCTGTAAGGATTCCCCCACCTCGAGACGTAAGCTGCCAGCAATATCCATATCGCCGTCAATATGTAATACGGCCTGTTCACGATCGGCAGCAAGTTCCAGGACCAACTGACCTTCTATGCTGCCTTGATAGAGGTGAAAAGGCGCCTCCAGCGGTGGGTGGAAATGTACTGCGGCATCTGGCTCCACCGTCAAATGTAAATAATTTCCACCTTGGCTAAACCATCCATTGTTGTCACGGGCTTGTTCAGGTACTTTGGGATCGGTATAAAAACGCACTCTACCCTCAGCTACCTGCATGTGGCTATCGGGTGAATAGCTTTGTGTGCCCCGAATAATAAAATCTGCAGGGCCCTCTTTGCGAACCGTTACCCCTTCCTGATTACGGCTGGCGAATCCGATATTTACTCCTTCGTGCCATATCCCTTCAAAGGTAAAATCTTCTTCCGTAACTAATGTCCAATCACGAATATAATAGATACCGCCATCATAGGATTGCGCATTGCTGCGCACAATCCAACGCGGATCGGGGTCTTGTGCATCGCCTTCAAAATTCCATAAACCATGATGCGTATAACGCTTTTCACCCCCTGTGTATTTGTGGATTGTGGCAAGATTGCGACTGGAATGGGTCACGGTGGTACCACTGGTATTGCGCCAGGTGGACATACCTCCCACCGGTTTGACATAACTGCCGTCACCAGGGTCATCATCTGGATAAGCGTATGGGTAATCGTCTTCGAATACCGTTTCATCGGCTAGATCAGCCACAAAATGGGGATGGAATTCTAATAGCGCCGTGTCGTCAGCGCTATGCACCCAGAAGGGTCGAGCATTGACCAAATCAGAGCGATTATTATTAATTTCCGCCAAGGATCCGATGAGCAAATGGGTTTCTGATCCCAGATAAATACGAAAATCATTCCCCCAAGCTTGGGCCTTACCTTGAAAGGTTAGTTGGGCTCTGCCGATAATACTGAGATTAATCCGAACTTGGTCATTGTGTAATTGCAGACGCCAAGCCAGCTCTTGGGGATCGCTATGGTCGACAATCAAGCCGTGGTCTGGACCCATATTATCACCACTGGTATTGGTAAAGATCACTGTCCCTTCACCATCAGTCGCACCTTCAATGCGGAGAACATGACTGCCACCAATGCGTATCTCCGCATCCTCGTGCAGGTCGACCCCAGCCGCTACAATGGACTGATCCACCACGACACTGGCACCAGAGCCAGTAATCACCGCCCGCGATCCGTCCTGCCAGGACTGGGCAGTGCCACCGAGATCTTCGTTATCATACCAGTGAGCAGCAGACCAGTTCCCCCCAGTACCGCCCCAGTAGAGGGTGTTTTCCTCAGATAATAATAGTACGGGGAATAGCAAGGCTATCACCAAGCAGGTAAGCGATTTGGCCATGGCTACACTCCTTGGCTAAGCATCTAAAGCCCTAGAAACCCAGTACTCAAGCGACAACTAGAGATACCGGGCCACACAGTATCAGTACCGTTTGTTCGCTTGTAAGGGAATATCAGTATCCGAGATTCCGCACTGCCCGAGGCGTCACAGACCACCGTCGCATCCTCCGCGGCCATTATCACGGTCGCCTGGACACAAAGAGC
>REDP01000046.1 GCA_007693455.1 Planctomycetota bacterium | reverse complement strand
AAACGCAAGGCCCCCTCTTCGCGGGCCTTTTGTAAGATGCGAAACAATTGCTGATATGAGCAATCCAAGCGGACCAACAGGCTGCCAATGGTGACGGTTTCACCACTGGCAAAGCGCTCCGCGAGAATTTCGGGCACACTTAAACAAGCACGCAGATGAGCCACCGCTTCGCGAATACCACGGGTGGTGCTGCCAAACTGCTGCTGGAGCCACGCAATGTCATGTTCTGGCAGGCGCACACTAATGCGTGGAAGCGGTTCGTCGCTCGGCATGGGCGCACTATGTCAGACGACGTCTGATCTGTAAGACCTTCTACCACCAGTCGGAATCATGATAAAATACAATAACGACATCGTTATATACAATGCCTCATTCTCAGACAACCATCTAACCTTAAATAAAGCATTTAAAATACATGAAGATCCACATGGACCTACTTACTTTTCTAAATGCCAACGGCCTGGCCCAATGGCAGTCGCATCTCTCGGGCAAGCAGATTGAGGATCTGCTGGGATTTAACGAACAGGACTTTACAGAATTTGGATGGCCGCTGGCAGCCATTAATATGCTCAAGGATGCTCTTTATGACGCCAAGCTTCCTGGCAAACCAGTTGGCGTAGACGGCTATTCATCGATCGCTCCAGTGGGAGCAGAAATTTCAGGCTACACGGTTCTTGCGATCCTGGGACAGAGCCACAGTGGGGGAGTGTATAAGGTCCGATGCCCACATACCCATAAGGTGGCAGTCATAAAGACCCAGGCTCTTTCCTGCTCTAATGAGCGTCCCCAGCGTCAGGCCTTCAAAAGGGATGTGGCCGCACTCAAGGAGATGGTTCACCCTGGCGTGGTTGCTGTCTTAGACCATGGTGAAGACCCACAATATGGACTCTTTTATATTATTGAGTACCTTGATGGCGAGACTTTGGCCCAGCGTGTGCTTACTACCAAGCCAACAACAGCTCAGTTATTTCAATGGTGGGGTGAAATCACCTCAATCGTGGCTCGGGCACATAAAGTTGATGTCTCTCATCGAGACATTCGACCTCAAAACATCTTTTTCCGTGCGGGTTCGGACCAGCCAGTTGTTACCGACTGGAATCTGGGCTTACCAATGAGGCCCCCTGAGCCTAAATCATGGTCTCCGCTTGAGATAAAAACCTTTGGCTCTGGAATTTTCACGGATGTCTATAGCCTGGCGGGACTTTTGGGGTGGCTCCTCACCCACTACGCTCCCATGGTTTTGGAAGGCAGTGCGGCACTCTACCTGGAAGCAACAGGGAAAATTCATCGGTCCCTCCCAGAGGTTTTACGTCGCAGCCTCTCCATGGTTCGCTATCGGCCTGGAAATGCCGGCGAACTTTTACAAGCAATCAGAAATTTGCTCATGGAGTCCGCAGGCACCCCTTCTCCTGCAAGCAGCAAGCGGCAACGATGTTGGCCTGCTTGGGCGGCAGACGTTGGTGAAGATTCCTATCGCTTCAATGGACGCTGGTGGGCAGATCTTTTGGTCAAGGGCATCCGCTACCGAATGCGTTGGATTGCACCGGGTACTTTTATCATGGGTGATGCTTTGGAAGAAGGGAATCCCCCGCATCAAGTCATTCTCAGCCGTGGCTTCTGGATGGGACAAACACCGGTCACGCGCGCATTTTACGGCGCTATACATAGTTCCGATCCAAGCTTTGACTTTCTGGTGGGGGGCCCGGGTCACCCGGTTCAAGCAGTGACACACCTTGACGGCGTCATATTGTGCGAGCGGCTTAACGAAATGTTCCCAGGCATGGACGCTCGCTTGCCAACCGAAGCGCAATGGGAGTACGCCTGCCGAGCTGATACCCAGACGCCGTTTTGGTGTGGCAACTCCCTCAGCGATATCGTGGCACACTATAGTCGCGAGTGGGGTGAGCAGTCTGCCACCAGTCCGGTGGAAGAGCGTCAGGCCAATCCTTGGGGTTTGCAGGACATGCACGGTAATGTCGGCGAATGGTGTGCTGATTGGTATGCGTGGCTGGGAGATGAACCCGTTGTTGATCCCGTGGGACCCAGTGAGGGAGACGATCGCGTATTCCGCGGTGGTGGCTGGCTGTCCTCGGCAAGGTACTGCCGCAGCGCATCCCGTGGCAGACTTGAAACAAGCCGCCGCGAGAAGTTCATGGGCTTGCGACTGGTGATCATACCACCGCACTGACACCATCGTAGGTGGCTGCAACCATGGATTGCACGTTGTACCCGGAGCTGCCAAAGGGGGAGGTGCCTTCCAAAAAAATCCCCTGGTGAATCGTTAAACAGACAGAGCCGTGTCAGAGACCATGTTATTCACTGGAGGGTACAGGATGTCCCAAACTTCCTCAATACGGATAGCCGATCGGGTCCATGCCACAACTGTACTCGGCCCTGGAACCCGTGCTGGCCTCTGGGTCCAGGGCTGCGACCTTGCTTGTCCCGGCTGCATTGCCCCGCACACGCATAAGGCTCATGGGGGCTCTGCCGAGTCAATTGAAGCAATCGTCGAGTGGCTTGAAGGCCTGCGCGGAATTGACGGGCTCACCATCTCTGGTGGTGAGCCGTTCCAGCAAATGAATGGTGTTTTATCGCTCGTCACACGCTTGCGCCATCGAGGCGACTGGAGTATTATGCTCTATAGCGGCTATACCATGGAGGCCCTGCGGCGTCGTGGTGAGGAGGCAATGACCCTCATCAAGCAACTGGATATTTTCATTGATGGTCCGTACCAGGCTCATCGCGCCACGGCCATGCGCTGGCGTGGTTCGGACAACCAGCGGATCCACTTTATCACTGAGCGTCATCAAGAATGGGCTAGCCAACTAGAAGAAGAAGGCTTGTGGATGGAGGCCCGCATCGATGACGACGGTACTCTGCGATGGACAGGAGTCCCACCCCCAGGTTTTATCGACGCTATGCATGAGCACATGGCTCATGAAGGCCTGCGCCTGAGACCAATAGCCGGACCCTAAAGGACAATAATAGAACGAGAAACAAGGCCAAGAAAGTGGGCAAATCATGAGCGCATCACAAAAGTATTGCCCCGAATGGCAACGCCAAGAACTACAGCGAGCACGCCAATCCTCGCGTAATCAGTTTGATCCGCAGGAAGCCCTGCAGCACCATCACAATAGCCAAATAAATGCTGGTCCTGAAGATCGAGGCTTGCATGATCTGTTGCGTCAACTAGACGCATGGCAAAAGGCAGATGATCGCCAAGATGCACCGCCCGAAGTCATGGATCTCCAGACCGCTCTAGCAGACATTGAGGCAGTGAGCCAAGTCAGAAAGAAACAGCTAGAGAACCTTCGGTCCTTAAAAGAGCACCATCAACAGAGCCAAGAATGGTATCGCCGCTATGATCCTAAAGGTGCCCGCGCAGTGGACGCTCTCCTTCAGCAGACCCAAACAGCTATTGCTTCGGGCGATGACCTCACAGCGGCATCCCTAATCCACCAGACGGCAGAGGGTCTCTCACACCATGCCACTTGTGCGCAGCAGGCTCAACGGCAGTGGCTTCATGCATGCACACTTTTTCGCGCCGCCATTGCAAGGTTCCAGGAACTGAGATCGCAACATAAGTGGCTTACAGAGAGTTGCGGTGAAACCTACCAAGACATTCACAAAATTCAGGAAGCCCTCGACATGGTGCACTCCGAAGAGGCCCTCCGCCTCATAGATTGCATGCATCATACCCTCGAACACCTCGTCCACAGGCGAGCCCAGCAGCAAGCGGTAATACACGCCCTGCATACGTCAGCCCAAAGACTTGGGGTCAATAGTGTAAACAAACATGGAACAGATGGTGGCCATGCCGATATTTGGCGTGTTGTATTTTCAAAGTCACATACCCGGTGGCATAGGCCATTAAAGGAACCACATAATCAGGGATGACTCCCTGGCAGATAATTGGCAAATACATAGTCAGATAATGACA
>REDP01000037.1 GCA_007693455.1 Planctomycetota bacterium | reverse complement strand
AGGGCCAGCCCAAAAGGGCTGGCCTTTTTTATGGCGGATGGGGAGGGATTCGAAACCGAAGGGACGACGGCGGCGAAGAGGACGCACAGCGTCCGACCGCCGGAGCCCGAGGCGACGCACCGCAGCGAAGCGAGGAGCAAGCCGAAGGACAAGAGCGATGCGACGAATCCCTCCCTGTCGCTTATACTGCGGGGGGCTACGACTGCCTACGGAGCCAACGAACACGTTCGATTCTATGGCCAGGGCGGCGCAAAGCTCACCTTGGATAAGGAATTTCCGCTTCGCGGTGCATGCTTTTAACGCAAAAAGAGCCCTATTCAGGTCGTTTTTGCAGGCCGATCAGGAGATCCCGGGGGCGAGCTTTGAGCCGCCCTGACTCTATGGCCCCTACGGCGCAGAGTTCACAGCATCGTTTCCATTATGAGCATTGCGACTCACTACGCCCGAATGCCTCTTAGGCCCAGAGTTTACTCAAGGCTTCTTCAGAGTCTTCGGCAACGTTTTTATGCAGGCTGCCGCCATGACTATCCATGGTAACAATTGCCGGGAAGCGCTCCACACGCAAATGCCAAACGGCTTCTGGACTACCGAGATCAAGCCAGTCCACACCCTCTACGGCAACAATTCGTTCGGCACAAACTTGCGCGGCACCACCAATGGCATGCAGATAGACGCAGCCATATTTCTCACATCCCTCAAGTGTTTTCGGCCCCATACCGCCTTTACCTATGACGGCTCGAATCCCATGATCGCGCATGACCTCCCATTGGTAGGGCTCTTCTCGGGCAGAGGTTGTGGGACCAGCAGCCTTACAGATATACCCACCGTTTTCCTCTACCATGACTGGACCACAGTGATAGATAATTTGGCCCTGGAGGTTGACTGGGGGGGGCGTTCCTTGATGGAGACGGTGATGCACGGCATCACGGCCCGTATAGACTAGGCCACTAATTTCTACCGTATCGCCCACCTTAAGACTGCGGATAGTCGCTTCATCAATGGGCGTGGACAAGGGAACTACAGCCATGGGAATACCTTTCTCTGATAATGATCTTGGGCACGCATGGTACGCCGCTACTCCCTAATAGAGCCAGCGCACCACTTCACCTTCGGGATTAAGGTCAACCCCCTGCCGACGGAAGGCCCAGCACATATAACTGACGCTAACGTAGAATGAGGCGGGCAGACGATTGAGCTTACCAATCTTACAGCCCAACAATGTTGTCGCACCACCAAAACCCATAGGCCCGATGCCGCTTTTGTTTGCCTTGCTGACAATGCGCTCTTCGAGTTCCGCCAAGAGTGGATCAGGGTTGGTGTCATCCATGGTGCGCAATAATTGCTCTTTACTTTCGGCGTAACCAGAAGCACGGTCACCACCAATACACACCCCCAGAATACCTGGGCCGCAGCCTTTACCTTGGGCCCCCAACACAGCTTGGAGGATGGCGTTTTCGACTCCGGCCATATCGCGCCCACCCAATTTAGGATGGGGAAGGGCAAACTGATCGCCCACATTTTCACAGCCACCGCCCTTGAGCATCATGCGCACTTCCACATAGTCACGACGCCATTGGTGAAAATGAATATTGGGGCTTCCAGGGCCAATATTGTCGCCCGTGTTGCCGCCAGTCACCGAATCAACGGAGTTTTGTCGCAGGTAACCACGCGCTGTGGCCTCACGTACCGCAGCAATGGTGGCATCCTGAAAAGCCAGCTGGTCGTACCCCACAGGAACATGCACAAAAAAGAGAATACTGCCAGTATCCTGACAGAGAGGCTGACTCTTGTCTTTTGCCAGGCCAATATTGGAACAGATCACATCTAAAGCGTAGCGGGCATTGGAGCCTTGATCTTCCTGCTGCGAAGCCGATTCAATCACGCGCACAACATCATCCGGGAGAACCGTTGAAGTGACACGTATTAATTCAAGCAGGGATGCTTCCAAAGCAGTTGCTTGCACAGTGGTCATGAAGACCTCCTCTCATTACGGCATTTCATTGGAACTAACTCATAATCACCATCATCGTGGCCATTCACATAAACAGGCAATGCCATAGTGCTACGCACTCCACACCGCACATGTGGGGCGAATCCTGCTTCGCATGCCAACACATGATGGTGTCAGGGCCGACAATTGGGCGAACACCCACTCAGCACAACAGCAAGAAGCACTGCGAAACAAATAATCACACCCATGTATTTCATGCCAGACTCCTTACAGCCAAGTGCATAGACCCGCATGGGAAGGCATTGCCCCCTGTCAGACAATCGGCGAATGGCTTACTGCCCTGCTGGTGCATCACCCTGATTATTCTGGAAGGACTCCAGTGCCAAATACTGTGGTCCGAAGGCTTTGATGTGGTCAAGTCGGGTGTCAAAGGCATCAAAATGGCGCTCTTCATCCGCCACCAGAGTCTCAAAGAGCTGTTTTGAGGCTGAGTCAGCATGCTCCCCGCACAGTTTAGCGGCATCATTGTAATCATCAGCACTCTGCGACTCCATTGCCGCCGCTTTGCGCACAATCTCCTCGGGGTCGGTGATGCGCTCCACTGGGCCCGCGGGATTCATATCCACATCGCCTTTAAGAAACAACACCCGTTCGGCTAATTGTGAGAGATGCCCCATCTCCTCTACCGCAGTCTTACGGAAGAGCACCGCCAGTGGCAGCAAACCCTGATCTTCAAGATGGAAGTGCCAATACAGGTACTGGTGAATAGCTTGCAATTCATCAGCAATGGCACGGTTGAGCAATTCGATACTTTTACTGCGGTCCATACATTTCTCCTTAGTGAATACTTGAATCATGATGCACGCGAACGCTGGTGATCAACGCCGAGACACGTGAGCCTCGACACCCCCCTTGCGCCGCACCCGCCAGACCCAGGCTTTTTCATCATGCTGCAACACCCCCTCCTCCCCTTTGGCGCCGAAACCGTAGCGGAATTCTGCTACACCGAACTGGATCGGGCCGCCGCTGCACGCGGCCATGCAACCCTGGCCATCCCTGGTGGCCGCTCTCCAGGCCCAGTCATCACCCATCTTGCGGCGATGCTTGATCCTTTCCTGCGCGCACGCCTGCATCTCCTCTGGGTTGATGAGCGCGCAGTGCCCCTGGATCACCCAGATCGCAATCACAGCCCACTTCTTGCCGCCTGGGACGCGGGCGGTAAACGCCCTGAGCATGTGCATATTATGCCCGCGCAGGCCGAAGACTTGGAGGCAGCCTCGCAGGAATATGCTCATACCCTGCGCAGCATTGGCGCTGATCAGGGATGTGACATAGCTTTGCTGGGGATTGGTGAAGACGGCCACTTTGCCAGCTGTTTTCCCAATCATCCCGGATTAGACGAGCTCGGTCCCGTATTTGCCCTATATGACAGCCCCAAGCCACCCCCACGACGACTGTCATTGGCCCTACCAGTCATCGCCGGCAGCACCAACATCGTCATACTCGCCTTTGGCCACGACAAGGGTCTACGCATTCAAGAGGCCCTTCGCGCTGCAGACCCTGGCAATCCCGTGAGCCTCCTTCCGGGTGAGCGCTGCCGTATATTCTGCGATGACGCAGCCCTCGCCAGCGCCACAGGACAGTCCTAACCCAACAACCCAAGCGAAGCCTCGACAAGTAAAAGCCGGCACCCGATAGACCACACCGCACACAAGCAGGGTCACCGACCCACCCTCCGGGCTAAGCGCCGACAAGCACAAAGCGCGCTGCGAGAAGCGAGAAGCGAGCGCAGCAAAGCGCCCCCTCGGAGAGTCGGATAGCAACGAGGCCGCCAACACTCGAGAGCACCAAGGAGCGAAGCGACCGACCGCCGAGGGCTGGAGGGCGGATACAATCGCGAAGCGATCCGCCCTCAGTCGCGGAGCGACGACAGACCGACAAAGGTCGTGGGGAGTCCGAGCCTAAGCGAGGACGCACCGGGGGGGCCGTTGGGGGGCTCGCCCCCCGACAACCAAA
>REDP01000059.1 GCA_007693455.1 Planctomycetota bacterium | reverse complement strand
AATGCGGCCAAAGTGCCCTGTCAACACCCTGGGGCAAATTAATGCTGGCGGTAGCCCATGCCGCATGCGCTGGCGAATCAACAAGCTCTGCCGAGCAGACTTGGGAACAGGGACAGTTTCCCGGTGCTGCCGCCTGGCTGCGCGAGGCCACAGACTGCACTCGGCGCGTCCTCTTTCCCCGGGGGCAGTGGTATGGTAATCACTCCAACATCCCCACCTTCGGCTATGCACAGACCCATCTCACTGGGGGCAATGCCGATCGCTTAGCAGCTTGGTCTGGTAATCCAGCTGATGCCTTCAATGAGCAGGCAATGGCCACCATGCCCAAGGGTTGGTGGCAGTTGATGGCGCTTGAGGGCGATGCCGAAGCCCAGCGTGCCCAGGGTTTATTAGATTATTTGGATGCACAGCCAGACTTGGGGACTTTTGCCGATCAATGGCGCTTAGGAGCCCAGCGCTTACTGCTGATGGCACGGCTCTTTGCCGCCCACCGCCATGCCTATTTTCGCATTCGTGCCGTACAGGAAGAGACCGAGCACATCAGTCGTCAGGAGATTGACCAGGCCATTGATGCCTTTGCTCATCTTGCCAACGATGCTGCAACGCTTTGTGAGCCATGCCGCCTTGAAGGAAAAAATCTCGATAATCAAGGCGCCACTGGACATGATCGAGGAGCTCCTTTTACAATTGAAGCAGCACAGCGCCAGGGCTGGGGCAACGTGGTGATCAGCCTACGCTGCGCCGCCCAGCGCGCTTTAAGCAAAGAGTAAGGCCTATATCCAGCAACCGTACACGATGCTTCTATTGCGCACTTCCTGGTTGGAACACCTGTAAAATATGGGTCTCATCCGGATCGAGGCCGAGCCAGTGATGCTGTGGCAGGAGGGGGGCGGGAATTACATCATAGGGTGGCTGCCAAGCCACTGGTCCAGGCGCACTCTCCCAAGATGGAAAGTCGTCAATGCTTGCCCCATGGCGCGTCACGCTCAGGGTGATGCTGCGCCGTGGCTGTGGGCTGTGCAGTGGCCAAGCGGGCGAGCTTGGCAGGGATACCGAACGCATCCAGTTCCAGGTGTCTTGCGGACTCACGTGATTATTGAGGTGAATAAAGGCATGGCCTACACCTGGGATGCTTAATCCCATTATTTGCCAGTTTTGAAGGAAATTACCCACATGAATCCATTCCGCCGCCGCGGCGATGGTGGTGTCATGGAAGGGGTCATCCTGGCCCACGATAAAGCGATGGGGGCAACGGCGGGCCACTTGACTGAGCTGCTCGCCTTTACCGGGGATTCCGCCAGCATAGACCGCCACCGCCGTAATCTGAAGATTAAACCAAAATCCTGCTAAATCGACGACATGCCCACCTTCAGAAAAGCCAATCCAGTAATGACGGCTTAAATCAACGCGCGCTTTACTGGCAAGGTCGGCATGAACAAGATTGATAATATGGCCAATGCGCTGCTGCGTTGCTGCGGCGTCAAGATTACTGCCGTTCATGGATAGGTGGGAGTCGCGGTTGGGATTATTGTGGGCAGGAACCACCAGGAAAAACCCTTCGGATTCAGCGGTTGCACGCCACTCGGTATTGGAGTTGAGGACATTGGCGAAATTGCTGTAGGTATCGCCAGCACCGTGCAGGGCCACCACCACAGGCAGGGCTCGGTCAGGGTGATCACTGGCCGCCGAGGGCGTGTAGAGTCGGTAGCTGCGCCCATCCCAGCTCTGGGTGGACCAGCCCTGCTCTAAGGCACTGAGCCCGCTCAGCAGCAGGCAAGAGAGGATAATAACGGCATTAAGGCGTGGAATGATCATGATGCATTTCCTGAGAGACTACGCGAGTTGCCCGTGAAGCGTTTACAGCCTTCTGGTTTTGCATGGAATCACTGAGTACCCAGATAGCTCGTGTGATACACGGGCGTGTAACCAACGGCCCTGAGCGGGGCCGTTATGCCACCCTAGTGTGTGCAGGGATTGGGGATAGTTTGCCCTAGCTTGGAGTGGGGATGCATTGCAGGAATGGGCGTTGATCAAACATGGGGCATGACCAGCCACACACATCCAGTGCGAGCGTTGAAGCAGCCCTGGCCAGGGTTCAGGGGGGCGATGTCAATGCCTATGCCGAGGTGGTCGAGCGCCTGGGACCATCGCTGGTGGCCTATGTCGCCCAGCGCTGCCCGCCGCAGATCGATCCCGAGGAAATTGCCCACGAAGCCCTGGTGGAAGCCTATCAACACATTGACGATTATCGTCTTGGCACCTCATTTTTGGCGTGGCTGTGCACCATTGCCCGACATCGCTTGATAGATGCCTGTCGGCAGCTGCGGCGGCATGAGCGCAAGGTGCAGCGCTTGGTTGAAGCCAGTCTCGCTGATGATGATGTGCCTCCCCCAGATATGGATGAGCAGGTGCATGCCCTGCGCCGCTGCTTGCAGCAACTCGACGATGAATTGCGTCAGGCTATAGAGTCGGTATATTCACAACGCAAAGATCTCAGTGATACCGCTCGCCATGCGCGGCGTTCGGTGTCGCAGATTTCTCGGCGCTTGGCCAAGGCGCGTGAACTCTTGCGTGCCTGCGTGCAACGCCATTTGCAGGATGGAGGGCGGCCCGATGGTTGAATCGCGTGCAAGTCTTGATCCCCAAGTGGTGGCCCAGTGGCTCTCCGCCAGCGCCAGCGAATCCGATGTGCAGGCACTTGCCGAAGCAGCCGAAGCCCATCCCGCGTCGGCGCGCCTACTACAGCGTGAGCAGCAGTTACACCATGTCCTCATCGCCGCCAAAGAGCCTGGGACAGTAAAAACACGCTTACACCGCTCGGTGATGGCGGCGCTTACCCCGTCCCGCCAAAGCCAACGCCAACGGCCCACCCCCATTGCCTGGCCACACTGGGGGGCCGCGGCGGCCGTGGCCGCAGCCCTGGCCCTGGCGGCGCTGTGGTGGTCCTGGCCACAACACCAACAGCCAACTACTCCGGCCCTGGGCCAGGTCAGCGTCGAGGGCAGTATTGCCCATCTCACGGGTGATGCCGTGACTGCTGCCTCCTTGCCCTTGGCACAGCCACTGATGGCGGTTGATGATGTGGCGGTGCAGTGGCAGCAGAGCAACCGTCTGCAGCTGACGGCTGGAAGTCAGTTTCACTGGAGCGATGCAGATCTCACGCGGCTGCACCTGGATCAAGGCAGCGCCGAGGTGGTTATCGAGCAGGGGCCCTTCCGCATCCAGTCGCCAGTGATGACGGCGGAAGTCTTGGGAACGGCATTTGCCCTCCATCACGGCTGGTGGGGGAGCAGTGTCACCGTGACCAAGGGGCGGGTGGGCATCGCCCATGAATCTCGGCATACCCAATTAACCGCTGGAGAAGGGCGCTGGGTGCTCTCTGCTGCCGCCCGGGCCGAACAGCAGGGCCGCCTATTGGCTACCGCCCCCGCCGTGCCAGAACGCCTCTCCACCTTTGCCGGAGACCCCTGGCAAGAGGCGGCGGCTTGGCAGGGCAGCGTCAGCAGTGAGACCAGACGAGATGGACTGACCAGCTTACAGGGTAGTGGACGCTTTGTGTCCGCGGTGCCAGAGGATGCCACCTTTATCCGTTTGCATCTGCGCCTGGATCGCCTGGACGGGCGAGCAGGCTTGGCAGTGGAGGGAGATAGTCGCACCCTTGCTGGAGCTGACTTCCATCGTCACAGCGACGACAGCAGCTGGGAGCTACAGGCGCAGGCCTGGCGCATGATCACTTGGCCAGGTTTTTCGACCTGGCTGGTAGAAGGGCAGGTGAACGGCCAGCCCATCCGCGTGCAGGTCGACTCCCCTGCCTTCGCCCTTGGCCTGCTCGTCGACGGCAGGGCGGAGGTGGCTTCCTGGGAAATGTGGCTCGGCGAGTATCCCGAAGTCTGGGTAGCTCCACACCCACAGCGCTAGCCACTTAGGGGCCGATCAGCAGAATCTCTGGGTCTACCTGCGCGGGTACGGTGATTAC
>REDP01000039.1 GCA_007693455.1 Planctomycetota bacterium | reverse complement strand
AGGATTCCCAATACCCGGGGTATGACGGAAGCATCCCCGAGCTGTTATCTATTACTTGTCTTCAGGTACACACCATGCGCCGGCGCGGCGGACAAAAAATCGTTGCCAGCTTCGTTAGAATGAGGAATGAAAGGAAGTCATTATTGGCATGATACTTGAAAAGCCACGACGAGTTGCGTTGAGCGGTTTCCCTCTACTGGATGGGGCGCGTATTCGTGCTCAGCTGGCCGGCATGGATATTCGCGTCGTTCCCTTTGTCGCTGAGGCCGAGGCCATGGTGGTACCAGATGACTTGGCTGCCGAAGAACATGCGCGCTTGGCCGAACGAGGCCTGCCCCTACTCCAGCTTGGCTCTCTATGCGAGCAACCTGGCCAAGCTCTGCAGCCCTGCGCCGAGGAGCCAGGGGGGATGCGTATTTGTGATATTCTTCTGCCCTATGCGCCGCGAGATCACCGTCTGGTTCCACAGGCGATACACTTCCCAGCTATTTGCCAGGACGCCAGTTTTCTGCGTACCGTGCGCTTGGTAGCCTTGGCCATGCGCGATGGTTTGCCCTGTCTTTTAGAAGGGCCTACCGCTGGCGCTAAAACCACTGCCGTGGCCTGGGTGGCCATGGTGTTGGGACGTCCTTTTTTCCGGTTGAATGTTTCCGGCCATAGCGACACGGGCGAATTGGTTGGCCGCTATACTCCTGATGAGCGGCCTGATGCGCGCAATCATTGGCGCTTTTTAGAGGGGGCGGTGCCTCAGGCCCTGCGGGAGGGCTGGTGTTTGCTGATTGATGAGATCAATTTGGCCGAGCCGCAGGTGCTGGAGCGGCTCAATCCGGTATTAGAACAGCCGCCGGGACTCGTCCTGAGCGAACATGATAACCGCTGTTTTGGCGGCCGCGGGGAGCCGGTGCATACGGATTTTCGGATTTTTGCGACCATGAATCCGGCTGAGTATGCCGGGCGCAGTGTGCTGTCGCCTGCCTTTCGAGATCGCTTTAGCTTAGGGGGCTTTGTGGATCTGCCCGATGCGGATGCGGTGTATGATCTGTTGCGCTTCTTGGTCTTTGGTGAGCAGCCCCTGGTGACGCTTGATCGCGGTCTCTATCAAGCCTCAGCCCAAGAAGGGCCGTTTGCGACGTTGGCCAACGCTGGCGAACTGCTGCGACCCTGGGCCACTTTGCACCATGCCTTAGGTAGCGCCAAACTGGGCCGCGGCCGACGAGAGCGGCCGATGTTTACCCGCCGGGGTTTATTGGCGGTTTGTCAATTGGCTTGTGGACATGTGCGTAGTGGACGGGATGCTTCCCTGTCTGTGCTGGAGGCCATTCGTCTGGTGTACCACGATCGCCTGAGTGAACAGGCAGACCGCGATGCGGTCAATGCCGCAATGCGAGCCGCAGGCTTACTGTAATGCTAAACGGAGTGCGAGCAGACAACGCTACCCAACGCCTTGCCAATGAGCTGGAGCGCTTGGGGGCGATTGTTGCCGGATGTCCGCAGGGGCTGGTGGTGCATCTGGACCCAGAAGCGGAAACCTGGTCATTTGATTGGTCAACGGATGTGGTTACCATCCCCAGCGAGGATTTACGTCAACGGCCGCCGGACTATTGTCGCGGAATTATGCTGCATGAAGCAGCCCACGCCGCCCTCTCTCTGGAGTGGGCTTTTGCGCCGCAGGCGCGGTGTCGCAAGTACGCAACGCTAATCAATGTCATTGAAGATCTGCGCATTGAAACCTGGCTGCCGTGTAGACTACCGGGAAGCGCGGCGTGGCTGAGGCCCCTGCGGGAAAAAATGGTCGCTGAGGCAGCAGAAACCCCATGGCCCCAATCCCATCGCGCCGGGTTCATTCGAGCACTATTTGAAGAATGGGTGCTGGGCGCGCCATCGGCTGACTGCCCGACCCAATTGGCTGTGGAATTGCAAGCGTTATGGGAGCCACTCCACAATCACCGTAATTGCCATCCTGGGCACCCAGCGCAGCAGGTAAACCATAGCCAACGCTGGCAGGAATGGGCCCAGGGCCAGCACTGGAATCCCCGGGCAGCCTGGGCCCCGCTGCCCAATCGGCTTGCCCAAATTGATGCCTGGAATATTGCGACGGAGCACATCTTCCCGTTTTGGGATCGTCTGTGCGCCGCCGATGGCCACCGGAATGAACTCAATGATGCAGATCTCCAGCAGCTACTCGATCTTTTGCTGGGTCTATCACGGCATATCCAGTCTCGAGCCCGACAGAGTACACCGACTGACCCTGAACATGCTTTGGCACAGGCATCTGCAGCCGCAAGTGCAAAGGACCATGAGCCGTTCAACTGCGACCATGCGGGCGAGACACCGGGAGTTGGTTCGTTTTCCTTAGCCGATCAGATTGAGCGGGCTTTGACCAAGCACAGTCAGATAGAGCTACATTGGAATGCGGCACTCAGCCGCGTTGAGCATCTTTGCGAGCAGTTGGGCGACGAACTGCTGCGACATTTGTTGCTACGGCAACGTTCGTCGTGGCGCCAAGGACTGCGCCAGGGGAGTCATGCGGATCTGCGGGCGGTGATGCAGGCTGAAGCGGATCCCCGACGTGGTGAGCAGGTATGGCAACAAATGCAGTTGCCTGATCGTGTGGATCCAGCGATTGCAGTGCTCGTTGATCGTAGCGGTTCGATGGAAGGAGAGCCCGCCGAACAGGCGTTACTCGGACTCATTATGCTGATTGAGGCTTGCTTGCGCTGTGGCATTCCTTGCGCTGTGTGGACATTTCATAGTGATTGCCAAATGGCCTGGGATCGCCACGGGAATCCCGATGATGTTGCGCGCAATAGATTGGCAGAACAGGTTTTGGATGTGCAAGGAAGCACCAATTTAGACGATGCTTTGCAGGTAGTGAGCGAGGCAGTGTGCCACTGGCCGGAAGCGGATCGCTTTGTGATTGTGCTCACCGATGGTGCGGTGGACTGCGTGGATCGCATGCACCAGACCATCCACGCACTTACCGGAGAGGGAATAGCGGTGGCTGGCCTTGGCATTGGGCCAGATACAGGAGCGGTTGAACAACATTTTCCCGATGGTCGTGGGAATCTCACGGTTGAGCAATTACCAGAGGCCTTGGGAGACTGCCTGTGGCGCTTACTGGCCGTATAGGACAGAGTCGTTCTGCTAGGGCTAAGGTTTCCCACTCCGTAAACGGAGCTACGCAACCGTACCACCACAGCGCCCAGGGAGAAAAGCTAGGATGCACCTCTATCGCTCAAGTTCCATCCAGGAGCGACGAATGACTCGCTACCCTGGGCAACCCATCCCACTCCAGCGCCCACAATAGCCAGGAGAGCACATGAATGCCATGCGATCATTGCCATCCTATTTATTATCCGGTTGTCTTGCCATTGGCTTCGGCATAGCCATTGGGTATGGCATGGTTGCGCTTGAGGAGTTACGCCGGAGCGCGTGGTTCTCAACCACGGCAATACCCATTGATGGATGGGAGCCACGAACCGTTCGTCGTGCACTACGAGATTTACATACCGCTGGGGAAAATGGCGACCGGGAAGCACTCACGGTACTTGGGAAGTGGTACATGCGAGGGTGGGCTGATGTCCATTCTATTGGTGTTGATGAGATCCGTGGCTTGGCATACTTACGTGCTGCTGCTGATCTCATGCATCCTCCGGCGATCTTAGCCTGGTCCTCTATCCAGGCTACTCGCGGTGCTATGGTTCAGCTCCCTCGATCATGGATCCCTACGATTGAAAATGCTTTCCACAATGGCGATCGCTCAGCTGCAAGCATTATGGTCACCTACCCAGGGCAATTTGGCATTGCCAAGGAAGCATTGCCAGATCTGGTTCGGCATTTGGCCGGCCTAAGACCAGACGAACTCTCTTACTCTTCCCTCAACCAAGCACGCGAGTGGAATCTCGACATTGATACCCCCATTGTAATTAGAGCCAGTCCCAAAATCGGCTCAGTCGGAACGGTCATAAAACGATGGCGCGCC
>REDP01000040.1 GCA_007693455.1 Planctomycetota bacterium | reverse complement strand
GTTCGCCAGTGCACAGCTCAAGAAAAAATGGGCCAGCCTGGATATGGACGCCGCCTGTCAGGCCACCGGCCACGGGCGCTCCGTCATTCTGCGCGCCCTCAATGACCTCCAGGAACGCGGCCATGTCGAACTGCAAATGGCCGGCTACCGCCAGCGCTTCCGTCGCCTGCGCCCGGTCGGCGATCTCGACGCCCTGGCCACCTCGCTGTTTGAACGCTTCCAGGAATTCGAGCAGCGGGAAATCAATCGCATCCACGCCATGCTGGCCTACGCCAAAGAAGAACAGTGTCTAACTGGCCACCTGCTGCGCTATTTTGGCAAAGACATTGCCCACTGTGGGCACTGCGGCCCCTGTCTAGGCGAGGCGGCCATCGTCCTCCCCCCGCGCCGCAGCGCCGCCATGCCCGGGGACATTCAGGGTGCATTGGCTGACCTGGTCCGCGCCCATCCCAAAGCCCTCGGCCGCCCCCGCCAAAGGGCCCGCTTCCTCTGCGGCCTGACCAGCCCCGCCACCAGCGCAACCCGCGGCCTACGCAGCAACCCCCTCTTTGGCCGCTGCCGCGAAGTGCCCTTTGCCACGGTACTGAAGGCCTGCAGGGACGAAATTATTTATTCCTAAGATATTTATGGAAATGAATTTATGATAAAAATTGTAAATCGTCGATTTTTTCATTGATTTGCATATTTGCCGCTTGAAGCTTTCAATCATGCCTGAACCTTACGCTGCGCGAGCGATCGAAGCTGCCATGGCACGAATCACCATGGGCCTACCGGTATTAACCTTGATGGGCCCACGCCAGTCTGGCAAGACCACCTTGGCGCGCACACACTTTTCCCACCTCCCTTACGTTAGTTTGGAAAACCCAGACCAGCGGCGGGCGGTGGAGTTAGACCCGCGTGGCTTTCTAGCTGCGCACCCCGAGGGTGCGGTCATCGACGAAGTGCAGCGTGTTCCGCAATTACTGTCCTATCTGCAGGAAGTGGTCGACCTCCGGCCCCATCCAGGTCGCTGGGTACTCACCGGCAGTCACAATTTAATGCTCATGGAATCGGTAAGCCAATCCCTGGCTGGGCGCAGTGGGCTATTAACCCTGCTACCTTTTTCCCTGGCCGAGCTACAGGCATTACGCCCGCTATCCAGCACCGACCAACTCCTGTGGCAAGGCGGCTATCCGCGCATCCACACCCAAGGAGTCGATCCCCTTGTTCACCATCGATCATATTATCAAACCTTTGTCGAGCGTGATCTGCGCAGCCTACTCAAGATCCACGATCTCAGCCGCTTTGACACCTTTGTTCGCCTATGCGCTGGTCGCGTTGGGCAGCTACTCAATATCGCCAGCTTAGCCAACGATGCCGCAATAAGTCCCAGCACTGCCCGTGAATGGTTAGGCTTGTTAGAAGCCGCCTATGTTTTAATCCGCGTACCTCCCTGGCACGCCAATATTGGTAAGCGGTTGGTGAAATCACCCAAACTCTACTTTATTGATGTGGGCTTAGCCTGCTATCTCTTAGACATTGAGGAACCCGGCCACCTGCACAATCACCCCCTACGCGGCAATCTCTTTGAAAATCTGGTGATTATTGAAGCCCTCAAGAACCGCTTGAACCGTGGCCTGGAAGGGCGTCTTCATTTCTTCCGCAGCGCCAGCGGCGACGAAGTGGACCTCCTCTTTCCCCAGGGCCCGGCCCTAACGCCTATAGAAATAAAGTCAGGCGCCACCATGCACACCGGGTGGCTGAATAATATTGATAAATGGCGAAAAATAAGCGGATCCAAGCACGGCGGATTGGTCATCTATAATGGCGATCAAGTAATGCCATACCACATCGACCACGGGATGGGACTACAGGGCTTTCTCGGCTGGCTGGATAAACAGGGTCGTGCGTGATTGATCTTGCGGGCGCAGAAAACATTTTCTCGCGTGGGCCACAAAGGATCGCTGCTCTTTTAGCCATCGCTGGGATGGTATGGTTATTATGGTGGCTATTGCTTGCTCTGGTGGCTGTGCAGTCCTGGATTTCGTTTCCTTCCGCAGCATCTCTCCTCCACCGCCTTGGAGTGAGCCTACCAGTTCACCGTCTCGCCTTGGAGCAGCCATGAATCCCAACGCAGTCGCCAAGGCCATTTTCGATCTCATGGGCATCATTGCCCTTATTAGCTCAGGCATATTGGGCTTGGTGTTTATCCTCGTGCTTGGCTACAGCGGGGTACTGCTGCTCGCCACGGACGAAACCATGGCCAATGGCGGCGCCCTCCTAATTTTCACTCTCATGCCCGTGTTGGCCCTGATGGCCTCCCTCACCG
This sequence comes from Planctomycetota bacterium, assembly GCA_007693455.1. GTDB lineage: Bacteria > Planctomycetota > UBA11346 > UBA11346 > UBA11346 > REDP01. The sequence goes on along the minus strand of REDP01000040.1, from coordinate 1,701 downwards.
TGCTCTTCTTCTGCTGTCGCCGCCATTCTCGCCGCCTTTCCACTGCCGCTAAGGAGGACACGGCAACGGTTTCAGTCAACCCGGAGCAGACCTTCATCCTCCTTAGCGGAGCCCTGGGAACTATCCTCGTATTGATCGTGGTGACCCGCTTGATCAATGATGGCGATTTACGCTGGGCCCGTGGCTTAGCGGTAGACGATACACAGATGCCATGGCTCCATTTCATAGACCTGGGCGTATACGCGGTCCTCGGCATTACCTTGTTTGCCCGTCCGCGTTGGCTATGGCTGCTGTGGCAACGCTGCCAACGCGCCAAGGACAAGGAATCACAGTCCTAAGTCGATCGAACCTATACTCATTGTCGGAAGCTTAGCCTTCGAGGCGGCGAATGCCAAGGACGGTAATATCATCGTCCTGTTCCCCATTGGCAAAGGCGACGGCCTCGTCAAAAAGGGCGTCGACTTGTTGCTGCATACTTCCCCGGCTAGAGACCAGCAACGAGCCCATGACCCGTTCCTCTGAAAATTCTTCCTCGGCGGCATTACGCGCTTCATTTACCCCATCAGTATAGACGACCAGGGAGCTTCCCACCGGCAGCGTTGTCTCGCGCATGGTTAAGCGCTGAGCTAAATCGGCAGAGCGGGCAACCCCAATGGCCATGCCCGAAGCCATCAATCGGCGCAGGTGAACCGGACCTGAAGGATCAATCAGCAGGGCTGAATGGTGCCCTGCACAGGAATACACTAGGCGACCTGTTGTCGGTTCAATCAGCGCAAAAAAGGCAGTGAAGAATTGTCCGGGAATGCAGTCCTGGCGCATGTCTTCGTTGAGATTCACTATAAGGTCAGCGAGCGACTCAACGCGATCAAGTAAACTACGCAGGCTTTTGCGCAAGGTAGTGGCAATAAGCGCTCCCTGGGTACCATGACCCGACACATCGCCAACCACACATAATACTCGACCATCTTCCATCTCAAGAATGTCCAGTAAATCACCGCCGACGGCATCACAGGGATGGTAGGCGTAGGCAATCTCCCACCGGGCGAGCGCGGGTATGGTCGGCAGAAATTGCCGTTGAACCACTCTAGCCCGACGACTGTCATCATCGACATCGTGCTCACTCGCATGGCTAACCTGCAGAGATACATCACCCGCTACCGGTGCATTGGATGCTTTCTCGTCACCGCCTCCACGGCCAAGTAATCCCCGCAATGAGAACATAAACTTACCTCCACCCTTAGACGGGGGAGAGGTTCTCTATCAGTCGTCAGTACACAAGGCCTATCGCTGTTTTTGTAAGCAGTGGATCTAACACCGAGCAAGACCCTCGTACCCGAATGCGCGTGGGCAGATCTGCGCTACTCCCCCCCTAAGGAGAGCCCGCTCGATAGAAATGGGTCGTGTCGGCAGATGGAATCTGGGCCACAGCCTGGGCTTCAGAGACTGGCATCGTCCCAGCTACGCGCTGTTTACTCATCAACTTTGCTGCCCGGCGGAGGCTGGCATGGTGGGTTCGAAGGATATTGACCACTTGCGATTCTAAGCGGTAGAGAGGCGCCAACTGCTCACTACGACTGGTCAAATGTTGGTCTGCATCAGAACTCAGTTGGTCCAATTGCCTCTTTACCAATTTTCGCTGCGAGCGCGCCCGCCGAGCAGCGTCAGCATCCCCATGGCGAAGGCTACTAAACACCAGCTGCT
>REDP01000274.1 GCA_007693455.1 Planctomycetota bacterium | reverse complement strand
TGGAGCATGACTTGCTACCATCAATACGCTGGCTGAAACGGCCTTAAATTGATGGTCATCTGTGCGTTTTATTCATGACCATCGCCGCCTTGGTGGAAATCAAAACCAATGCGGACCATATCGTAGACCGTGGGGTCTTCTTGCGTGGGCGACTCCATTTCCCAGATCAAGTCCTGATGCAATGCCGCATCAATCTCCATGAAGGGGTCGGTTTCTTCCTGCTGGTTATGCAGGAAGTAGCTGTGCTCGATAAAATCACGGTGCGCAGGATGGAGGTGGCGAAACTCATCCAAGGCGGTCCACACATACAGCACATGGCTACAAGGGGACGATACCTGATCTCCATGCAGCGACACTGGGGTGCCGCACAAGGGGCAATAGCACTGCTCGGGAATACTGTTGGCAGGCAGGACAAGGGTGACGGCTGGGGACATAGGTGCTCCTTATGCTTCTCATAGTGATCAATGAGCTGAATCTGACAGGGGGTTCTTCGCCGTAACATAGCCTCAACGCAAAACAGAGGACCATGCAGATGCCATAGCTCCACCCTACGGAGCCAAGGCCTGCCTCTGGAGGGATCTTCCTCAACAATACCATTGCCAATGCTGTTCGTACAGGCCGCTGTCAGATGTACTCATGCTGACGCTTCTCCTTGGCGGCAGCGATAGTATTCTCCAGCCCCTCCTAATGCTGCGCCGCACCACAAAGATTGCTGTATTTATGGGGCAGATCGCAACCCTCAGTAGACAGAATCCCTGGAGCGGCATTCTTGGCGCAGCACACCGTTAACGTATACCTACCATAGGGAATCGCTATGTCTGGATGGGATATTATTGGGGACCTTCACGGCCATGCCGATGCTCTGCGGCGTTTGCTTGAGCGTTTAGGCTATGTGCGCCAGGCTGACTGCTACCGACACCCGCAAGGGCGACGCGCCCTTTTTCTGGGAGATCTTGTCGATCGCGGACCAGATATTGCTGGGACAGTGCACATCGTGCGACGCATGCATACCCATGGCCAAGCCGAAGTCATTATGGGAAACCACGAAATCAATCTTATTGCCATGCGGATCTGTGGAGAAAATGGCGCCCCCCTGCGCGCCCACACATCCTATCGTCAGAAAGACTACGCCTTGACCTGCGCCGCCTTGGGGGATGCCCTTGAAGACACCTGCGAATGGTTTCGCCGTTTACCCCTATGGCTTGAGATGGATGGCTTGCGCGCCGTGCATGCGGTTTGGTCACCCGAACATATGCAGGTGATTCAGGCGCAGCGAGGCAAGCCCCAGCAGCGCCTTGACGACCATTTTATGCGGAGCGCATTTAGCAAAGAAACGCCGTTATTTGCCGCCATTGAAACCGTACTCAAGGGCTGCGAAGTGCCGTTACCCGCGGATCAGCAATTTACCGATGCCTCAGGGCATACGCGTCAGGACATACGAGTGCAATGGTATCGTCGACCTGCCGCCAATGAAACTCTGGGCCAATGGTCTATGCCGCCTGGGAGCATAGCCTGTTCACTTCCAGCGCACCCCTATGCCCACACAGTACCAACCTACCCCGTGACAGACCCTCCATGTTTTTTTGGCCATTATTGGTGGACCGGCCCGTTGGCCCCCCTCCCAGGCCATCCCAATCTTGCCTGCCTCGACTATGGTGTCGCTCGCTCCAACGATGCCCCTGCCCATCTCCCGCGACTCCTCGTCGCCTATCGCTTTCAGGGTGAACACGAGCTTGATCACCAACACTTTGTCGCCGTCTCCGCGTGAGCTATGCGTTAAGTAATTACGCGCTTATTTCCGCTCAATCGCGGCATCTCCAGTCAAAAGTGGAAAGACCGCTCATAATGACTCGCTTACTGGAGTGATGAATATTGCCCCTTGCTGCTTTGGAATGGCTCCTTTACCGTGTGCCGTCATGATCAAAACAGATCGATGGATAGAGAATGCAAGATCCATTCCCATCACGACGCTGCATTGGCAAGTACGTCTTTCCGAGGCAGGGCGCCTTCCGCGGTGGAAGGGTTCCCTTTTGCGCGGAGCCTTGGGGTGGGCCCTCAAAGTCGTGGCTGGGGGAGCGCCTGCGCCCGCATGGCCTGGATGTAGCGAATCATTTTATGTGGCTGTTTTTGAGCCGCAGAATGGCTGGAAAAGCCCACGGGCGGTGCCCCTGTGGAATCTCTCATGCTCTGATCGGCGCGAACAGATGCATGCTGGGGATTGCATCACCGGCCACCTGCATTGCCTGGGCCCATGGCCTGAGTGGGCATTGCAAATCTGGGAGGAAGCTTTCCGACACGCGGTACACACGGGCCTAGGCGAAAAACGTCTGCAGGCGGAACTGACTAGATGGCAGGTTGAAGCGGGTGTTACCCCTCCCCCCGTGCCACCCTGCGATCACATTCGTAGCCTTGAGTTACATACCATAAGCCCCTGTCGACTCAAAGAGCAGGATCGCGACCTCCATGAACTGAATGGCCCTTGTATTGCACGCAGCCTGGTGCGTCGTCTGCGTGCCCTGTGTATTCAAACCATGGACGAGGACCTTTTTGGGGATGACCGAGGCCTGTGGTATCATCACGCCTCAAGCCAGCTACTCCAGAGTGCCGGGGAAAGCCACCGCGTCTCCCTAGAACGCAACAGCGCCCGGCAAAAACGCAAACACCCCATGCCTGCCCTTGCTGGCTGGCTGCGCCTGGAATGCAGCGACTGGCAACCCTGGGCCTGGCTATTTGCCCTCGCCCCCTGGCTGCACATCGGCCGCCAACCCCACTTCGGCCTGGGCGCCGTGGACGTCCGCTGGCTCACTACAGAAACTCCTCTGTCAGAAATAAACCACGCAGACCCTTCTCATGACATATCCGCTTTGGAGCACCCAAGACAATGATCCCTGATTTTCTTCTTGATGAAAAGATGACCCCCGCGTGTCCTACGCCAGTAGATCCGATCACTTGTGACGTCGAGGTGGTGACGCCGATGTTTTTGGCGGGGGCGGATCAACAGAACATTGACTGCGAATATGCCCGCAGTGCATCAGTTAAAGCACAACTTCGGTGGTGGTGGCGAGCCATTGCCCCCTATTCAACGCACGAAGATCTCCTGGAAGCAGAAGGCCGACTTTTCGGCGACACCAACAATGGACAGGGTATAACGGTTCGCACCAGTGACATTAAGTGGTCTATAAGTACACCGGATGCCAAAGGCGTTATGGGATACCTTCTTGGTCAAGGTCTCTTTAATCATAAAGTAGGCGTAATGAGACCTGCTGTTAATCCGGGCTCTCAATTCTACATTAAAATTATAGATAAGGCATCTTCAGCAGAGCTGTCCACAGCCATTACGGCTTTTAAGATGTTCGGTGGTCTAGGCGCTCGACAACGTCGCGGACTGGGTTCCATCTCAGAAATTAATGATAAAATAACAGGACTGAAAGAGTATCGCGCACAGATTGCCGCCTTATTGAACTCCACGCCTTCCACTCCCAAGACTTGGTCACACATCACCCCTCAAACAAGATGCATTATTATTAAAAACGAGTTCCCTTCGGCGCGGGATGCGCTCACAGCATTAGGGGAGCCATTACTTCAATTCCGCCAATCATTAGGAGGAATGGAAGCCCCATACGGGGAAGATCACGACCTGATTAGTGACCATCTCCATAAACGAGTCACGCTGAATCGCTCCCCCCAACGAGCCGCTTTTGGCATCCCTCACAATTACTTCTTCAAGAGCTCAAAGTCAAAGTTAGACATCCACTGGGATGACAATGATCGTAGGGCAAGTCCACTCATTCTCCATGTCGCCAAGCTTGCCAATGGTAAATATGCCGCCTTAGCTCTGCTCCTTGATGGCCCGTTCTTACCCCATGGCAAACAACTTAAGACAAAACAAACCAAAGCTCGCTTCCCAGCACCTGACTACAGTGCCATTCATAGCTATCTAGATATATTAGAGAAGGGTTCGGTATGACCACATCCAACCACTGGACCGACTGCATCCGCGCCTTTCTCCATGATCCACCC
>REDP01000041.1 GCA_007693455.1 Planctomycetota bacterium | reverse complement strand
GTCCAGCTTGATTGGTGCCAGCTGTTTTATCACAGAACTTGATGCCGATTGGGCCAATTCACTGAATGCCCTTGGCGAAGTTTTCCACCAATTCCGCAAAGATCTTGGGGCTGACATTAAAGACTTTCGCGCATCCAGCAGGGAACCAGACAAACGCTACCGCAAAGACCCCGGCCCTGACCACAACCGTGTCGCCAACTGGATCAACGATGACTCCATGTGTGATAACAAACGCGGCGAAACAGGCAATCACCTCCCCGATCGCGCCGGCTTTGGCCTTCCCTACCCCATGCAATTCGGTGGGAGAAAACCAACCTTTATCCCTGATATGGACAAAACCGACCGCCGCGCCTCCCCGGTCATTTTTAAGCTCCACCGTTTGCCAAACGCTCAGCATGTTGGCTTGATCACGATCCTAGGTGGTCGTTTCCTCCCCCAGGGCGTTCAGGTGAAGGCAGAAGAAGGCAGGCGCTCGCTCTCCCTCCCCATCCCCGCTCGCCCCAAAGTCCTCGCTGATTTTGCGGCAGAACTTCGCAGCAAAGGATACACCGAGGTACGCGCATGACCCCCCCGGGAGCGCCGGCTGCCAGCCGGCAAAAAACCACCGAACAAAATAACACATCTGAACCCGCACGCCCACTCTGGACCTCCCGCGGCTACCTCCCCCATTTCCATCGCGCTCAGGTGCAAAGCATTACCTATCGTTTAGCAGACGCTTTACCAAAAAAGGTCGTTGAACGCCTAGAAAAACATCTCCGGGAACTCCCCGAAGATCAGCGCAAACATCAACGTCGGCGCCGACTTGAAGCCTATCTGGATGCTGGTCATGGTTCCTGCATTTTATCCCGCCCCGAATGCGCACGCATTATTATTGAAAACTGGCAGCACTTTCACGACAAGCGTTATCACCTCCATGCCTGGGTGATCATGCCCAACCATGTGCATGTGATAATCCAACCGTTCCCTGAGTATTCCCTCGACCGCATTCTCCATAGCTGGAAATCCTTCACTTCCACAGCCATTGGTAAGTTGGGTATTCCTGGAGCTCCTTCAGCCCCTCTCTGGCAACGGGAATACTGGGATCGCTTTATCCGCGATGAACAGCACTTCCAGCAAGCAATTGCCTATATTGAGGCCAATCCTGTTAGCGCAGGGCTCTGCGCCACGCCCGAACAATGGCCCTGGTCCAGTGCTCACCTTTCTTTGTGCCGGCTGGCAGCCGGCGCTCCCGGAGAACCCCTATGACCACATCCAACCACTGGACCGACTGCATACGCGCCTTTCTCCATGATCCGCCAGATAAATCTCTGTCGGTCAAAGACCATGAGGGCCGTACCCTTGCCAATTTGGCAGTGGCCCTGGCGATCCCTGAAGATCAGGCGCGGCATCAGGCACAAAAAGAAGCCGATTGGTTGGCATCTGCCTGCGAGCGCCTACCCTTGCCCAAGGGAACGCTGTGGCAGGACAATAAACCTCTGCCGGATACCCAACAGCGCTTCAACCGCATCCCCGCTGATGAGCTCCAGCGCTGCAGTAGCATTGACGGCAGCAACCCGCAGCCCTGTGCCACTCAGCATGTGCGTAGTCAAGCGCTCAAGGCAACCGATATCATCGCTGACATTCGCAAGCGCCACCCCAATGAACGCGCCGCTGCCTATGCTCTCTGGCGACTCTTGCCCGAAGAACTCCCCGAATTGTGTCAGCTTCCCGGTGATACCCGCCTGCGCGACCATTCGATCATTGATCATGCCGATGCGGCCACTGCCGCATGCGCGGCGCTGCGGGAAAGCCAGCAAGCAGATCTCCTGGTTTTTTCCTTAGGGCCAGTGCAGTCCTTTATTAGCCAGGGCCGAAGTCTCCGCGATCTATGGACAGGCAGCTACCTGCTCAGCTGGCTGACTTTTCAAGGCATGATTCCGATTCTCGAAGCCATTGGCCCATGGGCGATTACCTCGCCCGGCCTGCGCGGTAATGCCCTCTGCGATTGGTGGTTGGGGCAAAAAGAGCAGGGCGTGGTGGTCGATGATAACGGCAGCCCACTGGCACCGAAAAATACCAGCGACCTGCATTACGCTGGCATTCCCAATTCCTTTACTGCCTTAGTGCCGCGAGAACAGGCGGCTGACCTAAGCCAGGCCTGTCAACAAGCTGTACAGCGGGCTTGGCGAAGCATGTGTTTGAGCGTGCAATCCAGCCTACGCAAGGCCTGGGGCGAGGATGGCTGGGACTCGCAATGGCAGGAACAGTGCGACCGTGTCTGGGACTGTCGCTGTCTCCATGTGCCATTTATTCAAGTGAATTCGAGCATTGGCATTATTGAAGAAACCGAGCGTCTGCACAGCCTCTACCAAAGATTAGTTGGTGAAGTCCCGCAGGCAGTGGTGGATGCTGGTCACTTGGCCGAGTGTTTGGGCAGCGATGCCCCCGGCTATGTCTCTGCCAAGGGTCAGGGCCTGTGGACCATGGCCAATGAATTAGCACAACGGGTACTTGAGGCCGATAAACGCGCGCGCCGCGTTCCTTCGCACGAAGCGATGGATGATCACCGCGAAAAATGCGCGCTCATGGATGGCTTTAGCGTTATGGGGCCGAGCGGTGACACCCGCACCAATCACGACTGGTGGAAAGGCGCGGATGAAAAATTGCGCCGTTTGGCCAAAGGTGATCGCCCACTAGCGCGCCTACGCTCTAGCGAACGACTATCAGCACCTGGGCTGGTCAAACGCTTTGCCTTTGACTACTTTTTCCGCGCTGTTTGTGGGCGCATGGAGTTCCGTGACACGCGACAAGCGGCTATGGCCGATTGGGTACATCGCTTGAATAAGCATGAGCCCAAGGCATGGAAACAGTTCGAGGCCAAGGTAGCACGCATCAACGATGCCTGTGAAGATGACGATATAGATCCCTGGACTGCCTATGAATTACTCGACCCCAGTCGGCGCGATGCCGGCTGGTGGCGTGGCTGGAGTCCCACTGACCACCGTAATATGCTTAACGAACTTGATCAATTATTACACAAGGCCAAAGAACACCATCTCCCCGAACCGCGTCCCTACTATGCGGTATTGGTGGCTGACGGCGATCATATGGGCAAATATCTACGCGGTGAAGAAGGCCCAAGTTTTGCCCAGGCCTATCACCCGTGGATGAGCGATTTCTTAGGCAGCAAGGGTGCGCGGGACGATCTTCTACAGCGGGTCAGGCCTCAGGGAATGGCTGCCCAGCTGGCCTTTAGTGCCGCCCTCAATCGCTTTACGAGCGGCGCTGCGCAACACATCCAGTCCCATCAGGGCACCTGTGTCTATGCCGGTGGCGATGATGTTTTAGCGATTCTGCCGGTAGCTACCTGCTTATATGCTGCAGCAGAATTAGCACGGGTTTTCCAGCGAGAAGTGGGCGGCACCTTAACAGCCGGTATTGCCATTGTGCATAGCAGCGATGATTTGCGCAGCGCTATCTCCACTGCACGAAAAGCAGAAAGCTACGCCAAGGCCTGTGGTCGTGATGGCTTGGCCCTGACCATTGCGCGACGCAGCGGTGATGTCACTACCGCGTACTGCCCCTGGCGTTTCCGCGGCACGGAAGACAGCGACAATACACGTAATCTTGCCCATGATTGGCAGGAAATGGCGCGCATCTTGGCCGGGCAATCGCCACGCTGGATTCACCACCTCTTAAACGAACAAGAAGTCTTGAGAAAGATGCCCCTAGAAGCCGTGTGGGCACGGGCCCGCCACCTACTCTTGCATGGTCAAGAAGGTGAACTTCGGAAAAAAGCCGAACTCGACCACGGCCTAGCCTTTCCCAAGCTACTTGATCATTTCCAAGAAATCTGGGCCGATAGTAGCATTGGCATGAAATCTCGCGACGGCTTTGTGCAGCGTGCAAAGACCCAGAATAGTGAAGAAGCCCACGCCTGGCTGGTGGATCAATTCCTGGTGTGGTGTGAGCATGCGGCCTGGCTAGCCCGCTTTCATGACAAGTCAGTGCGCGAACCAGCCACGGAGTCGGCGTCATGAATAACATCCTAGCCCTGCCACGGATTACACAGGCGCAGACCCAAA
>REDP01000233.1 GCA_007693455.1 Planctomycetota bacterium | reverse complement strand
AGCTAATGCCCCAGCCGGACACCGCAGCCACGGTTTCGCGATCACCATCATCTTCATCTTCGTCTTCGCCCTCAAGCTCCTCATCATCGAGCAGCTCGTCATCATCAAGATATTCATCGTCTTCGTGACGTGGCATAATAGGCACTCCTTGTGCACAAGTTAAACGTACCTTGTATGAGTAGGTTCATCGTTTTTTTTGCTGGTCCAGAAGATGTAGAATAGCCCTTTTCTCCTCGTAATCAAGCATGCATCATCCTGCACTACGTCCCCTGCGTCACCACCTTAGGTGCCACTCTCGCGCAGTACCGCCAGGGGTGCGTGGCGGCGCACGCGGCGGGTGGCGGCGAGGCCTGTGAGGACGCAGAGACCGATAATGACCAGGGTCAGCAGGATGAGCTGGAGCCAGGGCACGGTGAGGGTCAACTCGAAGGCATGGGTGAGTACCAACCAGGATGCCATGAGGGATAAGCCTACGCCAAGACAAGCAGCCAGAGCACCAATGAGGCCAAATTCGGCAATGACGGTATGTCGTAGCACCGCATTGGTGGCCCCACAGAGACGCAGGAGAGCGGCGTCTTGACGGCGCTCGTGCGCCGATGCCGCACAAATGCCCAGTAAGACTGCCAAACCGGCTACCACTGCCACCACTGAGAGGGCGGCTATGGCCAACGACATGCGGGCAAAGAGGCTTTGCGCCAAGCCCACCTGGCGGGCCACATCAATAGTGGTGACTTCGGGAAAATTACGGGCGATGGCTGCCTGCAGCCGTAGGCGGGTAGCTTCTTGATTGCGGTCACTGGGCAGCGACACCGTGGCCAGCCATTGGGTGGGAGCTCCGTCCAAGCTAGCGGGAGATAATAAGACAAAGAAATTAAGACGAAAACTCATCCAATCCACTTCGCGGATGGAGGTGACGGTGACTTCCCGTTCCACGCCCTGGATATCAAAGCGCAGACGATCACCCAAATGTATGCCCCCTTCTTCATGCATCTCCCGTGAAATGGAGGCTTCGCCGCTGCCCTGGGGATCAAGCCAACGGCCCCGTACGACACGCTCTTCGGGCCCCAGGTCATGGCGCCAACTCAAGCGCTGTTCGCGGGTGCGAAACCAGTGCCGCCGTTCGGCCTCACGTCCTTCTTGGGGCGGATCACGGCGCACTGCCACGTCATTAATGGCTCGCAAACGGGCGGTAATCACCGGCGCCATATCAACGGTAGCGGCAAATTCCTCCCCAACCAAGGCTTGAAAACGTTCCACTTCAGTACTGGGGATACTCAAGGCATAGATGCCTGGAGCACGCTGATCTAAACTGGTGGAGAGAGAAGCATCCAAGGAACTGCGATACGTAGCCAATACCCCCAAGGCGCAGGCCGCCAAGCCCAAGGCCACCACAGCAGCCGTGGGCCGAAATCCCGGCCGCGCCAGATTGGCGATACCATGGCGCAAGCCAAAATGCCCACAGTACCGACGCAGGCGTTGCAGGATCGGTATCAGCACACTCGTCAGCACCGCCAGGATAATCCCGAGGCCACAGGCCCCTAATACCAAGGCTGGCCCCAGGCGCCATGAGCGCATCTCTAGGGCTCCAATCAGCACCGCCACCAGCAAGGCCGCCGACCACACTCCCAAAGCCGCCCATCGGTCGTGGGGCAACTGGGCCATGGTGGATCGCAGTACGGCCAAGGGCGGCACCGCACGCAGAGCCAAGGCCGAAGGCAGGCCAGCAAAGATACTGGCCAAGAGCCCCAAGCTTATTCCCCATAGCATCACCCCGAAATCAGGCAGTCCGCGTAATTCCAAGGGCAGCCATGGCCCCGCAACCGCCACCCCCGCCATATAGAGGAGCGCCGCCAACACCGCCCCCGCCAGTCCACCTGCCAGGCCTAAGATGACAGTTTGCAGCACCAGTACGCCCACAATTTGCTGTGGCCGAGCGCCCAGCACCGCCAATACGGCATTGTCATCGATGGTTGCCTGGACAAAGCCACGCTGCAAATGCGCCACCCCAACCGCACCCAAGAGCACCGCCAGCAATGCGAGCATATGCAAAAAATCACCGAATCGGGTCAGAAAACGCTCGACGCCTGCCAAGGCCTCTTGGGCGGTGGTGACACGTATGTGTTCATCGACTCGGGTCTGATTAAACAGGCCGCGGTTGCGTTCCTCGGGAAGCCCCCACTGCTCGCGCAGGGTTACTGCCAACTGCTCGGGATCATTGCTCCAGGGCATGGCCACCAGAGTGCTATGGGTGACTCGGGAGGCGAAACCGGTGAGACCAGTGGCATCCAGCTCGTCATCGGCAATCAGTACAGTGGGGCCAATGGTAAGCATCAAGGTGCCGCCACCGGGCTCTTCTTTGAGCACTCCGCTAATGGTAAAGCTGCGTTCACCCAGGCGCAGGCTGTCGCCAATATCCAGCTCCAACTGCACCAAAAGGTCTTGCTCCACCAGCACCCGTCCCTGGCCGAGGCGCGCCTGGGCAGCCGCACCCCCACTGTGCACAGTGCCATCTGCATCGGCCAAGCGCAGGGTGCCGCGCAGGGGCCAATCAGCAGCCACACCTCGCAACAATACCAAGCGGGCTCCAGCGTCATCCTCACGCGCGGCCATGGTGACCAGATGACGAGTGGTGGTGGTCTGGGAAGCAGCGGGCAAGAGCTGACGCAGGTCGTCTTGTCGCTCCGCACTCAGGTGGCGGTCGGCACTGATGCGCAGGTCACTCCCAACTACCTGCCGCGCCTCGGCCTGCACCGTGGTGCGAATATCATTGAGCGCCGATCCCACCAGCACCCGAGCCATCACCCCCAAGGCCAGGCAAGCAATGAGGATGATCAACCATGCTGGTCGGCCGCGCAGGCGCCGCCAAGCCTCACGCAGCAATATCATCATTGCGCGACATTCCCTGCGCTAACGCCCCCACCTGGGTCCAACAACTGCCCTGCATCCAAACGAATGACCCGATCGCAGCATTCCGCCAACTGGGGATCGTGGGTGACTACGATCAAGGCTGCGCCGTGCTCGGCCGCCGCCGTGAACAGCATATCACGAATATGCTCGGCGTGGGCACCATCCAGATTCCCCGTGGGCTCATCGGCAAATACCAAACGCGGTTGGGCTACCAAGGCCCGGGCAATGGCTACGCGCTGCTGCTCGCCGCCGGAAAGTTGCGCCGGGCGATGATGCAGGCGCTGGTCCAAACCTACCCGCTGCAGCGCCTCGCGACTACGCGTCTGGACATCGCGCTGCCCCTGTAACTCCAACGGAATACTGACATTTTCCAGGGCCGTGGCGTAGGGCAGTAAGCGAAATGACTGGAAGACAAAACCAATATGGGCGCCGCGAAACGCGGCCAAGGCGCTGGGTGAGAGCTGGGCGAGATTCTGTCCATCAATCTCAACCCAGCCACTGCTGGGTACATCAAGTCCAGCCAACAATCCCAGTAAGGTAGACTTACCCGATCCCGAAGGTCCAATAATCGCCACCCGTTCTCGGGCCTGCACCTGCATGCTTACCCCACGTAAAACGGTCAGCTCGCGGGCACCATCATGGTAGCTCCGGCTCAGGTCCTGGGCGCGCAGAATAGGGGGAGCATCACTCATGGTCGGCCTCGGCAGATGACGCAGGCGCCTGGGAAGCGGCTTCGCGCAAATACGGCTCTAGGGCATCGGCCACCGTGCGCGCAATACGGGCATGGCCCTGGGCATTGGGATGCACGCCATCGGCCAGATTATATTCCGGCTGCATGGCCACGCCCTGCAATAAAAAAGGCAAAAAGGGCAGGTGATACTCCTCGGCAACATCGACAAACATGCGCTCAAAGCGCTGACGGTAGGACGCGCCGTAATTACTCGGCAAGGCCATCCCTGCCAGCATCAGGGGGAGATCCCGGCGCTGAATCTCGGTAATAATGCTCTCCAAGGTTGCCCGCGCCGCCTGCAGATCATGGCCGCGCAAACCATCATTAGCACCCAAGGCCAGAAACACCCAATCCACCTCCTGCTGCAGGACCCAATCCAGACGCTCATAGCCATCAGCCAAAGTATCACCACTCACCCCCGCATTAAGCACCCGCACCGCAAGGCCACGTTCCTGCAAAGCGTGCTCAAGGAGATGAGGATAGGCCTCATCCTCACTGACCCCATAGCCCGCAGTAAGACTATCCCCCAGTACCAGGAGACGCAGCGCTGGCTCGGCAGCAGTATCTGCAGACATCGCCTCCCCTTCAGCCGAGGCCGGAGAAGACTCCGTCTCTGAACCACAGGACCACATCACCCCACACAGGAGTACGAAAATAAGAATCTTAGGCATATGCGGAGAGTACGCAGGACGAGCCCTTATGTAAGTCTGAGACTCTGCCGAGCCACAAAACTACACTGGCACCGGAACCAACCACCACCACGCCACAAGCACCGCCAGTGCCAGCAATACGGCCAGTATCAGCACCCCTGTCCAGGAGCGGTGGCGACGAGTGCGAATACTCCCCACTGCATCAATCAAGGCCTGTTCACGGGGCTGCAGATGGCCGCCAGCGGCAGCCTTTTTCGTCACCTGATGACGCAAGGCATGGGTGAGCTGCTGCACCTTGCCGGGGTCATCACACTCCTCCAGGCGGGTAAAGAGGGTATCAATGGTTTCCTGGATATCGCTGACCGTGCGCTTCATTATGTGGCCCTTTCAGGCTGTTTTGCGATCACGGCGCGCGCCGTAGTAGAGCCCGCGGTAAAGCGTGACCACTGCGCCAACAGCACCGCCGCAGCCAAGAGAAAACCCAGCACGTAACTCAACGACGGGTCTTGATTGAGCCAGGATGCCACCAAGCCAGGACGCAGCAAGGCAAACACCGCCACCACCAAGGCCAGCGACTCCCACAGGCGATTGCGCAGCAACACCCAATGCTGCAGGAGCGAGGCAAAACAAAACATCGCTACCAAAGCGCTAAAAAAAATACCCAGGCCATGCCACCACGAACTCACCCCAATAAGCAATAAAGAGTGATTGAAGATAAACATAAACGGCAGAAGCGCGGTACGCATATCATAAATGAATCCCTGCACACCAGTGGCGATGGGTTTGCCGCCAGAAATTGCGGCGGCGGCATAGGCCGCCAAACCCACCGGCGGCGTGTCATCGGCGAGAATACCAAAATAAAAAACAAATAAATGGACGGCTATAATCGGCAGCGCTAATTCCGGCGGCGCCAAGCGCATAATGATGGGGGCAGTAAGACTTGCCATAACAATGTAATTAGCGGTAGTCGGCAGGCCTATCCCAAGAATCAATCCCGCCAGGGCGGTAAGCAGCAGCAGCACCATAAAACTATCGCCACTGACCACGGCTACAAACTCTGAAATCATTCCCCCCAAGCCCATATTCACCACGCCAACGATAATACCCGCCGCCGCAACGGCCACACCAATGCCCATCATATTGCGCCCACCAGCCACCAGTCCCGCACCAACCGCTGCCAAGCCATCCCGCAACGAATGACGCAGGGAACGCTGACCACGCCAGCCCTGATAGCATTCACGCAGGAGAATCACCGCCATCAACGCCAGAATCGCATCAAAGGCAGCTCGCTCGGGACTCCGCCGATACCAGGCCAACTGCACGATCAAAAAAGCTATCGGGATAAGAAAGTGCGCGCCGCGCCAAAAGGTGGGCCAAAAGCGTGGAAGCTCACTGCGGGGGATCGGTTGCAGGCCCAATTTGCAGGCCTCCATATGCGTAATCCACACCAAGGTAAGATAACTCACCAGCGCCGGTAAGGCCGCATGCTTGACCACCTCCAAATAATCCATTTCGCAAAAGGTGGCAATAATAAACGCCGCAGCACCCATAATCGGCGGCATCAGTTGCCCATTGGTACTGGCCGCCACCTCAATGGCACCGGCTTTTTCCGCCGGATACCCCGCACGGCGCATAAGAGGAATGGTAAAGGTGCCCGTAGTCACCGTATTGGCGATGGAGGACCCCGAAACACTCCCGGTCAACCCCGAGGCCAAAACACTAGCCTTAGCAGGGCCACCACGAAAACCACCCACCAAGGACATGGCAAGGTTGGTAAACCAACTGCCCCCGCCTGCCCGCGCCAACAAAGCACCAAATAGCACATACACAAACACCACATTGGTGGACACCATCAAGGGCGTACCGAAAATTCCCTCAGTGCTCATCACCATCTGATCGAGCACCCGCCGCAGGGAGCGATTGGGCTGATTCCACCAACCCACATCCAACCAATCCACAAACACCGTAGCACCAAACAGCGCCATACCCAAAAAGATCATCGCTAAAAGGGAGAGAGCCGGGCCTAAACAGCGCCATGCTGCCAGCAATAGCAGCAGCAGCAAGCCCATGCCCGCCACCATATCCCGCGTCAAGGGCCGCCCCTGGCGGTCGGCAATACCTTGATAATCGACAATGAAATATCCCACACAGGCCACCGCCGCCAAGGCCAGGACAGCATCCATCCACGGCACACTGTGTTCACGGCTCATCCACGCCAGCCACGGCGCGCGGGCCTGCTGCACTCGCCCCAGAACACTCTTGGCAGACCACTGGCTAAAGCATAAAAACACCAAGGCCATGGCAAAAGCACAATGCAACAGTCGCGCATAGCCATCGCTTATTACCGGCATAAACGGCGCGGGGAGCATGAGCTGAAACAGCGACCAGCCCCCTGCCAACAAAGCCACCAATACCGCCCATCTCCCCGAGAGACGGCGATTACCGGACTCGCTGCGCGCAGCTACATCCTGGGCCCGCTGAGGATCTGCTGCTGAATGTTCAGCAGGCGCATCAGCAGCCGGGTTATTCAATGAGTCCCTGCTCGCGCAAGGCACGTTCCGCCCCAGGGTGCAGGGGTGCACTCAGACCTTCAACCATCTGCACCGGATCCAAACCCCGCAAGGCCGGATGCATTTCGCGCAACAACTCCAGATTATCAAAAATGGTGCTGGTAAAGGCGTAGATCACATCTTCGTCCACCGCCGCCGAAGTCACCACAGTAGCAGTTACCCCAAAGGTGGGCACGGCTTCCTGATTATCGGCTTGGGGATACAAACTGACATCAATGTCGCCATGGGCGTAATACGGGCGTTCGGCCACAAGGGCGTCAATAGCTTCACCAGCGATGGGAATAAAGCGCACCGTGCGCCGACCGCTAGTGGCTTGGGTAATGTTGCCATTGGGATGGCCCACGGTGTAAAAGAAGGCATCCAAACGGCCGTCCTGCAAAACCTGCGGCGCTTCCGCCGCCACCAACCCCTCGGCCGACACGTCGGCAGATGTGTCCAAGCCGAAAGCGCGCAAGACATCCTCACTATTGGCCCGCTGGCCCGAACCTGGATTACCCATGTTCACCCGCTTGCCTGCCAAATCAGCAACGCTGTGAATCTCAGCATCCACCGCCGCCAGCAAAGTAATCAGTTCGCCATGCAAACTGCAAATGGCACGCAGGTCTGCCTGGGGTTGATCCTGCCACTCACGCAATCCCTGCACCGCTTGGTATTGGCGGTCCGACTGGGCAATGCCCACCGTCAGCTCACCCGACAAGACGGCATTAATATTGTACACACTACCACCAGTGCTTTCCACCGAAGCACGCAAGCCCAGTTCATCACGGCGATCATTGATAAGTTTGGCCAGCGCTCCCCCA
Source organism: Planctomycetota bacterium (assembly GCA_007693455.1). Taxonomy (GTDB): domain Bacteria; phylum Planctomycetota; class UBA11346; order UBA11346; family UBA11346; genus REDP01. The sequence continues at coordinate 11,224 of REDP01000233.1, read as the reverse complement.
GCAGGGTAATAGACACCGGTGACCGCCCCCGTCCCAATGGTCACAAAACCACTACTGCCAGCAGGAGTCGCACCATCATCACTCCCACCACAGGCGACCAAAAAGGCCATCAGGCTCATCACCAAAAACATGCCAATACAACGCATTGCTAGCTCCTTCATCGCTCACTGGTTTGGCACGGGAACGTACCCGAGATAGCCTGCAGTGTGCGATCCCTCGACATGGGGCAACGGTCAAAAATGTTTATCGGCCCACAATCACCCGCCACCAAGGGCCACCAAAAAACTGAAGGTAAAGAATTGTGCCATACCAAGAATCAGGCCCATAAAGGCAATAATTGCAGGAATTCCAATAACCAGCAAGGTCATGGTAGTAAGTATTTTCACCGGAAACGTTAATTGTAAGATATTGATCTGCGGCACGGCCCGGGCAATCACGCCTTCAGCAATAACAATGGCCAATATAGCCCCTTCGATGGGCAGAGCGATGGTGAGGGCAATTTCATACACTCGGGAAATTCCCGTTGAGACTGCCTCGGCAAAATGCGGGCCCAATTCCATCGCACCTGGTGGCACCATAGCATAGGAGCGGGCTAAGGCCGCAATGAGCTCGAGATGCCCATCGATGGCAAAAAACACCAATACCATGGTGGTATAAAAGGTTGACCCCAAAGGGCCTTCCATGGTTCCTGCATCGGGATTAAAATATTCAGCCGCAGCAAAACCTGCAGTGCGACCAAGCAAGTCACCAGCAAAGCGAACGGCCTCAAGGAACAGACTGAAAAGAAAACCAATCGCCAGGCCAATGCCGAGTTCCTGTAACAAGACGAGCGGATACAACGGCCCCGGCACGCCGGCACTCATATGCGGAGCCAAAGAAGGGAATACGGCAATGGTAATGGCCAGCGTTAACAGTGCCTTCACTTGCATCGGCACCATTGGTCCGCTCAAAATAGGAGCTGCTACAAAAATACCCCCTATACGAGCAAACACCAGGGCAGCTGGTGCGACAAGATCGGCTAAAGAGATTATTCCCGCAATGGGATCCATCGCTCACATCGCCCCATAGCTCGGCAGGGCAGCGAAGAGCGTATAGCTATACTCCACCAACATCCGTAACATAAAATGTCCCGCAAACATCAAGGCGACCACTACGCCCAGAATCTTTGGCACGAAAGCCAGCGTTTGTTCTTGAATCGAAGTGACTGCCTGAAATAAGCCTACGCACAGGCCAATGATAAGCGCAGTCATTAACGGCGGCATAATCAACATCAAGGAAAGCCGCAGCATATCCTGCAATAGGGTCACCAACACATCTGATCCCATAACACATCTCCTCTCAAGGAAAGATCGCTAAGCGTAAGAGGCTACCATGCTCGCTACCAATAACGTCCAACCATCCACCAACACGAACAATAGCACCTTAAACGGCAACGAAATCATCACCGGTGGTAACATCATCATACCCAGACTCATGAGCACTGCAGCCACCACCAAGTCGATGATGACAAAAGGGAGAAAAATAATAAACCCCATTTGAAATGCGGTTTTTAATTCTGATGTCACAAAAGCAGGGATCAGCACCAAAAAATCTACATCATCAATTGTTTCGGGTTGCTCTGAACCACTGATATTAATAAATAGGGCCAAATCGGCCTTGCGCGTATGCTGCGCCATAAACGCCCGGGCTTCCCCCTTGGCACGCTGCATAGCGACTTCCTCAGATATTTCTTCGCGCAAATACGGCTGCAATGCCTCATCATTAATCGCCTTAATATTGGGGGCCATGACAAAAAGAGTCATAAATAAAGCCAGTCCCAAAAGCACCTGGTTAGGAGGCAAGGTTTGTGTTCCCAAGGCACGCCGAACAAATCCAAGAACGATAATTATGCGCGTAAAACTGGTCATCAGCATAAGAAATCCTGGAGCAACGGTCAGTACCGTCATCAACAACAGAATCTTAACCGCATTGGAGACGCCATCGCGCTCGTTACCGCCCACCTCAATCACAATACGCCCTGGCGCGTCACCTGCCAAAGCTCCGACCGGATCATCGCCGCCAGGGACGATAATTGCCGCATCACTTTCACCGCCACCAGTGGTCTCAACGTTGACTAGCTCGCCGTCACCACTACCACCGGGTTCCACCACTGGTGGTATGGGAAGCTCCTGGGCCAGCACGACCACAGGCAAAGCACATAAGCAGAGCAACCGTAGACACCAATGCATCACCCCTGCCTCCCGAGTAAGCGATTGAGGCGATGACGAAAATCGTCGACATTTGCTGGTGACTCAGCTTGAAGCGGAGGTGCCGCGTGCGGGACAGACTGTTCCACCGAGCCGGGCAAACCGCCCCCGTAGCTGTCCCCCGCCTCACCAGGCGATGCGGCACTTACAGGCCCCTCTGGAGAAACTGCAGCAGCAGGATCTGAGGCCGAGGTCACTGGAAACGATGCGAGGCTGGCGATAGCGTGCTCGCCATGACCAATAACCACATGGTGACCATTAATGCGCAGCAAAGTCACCATACGCTTGGGGCCAATGGGCAAACTTTCCAGCACTTCCATATGCTGTCCGCGCTGACCTGGAAGGCGGCGATGCAACCCAAAACGCTTGGCTAAATACGCTGCCGCAATAGCCAGCGCCACCACCATCACCAAGGCAAAGGCCATACGCAGCAAGGAAGCGGTCATCTGACCATCTTCCATCGGCTGCCCACGGCGATCACGACCAGCCCCCACCCCCTGCGAACGCTCCGCCGCCCGCTCCCATTCATCGGCAGTAAACAATGGACTTGCGGCCTCGCTCGTCTCAGCGCCACCAGCCTCCACACCCTCTTCCGCGGCCACCACACCACCATGCAGCACAGCACCGCAAAGCACTGTAGCAAAGCACAACATCCAACGTGTAATTATCAACGATTGCCAGCAAAAAGGTCTCATACCCCAACCCAATGCACATCCCGTGCCATCACCACCACAACCAAAAACAGGGACAGGCTAAAACCTATCAAAGAGCCCCAACTCCGATCGACTAGATACCGATCTGGAGACTGGCCTCTAAAATAGGGGTAAGCTTGGATTTCTCATCCGGCGCCGGCAGCATCTATTGAGAGGCAGGCATGAATCTAAACCATAGCGGCAGGGCCTGGCGCGACCCATCAATACACACTAATCACTTGATATGCATGCTTTTGCAGAATATAACCACTTAACCCTCTTTGATTATATTCTTGCCTGTCCCTGTTTTGGTTTTGGGATACCGATGAGGATGCGATAGTTTGCCTGTCCCTGTATTTGGGTGGCTGGGGTGGTTAGGGGCCTAGGATTTGGGGGAGGAGGGTTGCGCTGATGGTTGGTCCGGCGAGGAAGGCGGTGACTCCGCCGAGGACGAGGTAGGGGCCGAAGGGGATTTCGCGGCCGCCGCCAAAGAGGCGCATGGGGATGCCGATGAGGGAGCCGTATACGCTGGCGATAAAGAAGGTGTAGAGCACGCCGACTGGACCTAAGAATGCTCCCATCCAGGCTAGCATTTTGACGTCGCCATAGCCCATGGCGTTGCGGGCAAAGGCCCAGGATCCAAATAGTCCCACCAGGTAGGGTAAGTACCATCCGGCAAGGCAGCCGAGGAGGCTATTGGTGAGCAGTAGTACCATCCAGGCCCATACATTGAAACTCATGTCGTTGGCCTCGGCCATGGTTCCCGCGATAGCCAAGAGCAGCATGGCGGGGATCAGAGCGATAACAAACCACCAAGCTCCCACAGCAAAGGCACGGTGGTCCTGATCGCGCCAGGGGTAGGGACCACGTAAGCGGGTACCGTAAATCCATCGGGCCAGGGGGAGGCTGATCAGCAACAGGGCAAGGGCGCCTACGAGGATCAAGAGCACCCGTAGCACCCCATCGAAAAAGGTCCACATACCCAAGCTGGTGCCATCAATGCTGGCTGAGGAAGCGAAGAGCGGCAAGAGGTAGGCAGAGGCATGCTCATCCACCAGAGATCCACTGAGCATCAGCGCCAAAAATGGCGCGAGTACCTGCATGGGCTTGGAGAGTTCATCGGGTATGATCATGTGCTGCAGATCGGTAAGGGTACATACCAGCAAAACCCACACCGCTACCAGAAGCGCCACACTTGCCAGTAATGGCGCCAACCACAGCCACTCCACTCGATAAGCAGCAGCCAAGGCGAGTGGCGATACCACTGCCTCAGGATGGGTAAAGACCCACCAGCATACAGTGGCGGTAAGTGCTGCCGTCACCACCTCAATCAGCCACACCGAAAGGGGAATACGCGCCCCGCACCAGCGACAACGGCCCCGTAAGAGCAACCAGCCAAGAATGGGGATGTTGTCATTCCAGCGGAGTATGGTGCCGCAATCACTGCAATGACTGGGGGGCCGTACAATGCTTTGACCACGCGGCACGCGGTGGGCAATCACACCAAGATAGGAGCCGATGAAGGCACCAAAAATTCCACCAATGAGGGCTGCTAGCATAGTTGCGGTTGTTGTCCACATCTGCTCCGGCACAAGCGGCAAGTGCTGCCAAGCAGATGCCCTTGCAGACACAGATACTGGGGCGAGGATGCTGCCGAGACACAATAGGGAGGCATTCCTCCCGCCCATGCCGGCTCGATACTAACCCCCGTCTCGGCAGTTTTTGAGCGCATCGCCGCGGCTATAGAGCCGCGCACGCCGTCACTTTGTTTGCCTCATTAAGGACCTCCCCATGAATGACCTTCGCCGCGTATGCTTTGTTTGCTTGGGAAATATTTGCCGCTCCCCTACTGCTGAGGCCGTGTTCCGTCATCTCGTTGAGCAACGCGGCGATGCCAAGGAGTGGCTTATTGATAGCTGCGGCACGGGCGACTGGCACGTGGGCTCTCCCCCTGATGCGCGGGCATTGCGAGCACTGAAGGATCGCGGATACGCCTGCGCCCATCGTGGGCGGCAATTATGCGATGCCGATTTCACGCGCTTTGCATGGTTGCTGGTAATGGATAACGCCAATCTCTCTACGGTTGAGCAGCGCGCGCCACAACAGCCGCACGCCCGCATCCACAAACTTACCGAATGGGATCCGCAAGGAACAAGCGAAGTGGGAGATCCCTATTACGGAGGAGAGAGCGGTTTTACCACCGTTTTAGAGCAAATAGAACGGTGTTGCACGGCCTTCCTTGCCCGAGAATTCCCTTAAAAAAAGAATGCCTTGCCCCCACTGCATAGTCTCTGGCGTTATCTAAGCGCGAGCCGCAGCCCTAGTCATCATCTAGGCGGATGCGGCCATCAGGGAGAATCACAGGGGGATTCATCACTTCAGGAAAATCGGTTCCTGGGTGGGAGTGGGTAAAGCTGATGGGGTTCCCATCGCGATCCCAAAATACCCAGCGGCCAGTGCGTTGGTTATCGATGTAGCGGCCATGGCTTTGGCGACGGCCGCTGCTCCACCATGAACGCCATTGGCCCATGCGTTGACCGTTGCTGTAGCGGCCAACGGCGGCGCGGCGACCATTCTCGTGCCAGAACTGCCATTCTCCATCATGACGACCGCGTACATAAGACCCCCTGGCGCGGGACCGACCGTTCTCCCAAAAGGTCTCCCATGGGCCATGCTGCAAGCCGCCGTACAGATACTTGCCGCGCATGGCCACGCGGCCATTACTGTGGGTATAATGCCAAAAGCCCACGGGGCGATCATCGCAGATATAGCCGTAACTCCGCCCGCCACTGGAGTGACGAAACTCCCGCCATTCACTACCTCGGGGCAGGGCGGTGATGTCCACAAGCCCCGCTTCGCTGAGCGCTTCTGGGGTTTGATGAAGGGCTACGTCGGTTACTTGGGCACGTTGCTCTTCGGAATCCATGGTGGGATCATCCTGAGCTGGGTCGCGCTCGTTACCGCATCCCAGTACCACAAGGAGGCTACCTAGAACCGTACAGTATTGCCACATCCAGCGCATAGATTCGTCCTCGGCCTGGTGATATGCAGGGATGCTCACGCATATTCCGCTGCACAGCAGTATGCTGCACAACTTGCGCCAACGGCAAAGCATGACGCTGCTGGTGAGTGAGCCCTTGTTGACACACCATAGCCGCTCGCACGCTCATCCCTTAGCCATGAGCCGCCCCAACGCATCTTCCGATACTGACTCTGCCGCAGCCACGCACGATGCTCTCGATCAGGCTGCGGCTGGGTTTGTGGAACACTTGCGCGTGGTGCGTGGGCTCAGTCCCCATTCCCTGCGCGCCTACCAGGGTGACTTAACCCGCTTTCAGCAGTGGCGCAAACAGGCCGCGGAAGATATCTGCAGTCCCCACGACCTTGATCCGCGAAGTCTCGGCATTTTCATTAGCGACCTGGCCGAGGAAGGCTTGGCCCCGCGTACCTTAGCGCGCATGGTTGCCAGTCTGCGGGCCTGGGGTCGATGGCTTTTTGAAAGCGGGCAATTGGGTAGCAACCCTGCCTGCAACCTGCGTAGCCCACGCCTGCCGCAGCACCTCCCCCACGTCCTTGATGATGAGGAACTGGGACAGATTCTTGACGCCCCCAAAGGCAACGACGAACAGGCCTGCCGCGATCGTGCCCTTTTAGAAGTCTTGTATTCCACAGGCATGCGAGTGGGCGAATTGGTTGGCCTTGATGACCAACGCATCGACTGGCAGCAAGGCATCGTCATGGTCATCGGCAAGGGCAATAAAGAGCGCCTAGCCCCCCTCGGCGGACCAGCGCGCAGCTGTTTAGAGGAATACTGCCTCCTCCGCGATCGCATCCATCGCCGCAATGAGCGCAGCGATAACGCCACCTTCCTCTCCCTACGAGGGCGACGCCTCAGCGATCGCGACGTGCGCCGACGCCTGGATTACTACCTTGATTGCTGCGGCCTCTCCCGGCGCACCAGCCCGCACACCCTCCGCCACAGCTTTGCCACCCATCTTTTGCAACGCGGCGCTGATATTCGCGCGGTGCAAGAACTCCTTGGCCATGCCAGTCTCAACACCACGCAAATTTATACCCATTTAAGTATGGAGCACTTGCGCGAGGTCTACGACATTGCCCACCCCAGAGCGCGCTCCCTATGATGCACGGCGAACACCTCCAAGGCTACTATCAGGATCCAGCCGTAGCTCAGCAATGGTTTGCTGGGCCCTGGCAGGATAGCTCACAGTGGGCGCAATGGCCGCTGCAGCAATGGCAGGGAGATCGCCAAGCCCTGGCGGCAATCGCCAGCGCCGCCGTTAAAGCGGCAGCAGGAGACCGCCAGGCCCAAGCACACGCCACAGCCCTAGGCCGCGATAACGTCATCGCAGTGCTTGCGGGGCAGCAACCCGCCTATGCCTTGGGCCCCCTCTACAATCTTCTCAAAGCCGCCCACTGCATTGCCATAGCCGAGCAACTCAGCCAACAAGGGCATCCAGCAGTACCCGTGTTCTGGTGCGCCAGTGATGACCACGATCACGACGAAGCCGCTGGTTCCTGGCTGATCCAGGGCGATGGCCGCCTACGCAGCCTGCGCCGCAGCATGAGCCCACAGCACTGCGCCCTGCACCGCGTAGCCGCCCAACCAGGTTGGCAGGCATTACTTGAGGCCCTCGCGCAGCTACCCGGATCGCACCTCGGCAAGGACTGGATGCAGGCCCTGCACCCCCACAATGACGAAACCCTCGGAGCGTGGATGTGTCGCGCCCTCTCGGCGCTGAGCCAAGGCACTGGCCTCGTCTGCATTGAAGCCTGGCGCCTACGCCCCCTCTGGCAAACGGGCATACAACGCGCCCTTGAGCACTGGCCGCAGCAAGCCCTCCTCCAGCGGCAGCAGCAATTGCAGGCTGCGGGATGGCCAACGCCGCTAGGAACATTAGAGCAACCGCCCCTGTTCGCCGACACTCATCACCAACGCAAAGCCCTCAGCCCAGATGAAGCCCACGAACTCTGGCTCAAAAACCCCCTGAGCCTCAGCCCAGGGGCTGCCCTGCGGCCAGTACTGCAACAGCTCGCCCTACCAGCCGCGATATACTGCGCCGGCCCCGGTGAAATTACCTACCATGCCGCCCTCGGGCCCCTGTATGCTACCATGGGGGCCCATGCGCCACGGCTCATCCCACGCCTCAGCCTGGGACTGATTCCACCCTGGGTACAACGCGGGCTTGATGCCTGGGGACTGCATGCCGATGCCCTGCAGCCCCATCTCCCTCTGCCGCAAACCAACAACGACGCCAGCGATGACGCGATCCTTGCCATCTACCACGAGGCCGAAGCCCGTCTTGCCAGCCAAGCCGCAGTCCTTGATCCGCAACGCCATCAGCGCGTAGAAACAGCCCGTCAACAACTACGTAAACTCAGACACAGGCTTGAGCGCAGTCTCCAACGGGCGCAACGACAACGTCTCCGACGCCCCAGCATCGGTAGCCTGCGCGAACAACTCTATCCACGCGGGGCCGCTCAAGATCGCACCCTAAGCTCTAGCCAAGCGCTGTACCAGTGGGGGCCAGGCATCTTTCAGGACATGCTTCAGCAGGCCCGCCAACACCCCCTCGGCGGCAACCAGGGCTGGATATACCTGTAAGACCAGGAACACCTCCCTGCACCAGCGCAGAGCGATAACAGCTCAGTCGTCGTCGTCGTCGAAGTCTTCCTCAAGATCCTCAGCCATGTCCTCACCCTCATCTTCAACAATGGTGAGAAAATCATCAAGGGCATCTCGGATGGCCTCGTTTACACGATAACCTTCTTCACGCAGCAACTTGAGAATGTCTTGGTCTAACGACATGATATCCCCCTTGGGGCAACGGGCTAAAGCAATATACGATGGCTAACAGACCCCAGGAAAAAGCAAAGGGGTTTTTCCTGCCAGCATCAACGAATGTTCACGCAATAGGTCGGAAAGGGCGCTCTTAGGAGCTGTTAAGAGCTATGCAATTTAGGATGGAGACCACACTCCCGCGCACCCTCTACCTTGGTCGGATCGAAGTAGGTACGCTCATCGGGTAACTGATGCTTGGCCAGATACGTCTCCATCGCCGCACTATCCCAATCCAGCAACGGAGAAACCTTCACCACCCCATCAGGCATAGCCTCAAACGTTGACATACCGGCACGAAAAGCCGTCTGCTCGCGACGCAGTGCAGTAAACCACACGCTCGGCTGCAAACTCGCCAAACCCCTCCGGAAAGGCTCGAGCTTTACTTCCTCGGTAAAAGCATCGTGGGCAGCCTGGTCATCTAAACTGGGGATCCCACCAGACACTGCCTCACGATGCGCCGCCGTGCGACGCGGGATAAAAAGATGAATATTCAGGCCTAAGCGCTCAATAATCGCTTCCGCACAACGATAGGTTTCGGGGGTATTGTACCCATGATCAACCCACAAAACGGGAATATCTGGCTGCTGCTGACTCACCATATGCAGCAAAACCGCTTCCTGGGGACGAAAATTGGTGCTTATCAGCGCCTTACCAGCACTACCCGCAAGCGCATGGGCAATCACCGCCTCAGGACTTGCATCAATCGTACTACGATTGGCCTCATCAACATCAAAAATGGGCTCTGTAGCCATACCTATCTCCTTATTCCCACAAGCGACCTGGACAAACGGTAAGTATCTTGCCATTGAGACGACAACGTAAGAAGGGTATATGCATGGATTATTGATGGTCTAGTGCCGGCCTATCCCCCGCACCTTTCATCAACGTATGCAACAGCACCCCTACCCAGGACAAAACATCTATCGACCAAAAGTCCCCATCGTATAGAAATATACCTCGTCTGTGCCCAACACTCTCTGCTCATCGTAAGCACTGCAAGGGCCCGCACACTCTTCCCCCACCTCCCATGAAAGGTTCATTATGCTTGCGCAACCACTTCGCATTCTCGCCATACTTGGCGCCCTCACCATCGCCATTGCTATCTCCTCCGCCGATGAAATCAGCGTTGGCCAACAGGCACCGCCACTGGGCGAGGCCACCTTTGTCAAGGGCGGCGAACCCCTAGCCCTGGATGCTGGCACGGTAAGTGTTGTGGAGTTATGGGCCACCTGGTGTGGGCCATGCCGCACCTCCATCCCCCACCTCACCCAACTCCAGAAACAACACGGCGATGACGTGCAAATTATCGGCATCACCCGCGAGGACGTGGACACCATCACGCCATTTGTTGAAGAAATGGGTGATGAAATGGACTACTTCGTCGCCAGCGCCCCCGAAGGCTACGACATCTACGCCCAAGGCGTACGCGGCATTCCCTTTGCCTATATTATTGACGGCAGCGGCACGGTAGTCTGGAAAGGCCACCCCATGGGCATGGACGATCCCCTCGCACAAATTATTGCCGGAACCTTTGACGGCGAACGTGAAGGCGCCATTAGCCAAGCCCGTGAAGCTTTAGAAGCCACCTTCCAAAGCAACGACCTGGAAGCCATTGCCGCCGCCAACGAAGCCCTCCTCAGCCTCAACCCCACCGATAGCATGGGCATCGGCGTTGGCATTCGTCTCGCCGAAATCAACGAAGACCGCGCAGCCTTCCGTGCCTTATTTCAACGCACACCCGACGAAGAACTCACCGCCGGTCAAGCCGGCGAGCTCCTCAGCGCCATGCTCAGCCACGAAAACCCCACCTGGATTGAACCAGCCCGGGTAAGCGCCCTCGCCACCATCACCGTCGAAGGCGAAGCCGCCAGCACAGGCGGCCTCCTAGCCGCCGCCCGCGCCCACCACTTCCTCGGCAACCTCGAAAAAGCCCTCAGCCTCGCCGAACAAGCCAGCGAAGCCAACGAACCAGGCGCCCAGGAAATGCACACCTGGCTCAGCGAAATCACCGCCCTCCACCAATAACCCCCACCCAATGCCCGCGCACCCCGCGGGCATTCCTTCACCCCCAAAAATTGGGGACAGGCATATTTATAAATGCGGACGCGATCACTACCTTCGGTAGCATTTGATCATACGACTTCTCTTATTGGCATTATTTCTGGCCGCCCATATTTCGCCAAAATCGCAATAGCAACCCATATCCACAATCTCAATACAGATTCGGCGCCTTGAAATCGGTGGACTTAAGGTTGCCCCGAAGTGAAAACAGCCCATAAGGCACCATTAAGAACTTATATAGCGCTGGCCGCGCTAGTATCCTGCGGACGAGCTATCTAGTCCTACCGATGTCTATCTGTCATCCACTGGCAATCACCGCTGGCTTACGGAAAAGACGGCAGCGTGATTGAATCCACTGCAGTCCT
>REDP01000112.1 GCA_007693455.1 Planctomycetota bacterium | reverse complement strand
ACGGTGGCTCGGAGGGATCAAACTGGTGCGAACGGGCTTGGCGCATGGGTGGCAGTATGGAGGGGGAGGTGCGTCGGGCAAGGTATTTTTGCGTGTCCCTGTTATACTGTTATAGGGTGTGGCATTGTGAGGGGAGGTTGGATGATGGGGGTATGAGAACTCCTATTGCAACTCAAGAGGCGCCGGCGGCTATTGGGCCTTATTCCCAAGCAATGCAGTGTGCGGGGCTTCTGTGGATTTCGGGGCAATTGGGCCTGGATCCAAGCTCTGGCGCCATGGTGGATGGCGGTGTGGCTGCCGAAACCAAGCAGGCGCTGGCCAATCTGGCGGCTATTTGTGCGGCCAGCGGTACCAGTCTTCATAAGGCGGTGCGCTGTACGATTTACTGCACTGATCTTGCCGATTTTGCCACTATCAATGCGTGCTATCAGGATGCCCTGAGCGAGCCCTATCCAGCCAGGGCATGCGTCCAGGTAGCGGCCTTACCCAAGGGTGGATTGGTGGAAATCGACGCTGTCGTTGCCCTGGAATAAAACCTAAGTCCTGTCGAGGCGAGGATAACGATCAGCGGTTGGCCTAGTCGTGGTCGGTGGACTCTGGCAAGAGCATGCGAAAACGCGCGCCGCCGAGCTGCGGATCGCGATCCACCTCGATACTGCCGTCATGCAATTGCACAATGGAATGCACGATTGCCAAGCCTAGGCCGGTTCCATGGTCTTTGGTGGTGAAAAACGGGGTGAAAATATCGGCCTGATGGGCATCGTTGATACCAGCCCCGTTGTCGGCGATTTCGAGCAGGCAATATCGTTTCTCGCGCTGCTGGGATGATCCCAAGCGTAACTCAACCCGAACATCGTTGGCTTGCTGCTGATCCTGGGCAGCGTGGACGGCATTTTGTAGAAGATTCAAGAGTACCTGGCGGATCTGCGATGGGTCAATGTGCAACCGCCGCTCATGCCAATCTTCGGCAATTACACAGGTTACTGCAGCATCGGCGCTAGAGATACTCCGTTCATCACTCACGAGTAATTCTGCTTGCACCAGCTCACACACGGCCGTGGCCAATTCATCCATGGGCACATGGCGTTTATTGGGGGTTTTTTGCTGAGTGAATTGCAAAAGACCCGTAACCGTGCGATTAAGATCGCGCACCCCAGAGACAATTGCCTGGGCATGGCGAGCGCTGGGACTGCCGGCTTGCATGTCGCGCACTAATAAGCTTGCAAATCCCTCAATACCATTGAGGGGATTACGAATTTCATGGGCGACACCAGCGGCCATCTCGCCCAAAGATTTTAAGCGTCGTCCGCGCTCCACTTCATCTTGCAGACGACGAACATCGGTGACATCGTCAAGCACCTCCACCGCACCAACCACAGACCCATCTGGGGCAACAATGGGGGAAGCAACCACTTCGATCTGGCGCTGGTCTCCAGCGCGCCCAGCCACCTGACGATAGCCAGTAAGGGGGCCTGCTGCACCAGCCAATACTTGCCCCACAGCACTATCGGGGAAAAGTTCTGCTAACTGACATCCCTCAAGGGCGCGATCAAGACCTGCATACATGCGTCGCGCCGCTGGATTGACAGTGGTAATGATTCCCAGGGCGTCCACCGCGACCACCCCACTGGCAACCGAGGAGAGGACCAACTCCAGGTATTGGCTGAGGCGATCGAGTTCCTGCACCTTCTCTGAGAGTCTGCGGTTGGCATCGGTCAATTCTTGCTGCTTGACCGTCAGCACCTCTTCCAGGCGCCGAGCTCGGGCCTCCAAGGCACGCACAGTCTCATCGAAAAGACGCAGAGCGGCCTCGAAATCAGGTATTCCCTGGGGGGCATTCATAGCAGCAGTATCACCAATCGGCATGGCATACAACCTCGCACAAGGTGTGCCACTTAGGACACCATGAGCACCTAAGGCAGTATCGTGCTTGTATACCATTGATCAGGAGTTCGACACTCCCTGGACCAAGCTGTGACTCGCCCTGTTTGAGCACCCACAATGATGCTTGGCCGTGGCTCCCTGGAGACATACTCTGGAGCTTTGCCTCTCCAGCTGTGCCAGCTGGAGTGACAGGGCAAGCATACCCAGATACCACACATATCCAGGAGCTCTCGCTTATGGTTCTTGCCACAATCCCCTTCACCGCCACCTCACCAGTGCGCCCCAGCCTATGTTCGATTGGCTTCCAAACCGCAGATAAATGGTCGGCCCGGCCTTCCGTTGAACGGCCATTGATTGAGGTTGTTGACATTGCCGCCCATGCTGGCTTTGCTGGGATTGAAGTGTGGTATCCTCACTGGAGCAGCCTCAATGAGGCCGAACGCATGCGCACGCTTCACCGCATCAGCGCCCACGGCTTAAGCGTACCCATGCTCAGCGCCTACTACAACTTCACCAAATCCGCCGCTCATGCCCGCAATTCGCTTGCCATGGGACATCAGGTGATTCGTGATGCAGTGCATCTCGGGGCCCGCAATATCCGCATTTTTACCGGCAATCATCGCAGCGCCGATGCCAGCCCTGAGCAGTGGCATCGCTGCCAGCGCTGCCTGCAAGAACTCTGCGATGCGGCAGCCGCCGCGGACATTGGCTTATGCCTGGAAACCCATGACTGGAATCTCATGGATACGGTGGAGGGAACTGAGCGCCTCCTCGGATTAGTGGATCGCGTCAATCTTGGCCTCATCTTTCAAGCCAGCACTTTTGCTCCGCAGACATGGCATTGGGCCTTACGACGCCTAGCGCCATGGGTGCGCCACGTACACGCCCCTCCAGGTAAGGAAAGCCTCTCCGCAAGCGCATATGATTACCACGGGCAGCTGAGCTACCTGATCAATCATGGTTTTCGTGGCTTTGTTTCCTTAGAGTATATGGGCAAGGAACCGTTTCGCGCCATTAACACTGATGGGCGCTGGCTGATCAATCTTTGCCAGCGTCTGACCGGCGATCAACAAGGAGGCTCCCATGCCTGATATCGACCCTGAACTGTATGCCGATGATAGCAGCCAGCGACTCGCTGCCCTGACCCGGCTGCGCCAGCAACATCCTCGTCCAGCCGCCCAGGGGACTAATACCCATGTGCATACCAACTATAGTTTTTCTGCCTTTCGTTCTCCCGCAGAAGCGGCTTGGCTGGCTTATGAAAGTGGCGTGGAAGTCTTCGGTATTAATGACCACTACACCGTGGATGGTCATAAAGAATTCGCCCAGTCCTGCCAGGCATTAGGCATTGCCGCCACCTTTAGCATTGAGGCTGTTGGCATGGATCAGGAGGCGGCCCAAGAAGGCGTCTTGCTTAACGATCCTGGCAACCCTGGTCGCATCTATCTCTGCGGAAAAGGCATCTCCGATGCTCGCAATACCACCGCCGCAGCGATGCTGGCTACGCTGCGCAGCTATCAAAGCGACCGCAACCGCGCCATGCTGGAATTGGTGCAGCAGCGCTTTCAACGACTCCTGGAAGAAAATGGGCCACAATGGGAGGAAATCGAAGAGCAAACGCCCCTGGGCAATACCACCGAGCGTCACATTGCCCGTGCCATCTACCATCATCTTCAGCGCGGCAGCTATTCCCAGCGCTACACAACGCTTATCGGCAGTGAGCCCAGTGGTGATGCCGCCCAGGACCAAAACGCCATCCGAGGCGCCTTACTCAAGGCTGGAAAGCCCTGCTACGTACGGGAAGCGCCCGAGGCCTATCCTGCCTTGTCAGCTTTACGTGGGCTCTACTTAAAACTGGGCGCCATCCCCACCTACCCCGTATTGGGGAATCCCATCACGGGTGGCGAAGAAGATATTGAGGCCTTGTTTGAGCGCTTGGCGCGATGGGGCATCCATGCCGTGGAGCTTATTCCCCACCGCAATACTGATGATCGCGTGGCGGCAGTTATTGCCGCCGCCAGTGCTCGCGGTTGGCCAGTATTTGATGGCACCGAACACAATACCCCAGTACTCGACCCCCTGCTCACCCGCTGGGGCAGTGATCCCCGCTTTCGGCCTGTCTTCCGCGAAGGCGCTCTGGTACTCCTGGGGCATCAATCACTGCGCGCCAGCAAGCTCGATGGCTATGTCGATAGCGATGGGAAGCCCTGCAGCGATGGCTATCAACGCTGCCTTGCCGCTGGCGAGGAAGTTCTCGAACGCGCGAACACCTGCGTGGCCTAAGCCACTGCCATCCCCCAGGTCGATCAGCTGGCCCGCATCTTCCCCGAGGGCTGCGGGTCTCCTGATCGGCCAGTCAGAGCGTGTCCCGAGAAGCCGCCATCGGCTTTCCTGGAGGGCTTTGAGTCGGCTGCATACCCACTATTCCTACCCTTGCCATGAGCCAATTGCTGGCAATGCTGTGCCCTTTTACATGCGACGTATGAGGAGCACTCCATGAAGATCACCATCTTTGGCACTGGCTATGTTGGCTTGGTAACAGGAACTGGTCTGGCCGAAATGGGCAATACCGTCACCTGCGTGGATGTGGATGAACACAAGATCTCCCTGCTGCAGCAAGGCATACTCCCCATTTACGAAGCTGGCCTTGAAGAGCTGGTCGAAGAAAACGTGCATGCTGGTCGCCTGCATTTTACCACCGATGCCGCCACCGCCATCGCCGACACCCAAGCCTGTTTTATCTGCGTGGGAACGCCCATGGGTGATGATGGTTCTGCTGATCTGCGCTATGTGGAATCGGTGGCGCGGACCATTGGCAAACATCTTCAAGGCTTTGCCGTCATCGTGACCAAAAGCACGGTTCCCGTGGGCACCGCCGAAAAGGTCCACGCCTGGGTACATGCGGGACAGCAGGAAGCGAGTACCTCCTCACCCTACGCTGTGGCCTCCAATCCGGAGTTTCTCAAAGAGGGCTCTGCCCTGGAAGACTTTATGAAGCCTGATCGGGTAGTCATCGGCACCGATAACGAGCGTGCCGAGGCCACCCTGCGCGACATCTATAGTCCCTTTATCCGCAACGGTCTGCGCTTTTATAGCATGGACATCCGTTCGGCCGAGATGACCAAATACGCCGCCAACTGCATGCTGGCCACGAAGATTAGTTTCATTAACGAAATGGCACGTATTTGTGAACAGGTTGGCGCGGATGTGCGTCAGGTACGGCAAGGAGTGGGGGCTGATTCCCGCATCGGCCTGCAATTCCTCCACCCTGGACCCGGCTATGGCGGATCATGCTTTCCCAAAGACGTACGTGCTCTCATCCACGTCGCCCAAGAGCATCATTATCAGGCTCGGATTTTAGAGGCTGTTGATGCGGTCAATCGCGATCAGAAATCTTTACTATTGCGTAAATTGGAACACTGGTGCGCGTTGATGGGCGATTCCCTAGGTGGGCTGACCGTAGCCATCTGGGGCGTGGCCTTTAAACCTAACACCGATGATGTACGCGAGTCGCCCGCCCTGGACCTTATCCGCGGCCTACTGGCGGCAGGAGTGCAAGTGCGCGCCCATGATCCCAAGGCCATGCCTGCGGGTCGTCAAGCGCTTGGCGACCCCGAAGGGGTTACGTGGCATGACGATGCTTATGATGCCTGTAAGGACGCTGATGTAATGTTTTTGGTGACCGAGTGGCGGCCCTTCCGTCGCCCCGATTTCAAACGACTGGCCGAGCTCCTTCGGCGCCGAGTTATTTTTGATGGGCGCAATCAATACGACAATCAACGCTGCGCCGAACATGGTCTCACCGTCTATCCCATTGGCGTAGCCATGGAGCAGATATCCTCGTAGGCAGGGTGCTGCACAGCGTATTCCTCGAATTATTTTCCTCGGCAATCTACGCCTCCCTCCGCAGGCTCCTCGGCGTCCCCCCACTGGTAAACCCTGGACAGCCGTGTACCATTACCCTGCCAGGCAGCGCCTGAGACATGTGCGCCCGTAGCTCAGCTGGAAGAGCAGCGGACTTCTAATCCGCAGGTCGTTGGTTCGAGTCCAACCGGGCGCGCCAAGCCATAATGGCTCATCACCTCAGTCCAGGACCCCGATCCATGCCGCCTCCTGATACCGTTGCCATCCCCAAACGCGAGCGGGCAAGCCAGAGCCAGCGACATCCTGGCTGGCGAGTGGTATTGTTTAATGACGATGTCAACGCCATCGAAATGGTCATCCTTGCCCTGCAGAAGGCCGCAAGCCTCTCCCTGGAAGTCGCCGAGATGGTAGCCCAAGAGGCGCATCTGGAAGGCAGCGCTGTGGTAAAACGGGGTCTCAACGAAGAAGACGCTGCGATTATGTGCGGCAACTTAAAACGCTACTCGCGCATTCCTGGACTTACCCCAGGAGTCACCGCAGTCCCCGAAATCGACGACTAACCCCCTGCCGATCCGCGGATGAACACGGATCGGGTTGGGATGTATCCGTGTACATCCGTGGCCATGGACTGGTCTGGTACTGAACCTGTCGAGCGTTTGGGGTGTATGCGTGGCTTAATCGGGTTTCTCAGGTCTTTGCACCAGCAGTTGGCGGGCCGTTTCGGCGGATTCCGGCGCTACGAGGGTACTGCCCATGAGAATGTAGTGCTGCTGATAGGCGATGCCGGCTGCATCGAGGATTTCGGCATCACGCCGCATCAATTCATGGGCATGGGCCGCACTGTAGGTGGCCACCACAACCAGCTGGCGATGGGCACTGCGTTGACGGTACATACGCCAGGCCGCATCCCATATGGCAGCCTCCTGGATCTGCTGACGTTGCGCTTGGGCCGCGGGGTGGCGACTGGTTGCCACCTCGTAGATGAGATAGACCACCACAATCGCGGCAATACTCACCGCAAACACCGCACCCCATGGCAGAAATGTCAACTCGCACACGGTAAAGGCCAAGAGATGAACCAAGAGGGCTATGCTGCGGTAGGCATTGCCATCAATAGCCAGCCGCCGTAGGCGACGAGCTGTCCATTCGACAATGGGAAGACCGATGAGGAGGATGACCAGCAGATGCAACCCCACATCAATCATGGCTTGAGACTCCATCGCCTTGATTGATGGCAGCAAGGCGCAGGCAGTTTTCTGGAGTGAAAGCGGCCCCATAGCCAGGGTAACTGTCCTGCCATTGGCTGGGGCCCGTGCCCGCCGCAGGATGATCGAGATGCACCAATACCGATCCGCGACCATGCAGGTGCTCCAGGATAGCGGCCTCAAGGAGATCAAGCTGACCATGCATTTCGCGCACGGTGCGTTCGCCGGGTACTACCAGATGGAAATCAATATGCACATCATCACCAGCACGACGCGCACGCAAACCATGAACATCAATCCAGTCTTCCTCGCGCCGTTGGTTGAGGACTGTTATAACGCCCTCGACTACGGCAGGGTCAACTTCATCCAGCAAACCAGCAAAGGCACCGCGCACGAGGCGAATACCCTGCCAGAGGATGTAGGCGGCAACCATGTAGGCGATCACGGCATCGAGCACCACCAAGCCAGTCAGCCACACCACCAACAGTCCCACCGCGACTCCTGCCGAGGTCCACACATCAGACAGGACATGAACACCATCGGCGACCAAGATCGGCGTGCGTGAACGCTTGCCCACCCAGACCAAGTACGCGCCTAAGGCGAGATTGATCGCCGCTGCCGCACACATGGCAGCGAATCCCCAGCCCAACTGGCTGGGCTCATAGCCCATCACCAACTGGTAGCTGGTAATGCCAATAATGGCGAGGCCCGCCAAGGCCACCATCCCCCCTTCAAAGCCGATAGAGAAGTGCTCAATGCGGCCATGGCCGTAGGGGTGCTCACGGTCTGGCGGCTGCAACATGAGACGCATGGACCACACCATGATCACCGTGGTCACCACATGGACCACAGACTCGGAGGCATCGGCCATAATCGCCACCGAGCCAGTTGCCAACCAGGCACCAACCTTAATCACCAGCATCACGCAGCCCACTGCCAAGGAGAGCATGGCGGTTCGCCAACGCAGGGCATGGAGGGCTTGACGTTGGGATGGGGGCATGGTGAGCATATCCTAGCATGGTAGCGAGCGACAGATGGACGGCATGCGCTAGCGGCTTCGTCACCCACGCCAGGGGCAGGGACGGTGGCGCGAATTGACAGCAGCACGGCGAGGGGCATCATCAACAGGTGCAGTGGCAAGCAACGCCCATGTCGGGGTGTTGTAAACCATGTGCAGTATTCTTCCTACACCAATTGGACGTTTTCAACCCTTGAATCACTGATCTTCGCATCACCTTTTGCAGTATTTTCATTCGCGCCTTCACCACCATTCGAGAAAGGAGGCTTCTTCGGCGCAGCGGCACATCACTCCCAAGTCACCAGCATATACCGTTTGCCAACAATGCCTTACGGCAACTCATTGGCATTCAAATGGCCCCACATTCCGACTCTCGGCACTGTGCTGGGCTGCCTGGTGGTGACTTCAAGCCGCAAGGACTTCATGCATAAGGTTATACACAGCACCAGGTTGAAGCGTCCTCGTCACGCGAACGAGGAGCGCATTCATGGATGTTCTTATTTATACCGTTGGCCCCCTTGCCGGACTGATTGTCGGCGTTGTGGTTGCCCTGATTATTGTCAGCCGCCGCACCAAGCAGCAGGTTGAAGCCCAGTTAGCTGAACAAAAAGCCCACTTGGCCCTCGAGCGAGTGGAGATGGAGCGCCAGGCCAAGGCCTCTGCAGACGCGCAACTGGAAAGCGAACGCCAACGCCTTCTCAATAGCCTGGAAGGCGAGAGCGCCAAGCTCAAGGAAGAGCGGCAGCAAATTGAGCGTCTGGAAGGGCGCCTGTCGCGCCTTGAGGAAAAACTGACCCAACGTGAGGACGCTCTCGCTGAGCGAGATCGTTCTTTTGACAGCAAGCTCGCCAAGCTTGACGACCGTAGCGCAGCCCTGGATGAGCGCGAGGCCGCCTTCGAACAGCAGCAACAGGAGATCGCCCTACAACGCCAAGAAATCGATGCGATCAAGGCCGAGGCAGTGCAGAAACTTGCCGAGGTTGCCGAACTGAGCCGCGAAGAAGCACAGGAACGTCTGCTTTCAAGTCTGGACACCGAGCTCCAAGAAGAGCAAGGACGCTTGATTAATAAGCGCCTCAAGGAAGCCGAGGATCAAGCCAAAACGCAGGCCCGAGAATTGGTCTCTCGAGCCATCCAGCGCTATGCCGCCGAGCACACCGCCGAAACGACGACCGCCCGCGTGCTGATTCCCGATGAAGAAATGAAGGGCCGCATTATCGGCAAAGAGGGGCGTAACATCCGCGCTTTCTCGCAGGTCTCAGGCGTGGATGTGATTATTGATGATGCGCCAGGGCAGATCACTTTGTCCTGCTTTGATCCCGTGCGTCGGGAAATTGCCCGCCGGGCATTAATGGAGCTGATTGAGGATGGTCGCATCCATCCCGCGCGCATTGAGGAAGTCATGGCGCGGGTACAACAAGAAATGGATCGCGATCTCCTGCAATATGGCGAAGATGCAGCCTTTACCTGCGAGGTATCGGGCCTGCATCCACAACTGATCAAACTCCTGGGCAAACTGCAGTTTCGTACCAGCTACGGGCAAAATGTTCTCAAGCACTCCCAAGAAGTGTCCTTTCTCTGCGGGGCCATGGCCGCCGATATTGGCTTGGATCCGCGTTTGGGACGCCGCTGCGGCCTTCTGCACGACATTGGCAAGGCCATCGACCACGAACAAGAAGGCTCCCATCCAGAACTTGGCTACGAAGCGCTCAAGCGCTATAATGAATCGGAAATCGTTGCCAATGCCGCCCTCGCCCATCATGAGGGGCATGAAGTCCTCACCACCTATACCACCCTCGCCGCGGCTGCGGATGCCATTTCTGCAGCACGCCCCGGCGCACGGCGGGAAAATGTGGAACGCTATATCAAGCGTCTGGAGCAGATCGAAGATATCGCCTGCACCTTTACCGGAGTGATGAAAGCCTATGCCATTCAAGCCGGCCGCGAAGTGCGGGTGATTGTTGATGGACATAAACTCACTGACGATGCCTTGCCCAAACTGGCGCGCTCCATCGCCCGCCGTATTGAGGATGAAGTAGCCTTCCCAGGGGAAGTGCGGGTAACCACGATTCGCGAAACTCGGCAAACGGCCGTAGCCCGTTAGCCCGTAGACTGTGCACATGCCACGATCTCAGTCCCCCTTGGCGTCACCCCCCGTGCACGATGACTGCCTTGCTGCAGCAAACGATGCCGTGGCCTTAGCTCGTCTGCGCGGGGGCACCACCTACGCGGTGGTGGCGCAGCAACGGCGCCTGCCTGCCAATCCCGCTGCCCTTTTCGCCGCTGGCGGGCACAAGCGCATGCTTGTTTGGCAGGGCGGCGACTGGCTGTTATGCTGCGGTGAGAGCTTGAGCGCAAGCGTATCTGGCCCCGGTCGGGCAGTGGCCTTGGCGGGAATCCGCAGCGATCTGCAACATCGCTGTTGCTGCCACGGCCCAGACGCAGCCACACTTCCCATACTGGCCTTGGCCTGCTCTTTTGAACCGCGCGCTCCTGGGCCAAGCGCCTGGGGCCAGGATCTTCCTGGAGCAGAGCTCCGCCTCCCCCGTATCGCCTATCAACGCTGCGGCAATGCACACGGACGAGTGATCGCCTCGTGCAAAGTGCATGGCGATGACAAGCCCCAGGACATCGCCAGCAATCTCCAAGAACTCCTTACCCATGGGCCAGCCGAAAGCGCCCCTCCGCCACGCCATGACCGCAGTCGCTGGCAACCATTAAGCGAACAGGACTTCTGCGCGGTAGTGGCCGAAGCCGCGAGCCTGGTTCACCATGGCGCCCTACGCAAAGTGGTTTTGGCTCGGGCCCATGACGTGGACTGGCATGGTGATCATGCTTCAGCCCCTCTCCTGAGCGCCCTGCGGCAACAGGCCGACAGTGCGAGCACCGTCTACTGGTACGATCTGGAAGGTGGCGCCAGTTTTATCGGCACCACTCCAGAACTTCTCTTCGCTTTGAATGGCAACCAGCTGCACAGTATGGCCCTGGCGGGGTCACGGCCGCGGGGCCAAACTTCCAGTGAGGACCGTCGACTGGCCCGCGAACTGGTGTCCAGCACCAAGGAACGTAAAGAGCACAATCTGGTGGTCGAGCACATTGCCCGAGCCCTTGACGGACGGGTCAGTCAGCTCGCCATTCCCGCTGCGCCGGTGGTGCGCAAACTCCCCACCATGCAGCATCTCCACAGTCCCATGAGCGCCACTCTTCTGCGCCCTGATCCCTGTGATTTACTGTCGCAGCTGCACCCTACCCCTGCCGTATGTGGCCTACCTTCACCCCTGGCAGCTGACTACATTCGCCGCCAAGAGGGACTACATCGAGGACTCTACAGCGGCGTACTGGGCTGGCTCTCGCCGGGCCAGGCGCGTATGGTGGTGCCCCTACGCGGGGGCATTATCTGCGGCCCACGCGCTCGTCTGTTCGCTGGCGCCGGGATTGTCGAAACCTCACAGCCTGAGGCCGAAGCCGCCGAGGTCGAAAGCAAACTCGCTCTTATGCGCGGCGTACTGGGCGACAAATAATGCTGTATGGTCGTTGTCGGCCTAGATGACCCCATTTAGGTTTTGAGGCTTTCGCTCAGGGCCTGAGCCAAGGTATTCATGACCACTGGCTTGGCTAAATAGGTGGTAAATCCACTGAGATCGGCATGCAGTTTATGCTCGACAAAACTGTGCGCACTCAAGGCAATAACGGGAATGGCTGGAAGGTCGTGAGCCGACTCATAGGCACGCAGGCGTTCCGCCAATTCATAGCCATTGAGCGCTGGCATCTCAATATCTGTGATCAAGATATCAGGAGAACCCTGCTGATACAATTGCCAGGCATGCTCTCCATCGTCCGCCAGTACGACACTGCACCCCAGACGCTCGAGCATACGCTTTACCACTAGGCGATTAACTGGATTGTCCTCTGCACACAACACCCGCAGTCCTGGAAACTGCGCTCTCACATGTGCTGCAGTATCTTCTTCACGAGAGCCAGCGGGACGCATTGATGGCGGCATAGAAATCTTGCAGGTAAAAGTTGACCCTTCTCCTTGCTGAGAGTGCACGCTTAACTCACCACCCATAAGCAGACATAAACGGTGGGATATGGCTAAACCTAAGCCAGTTCCACCACGTTGGCGATGTACATCAAGCTGATGAAAGGGGTCAAATAACGTCGCCACCTCTTCAGCAGGTATTCCGATGCCAGTGTCCTGAACACGTATGGCAACGTAGTTACGGCCAGAATCGGACTCTTTAAGGTCTTCCACAATAACCTGTACCGATCCTTGATCAGTGAATTTCAATGCGTTTCCACAAAGATTGAAGAGGATTTGACGCAGATGCAGAGAGTCGCCCTGCCGCCATCGATTGTCGCTCAGTTTGTTGACCAACTCCAGCGTCACTGCCCCCGTACACACTTTTTCATGGCTCATTAAACCCGCCACAACCCCCTCTACACAATCAATCAGATCGAAGGGGGTACTACGTATGAGCGTGCGACCCGCATCAATCTTGGCCAGGTCTAAAATATCGTTAAGAAGCACTAAAAGATGCTGGGCGCTCGCTTGGGCGGTCTGCAGTAATTGCGGATAGTCGTCAGGGAGCGTTTGTTTATCGCCACCACTCAATAAGTCTAACACTCCAAGAATACCGTTCATGGGAGTGCGTATTTCATGGCTCATTGTCGCTAGAAATATAGACTTTGCACGCTCGGCTGCTTGACTTTGCTGCAAAGCATGACCAAGTTCTTTACTGCGCTCATCAACCGCCCGCTGAAGCTGCTCGCCGTGACTAAGCGAGCGATTGTGCATGCGTAGGTTGTCCAAGGACTGCGCAAACATTGCCAACACTGTAGCGATGATTTCATCCAGATGCACGGTATCGAGCGGATCGCCGTCTTTCTGCACCGCCATCGATAAACCAAGGTCTCGTCCCCGTGTGGCAATCACATGAATAGTGACGCGCACATAGTCAGGTAATTCTATACTCACATGCCCATGACGCAGGGCCTGGGCCACCGCACCATTATCAATACACCGATCCATTATCTGAGCTAGGTCACGGCCACTGGTCTCAGGCCATCGCCCTTGGCAGTGGACGGCGTGTTCCTGATCAAAGAGATAGATACCCATGGCATCCATTCCCGGCATGCACTGCTGGAGAAAGATCATAGCAAGATCCACAACATCGGACTCATTGCCAGCCATGGCCATATCCTGACAAAGGCGGCCAATATCATGTATAGAGCATACCTGGGAGTATGGGAGGGACATCTCAGGACACCTCCATTGCCACACAGAGACTTTCCGCCGTCGCCGCAACCTCAATGAGCATGGGATCCACCATAGCAATATCAGCATTGAGTAAATCCCACGCCGCCTCATCGAGAGGCAGAGCCAGTTTTTCTCCACTGCAGCCAATGCGCACAGCTGTCACCATCACACTACAGCAATGAATCAAAGCCGCATCCATTGGATTACCATGAATAAGTGCTGGTTGATATTGCCCAGCCACCGAATGCACCAACATATCGGGGAACAGCCAGCGGCGCATCAGGGCAGCACTCACCTCTGCCTGATGAAAACCGAGGCGATGCTCTTCAGCTTCATGCAACAAAACGCTATTGGTATTGGCTTGCATGCATTCCTCAAGAAGCTGCGGCGATGCCTGTGCAAGCATCAAGCGACCAATTGTCGTCAATAAACCCGCCAGAAAGTATCGTTCCGGATTGGGATCACGACGTACCGCCGCAAACATCCGGGATAAACTCCCTACGGCAAAACTGTGGGTCCAAAATGCCGCACTAGTGACACCTGGTAGAAGCATCCCGTTGCACATACTCAAAACCGTTGAAGCAAGTGCTAAGTCGCGAATCTGACGCGTACCAATCACGGTAACAGCGCGCTCTATGGTGTCGATGCGACTGCTAAAGCCATATAATGGACTATTGGCCATGCGTAGCACTCGTGCCGCCATGGCTTGATCCATGGATATCGCCTCTGCAATACGGCGCGCATTCGCCACTGGTGAACGCACCGCGGCATCAACACGGACAAATGAATCAGGCAATGACAACGGTGAACGCACACGCTCCAATAACTGCTGCACTCCAGGATGTTCAGGCATCGTTTTGCCCTTGCCCAGTGGCTACCTGCCGACGAATAGCCAGCAAATACAAGTGATGCAGTAATGGATGCCCGAGATCACAGCGGCAAAAACGCTGACGTTCATGCACCGCATATCGTTCCAGTTGCTTCCGGTCAATAACCGCTTGCTGACTGCCGGTGGCCACCTCATGGGAGAGAAGCACCCGAGACACACCCCACAGCTTGAGGGTGCGTAGATGTTTTTGGTTGAGCACAGTGCCGGCCTTAAGGAGGACCTGCCCACGGGTATCTCGAACATCCGCGCCAAGTGTTTGGCCATAAAGTGATGAGTCTACTGGAGTCGCCATTACCACTTTTTATAATACATGCAGACTCGGAAAGAAGGGGGAAATCTCCACAACCAGACAGATTTCCAGGGACGAATCCTGGCGCAGCACATCGACCCTCAAAATCCTTCGACTGCTACGGCGCTCGCAACATCGCCTTAGCGATCGAATACCAGCGGCCGGCCACGCACATGACGGCGCAGTTGGCCATGGTCGTAGACCATGCGTCCAGATACCATGGTCATGTCAACGCGACCACGCAGACGTCGGCCAACAAAGGGCGTCCAGGCGCAGCGCGAACGCACTGGACGCTCATCAACAATGGTAAGCGCCTGGGGATCAACCACGATAATATCAGCCCAGTACCCCTCCCGCAAATAGCCACGCTCTACTACCTGATAGCAATCAGCCACCGCATGCGCGGTCTTCTGCACCATCCGTGGTAGATCAAGAACGCCATCAGCCACCAAGTCCAGGAGCGCTGGTACCACATTTTCCACCAGTGGCAGTCCCGCCGGGGCACGGGTATAGGGCCGCGCTTTTTCCAGCAGCGTATGAGGAGCGTGATCGGTAGCAATGACATCAATGACATCACTTGCCAGAGCCTGCCGCAAGGCCTGACGATCGCGGGCATGTTTAACCGATGGATTACACATTAAATGAGTACCCAAAGAAGCGTAGGAGTCCGATGCAAAAAAGAGATGATGCACGCACACCTCAGCCGTAATCTGTTTGCGGCGGTGGTCGCCAGCGGCAAAATGCGCCATCTCATCGGCGGTGGTTAAATGCAGAACGTGCAGACGAGAACCAAACTCCTTGGCTAAACCAATGGCCAGAGAAGAGCTGGCCCAACAGGCCTCACGCGAACGAATTTCGGCATGTAATGCCGCGGGAATAGTGTCGCCAAATTGCGCCTTGGCAGCCTGCAGATTACCCTGAATCATCGGTGTATCTTCACAATGCGTGGCAATGAGACAGGGAGCATGAGCGAAAATCCCACGCAGAATTTCCGGATCATCCACCAACATATTGCCCGTACTGGCCCCCATAAACACCTTTACCCCTGCAACCGAACGCGGGTCGACAGCCTTCACGGCTTCAAGGTTATTATTAGCCGCACCGAGATAAAATGCGTAATTGGCAAGGGAATCGCGCTGGGCAATCGCTTTCTTACGATCAATTGCCGCATCATCCAAGGTTGGCGGGGCGGTATTGGGCATCTCCATATAACTGGTCACCCCTCCCACCACAGCAGCGGCACTTTCCGTCGCAATGCAGCCTTTATGGGTTGCCCCTGGCTCACGAAAGTGGACCTGGTCATCGATCATACCTGGCAAGAGATACCGTCCTCCGCAGTCAACAATCCTGTCACCTGAACGCGGTGTCACCTGTGGGCCGATGGCGGCAATGCGACCATATTCCACCCGAAGAGCCCCTTCATAAGCACGGCCTTCATTAACCATAATAGCGTTGACAAAACAGGTGCGTTCCACGGTTGAATACTCCTCTGGTTGTTCTATGGGCACTATGGTGGTTGCTTGGAGAAAAGCTCAACACGCAAGCACCGTGCACGCACAGGGCGGCACAAAGATCGCCTTGAGTAAGGAAGGCCCGCCTCGCAGTGCATGCTTTTGGCGCAAAAAGCGCCCTATTCAGACCGTTTTTGCTGGCCGATCAGGACGTCGGCGATCCCGGAGGCAAGCTTTGCGCCGCCCTGCGTGCACGCATCTGGTGATACACAAGCCAGTACGCCATTAAAAAAACCCTCATGCAAAGGGGTTTGTGCCGTGCGTCCAGGTGGTCAAGGAAGTGAATCATTATGCTCTGGGCCGGTGAAAGGTGGATTTTGCTACGGATGTAGGCGAGACTAATGCTGCGTTGCATCGCGGAGGCAGAGGCAAGAATCTTTTGCATGGTACGCCTGTTAACCCTTTTGATTTACTTCTACCGCAGCTGGATCTCCCCACTCAAGCCGCAATGCTGCCGCTATTTACCCAGTTGCAGTGAGTTTGCTGCCGAGGCAGTGGTGAAACATGGAGCGTGGCGGGGCAGTTTGCTTGCCCTACGTCGCCTCCTCTCCTGTCATCCCCTTGGCGGCCATGGCCTTGATCCTGTACCTGAGCACTGCACTTGGTTGGGTGGGCGCATACGCTCTTCCAACGACACCAGTGATGCAAACTCCTGCAAACCAACAGCCGCCTGCTGTCCCGCCAAACATTCTTCCTAGCGCGCTGCCGCACCTCGCATAAGCATGCTTCCGAGGCAGTTTGCATCGGGGTTGATGCCGCTGCCGGCATCGCCCACAATACCGCCATCCATGCGGGTTTGCGGCCAAATGTCATGACTCTTCGGTTGCGGCAGGAGTGATCCAAGCAGGCACTAATCGCTGGGGCGATGACCATCGGGATAAGGACATAAACCCCCGCCAATTCCCGGCTGAAAATCTGCAGGTATGGCGGCGCCAAAGGGGCGTTGCCATACGTGATCGCCAATGCGAATGGCACAACCAGCACCCGCGAGGGTGTGAACAGGGCCAGAGCCATGGCTTACCGTTATAGCAGTTAATATTCCCAATGGCGTTTTGGCGGCAAAGCGGGCCTGGATATAACGCCGTGGGCGGTACTGCACCTGATCCCCACCCGCAAAGGTGCGTTTACTGGCGGGCATATCTTCGATGTAAACACTTTGTGGGACATCGGCAACAAAGCGGGCCTGAAGCTGTTTACCATCTGCGGCAACGAGGCGAAACCCGCGCTCATCTTCATCGATGAGAATCTCCAAATCGGGTGCGCAGGAGCAATTCCACAACCAATCGCGATCATCACGATGGTCATCAATCTGGTCCAAGAGGGCCATGGCCACAGGAACGCCACAGGCACCACTATAGTCAATCGCCACGTAACGCTCGCTATAAGCGCCGTGCACCTTACGAAGATCCATGCCAACTATACCGCCATGATCAGTGGCCTCACGCCACATAATCGCCCCGCAGGGTTTATTTTTGGGGCGTTCACCGGTATCATCAATAACCACACTCTGGTAGGAGGCGTGACCGCGAGCCTGACCACCACCGACAATCCAGTCATGGCCTAAAGCCACCAATCGAATGGATCCAGCATCGTCCGCGCTATGTCCTCCCACATGGGTGGCACGAGCATAGGCGCCAAAGGTGCAATCGTCCGGCCCCTGATAGCCAGAACGCATGATCACCATACCTTGGCGATTATCAGCAATAAAGGTGGAAAGACGGCCCTGGGCAGCAACCCGCTCTTGGGCGTAGGGGTAGAGGGTCGCGGCAAAGTACATGCCGCTATACCCTGGGGCAAAGCTGCGATCGCCATCTACGCCATGGAGGCGGTCGTAGACATCACGTAGGGCGCCTTGCTGCTCGGGAGCAGCCAATGCCAGGGCAAGGATTTCGTGACTTCCGCCGCTATGGCCTGGACCGGCATCATTCCATGAAAGACACATCCCCAAGCCCTTGGCACCATCGTCTTGGGTGGTATCGGGGGTAGGCGGGTGCGGCACCACTGTGGCATAAATGCTTTGCGCGCTCTGCGATAGATTGGGGAAGATGTCTGACACTCGGGGGCCACCACAACACTGATCAGCATACAGCGCAGGGAACAGCATGCTCATGGTATAATTTTGATAGCCGAGCCCTTCATGATAGAGACCCGCATCGCCAAAGTGATGGCAAAAGGCGTGCAATCGCTGCCGTGCCCAATGAATGTTTTCGGCGCAATCACGTTCAACGCCATCACTGCCCACACGGCCATGCACAGCATGGCCCGCCAATAAACACCCTCCGTGGGTAATCGCCCACCAATTGTTATTAACGGTATGGGGATTACCCTTGGTTACTCGCGTGCGCAAATGGCGATGAATGGCGTAAAGCGTATCCACCAACCAAGTTTGCTCGTCGGCTGGGAGGTGGGGCCAACACGCATCAAGAAGGATACTGCCGCTTAAAGCCCAGGCTCCGCACCCCAGGTCAGAGGGATATCCCTCACTGGTAAGAAAGCGGTAGCAGGCGATGGCGCGCTGAGCACTTTGGCCCTGTTCATCGGCATCCGGTGAGAGCAGTGCCAGAATCGCCTGCGCTGAAAAATACGTGTGGGAATCGCGCACATGGGGTAACCCACTGGGATGAGCGTGGGGGGGATAGAGCTCATCGCCGCTACGCTGGGCCTCTTGGCGTGCCCAGTCGAGCACCGCGCAAAGATGGGGCTGCTGTTGATCACGGAGTTTTTGTAGGGCCTGATGGTGATTGGCATCAAACCAGAGGCGGGGGGTATCAAGAGATTGCTTCATAGCAGACTAGCTTGCCACACTCCGGCTAGAGGCAATGCCCCAGCCAAGATCCCAGACAAAGCGTTTTGGGCTGGCCGATCGGGAGATCAACGGCATTAACATTTGCAATACGCAGGCGCGTGGCCTGATCGAGCCCCAACGGGGCTCCGTAACCCAGCCCAGGGTTGCGCCACAGGCGCTACCCTGGGAACGAATGGAGAGGCGGGTCAACCCCAACGGGGTTGCGAAGACGTACATATTGTGATGCCATCCTGC
>REDP01000042.1 GCA_007693455.1 Planctomycetota bacterium | reverse complement strand
AAGAATGGAACGTGCGCCTTGGATGTGGTCGGCAGCCAAGCCCAAGGGATCGTCGTCGCCGCCAACAAAGAGGTCGCGCAACAGTCGTACATCGCCACCACCATGGCCGCCACCGCTGGAGTCAACATTGACTTGAACCGGCTTACCCCAATGCGGGCGAATCAAAATGCGTGCTGGTTCGTGAACTTCATAGGCGCTGCTGTCGCGCACATCGGGGCGATTGGCATCCTGATCATCGCCGGAAATATAGCTATTCTCTTCTACTTCATATTCCAGACGACCTTTAGTGCCGTTAAAAGCAATGCGGTACCCTTCATACGGGCTATAGGCGGTGAGATGGTAGGTCATTTGTGCACCACTGCGATAGCGCACCAGCACCCCCATGTCGTCCTCAATGGAAATGCCATCGGAAAACACCGATTGATCCCGACGATAGCCATCATGATGTTCGGCTTCATAATACATCTGGCGCAAATGATCCTTACTGGTGAGATCAAGGGCGAAGGGATCGTCAGCGGCATTGGGGTTGCCAGTAGCGCGATCGTAAAAGCGGGTTACCCCCCGTGCCTCGGCATTATCCCGTCCATAAAAGGCGAGATCACCTAGGGCATAGACGCTGCGCGGAGCACTGTCGAGCCACCAATTGACCAGGTCAAAATGATGGGTGGCTTTATGCACCATGAGGCCTCCAGAGTTGCGCTTATCCCGATGCCAGCGGCGGAAGTAATCGGCGCCATGCTTGGTATTGAGAAGCCATTCAAAGTGTACTGATTTAACTTCACCAATCACACCTTCGCGCAAAAGTTCCTTCACACGGGTATTGCGAGGAGCGTAACGGTAGTTGAAGGTGACGCGAAGTTGTCGCCCCGTGCGCTCAATGGTGTCCAGGATCTCCTGACATTTTTCGGCATCTACAGTCATCGGCTTTTCACTGATAGCATCACAGCCAGCTTCCATGGCCGCACATATGTAGCGATGATGGCAGCGATCAATGGTGGTAACGATGACCGTGTCGACT
This sequence comes from Planctomycetota bacterium, assembly GCA_007693455.1. Taxonomy (GTDB): domain Bacteria; phylum Planctomycetota; class UBA11346; order UBA11346; family UBA11346; genus REDP01. Next base: position 3,101 of record REDP01000042.1, on the reverse strand, counting down.
CGCTCCGTCTGCAGCATGGCGGTGAATTGTTCGGCACTGTAGCAAGGAAGGTCGTGATCCAATCCATGCTTTTCTTGCAGCATCCGCATATGGTACTGCATGCGTGTGGGGTTACTGTCACACAGGGCGACCAACTCACCATGATCTTTAAAATCTTTACATAAAGCACTGGAAAACATTCCAGCACGGCTTCCCGTGCCAACAATGGCGTAGCGTTTACGGGTCATGGGGATTACTCCTTGCATAGCTGCATGTTCTGCAACGTGGGTGATAACTCTCCTCAAGCATACACGTCTCATTATATTTGGCTATGATTTGGCCGCCCAGGTATTTGACAATATCGCTCATAGGATAACAATGTGCTCATATGCTGCGCTATCTCGGTACCGGACTACGTAACTACGCGCACAACCCCATTCGGGCTGGTCGACGCGGTTTGTGGGAGTTTCAGGCGGTGCTCAGTGGCCGCATTGCCTGGACCACGGCAGCTGGGCCCAGTCGATATGGTTGTGTTGATCGCCGTTTATGGCTCTTCCCTCCCAATTATACCCATGGGTGGACTGGTGATGGTGATCCCGCCGAAGTAGTGGTTTTCCATTATCCCTGGATTCCTGATGGTCTTGATCGAGTGGCCTACGAGGACGGGCCACTGACCATGCCCCTCACTGATGGGCAGATAGACCATTTGCGTCGTTTTGGCCAGATTGCCGGCGAACACCTACGTCGACCGCGTGCCTCCAGCACGAGCCGCCACTTATTTGTCTTGGCCTGGCTGAGTCAGATGATGTGGGACAGTATTGGCGATCGTCAATTGGCTAATCCACGGGAAATGGATCGGCAGCGGGTAGAGGATGCGCTCAGCTGGTATCGCCAGCATTTATACTTGGCGCCAACGGTGCAGGAGGTCGCCGAGGCCGTGTTTTGTTCTCTCGCCCATTTGCGTCGACTGTTTCATCAGCATTGTCATTGCTCTCCTGCTCAGGCCCTCTTGCAGCAGCGCCTACGCCGGGCGCAAGAATTGATATCGGCAGGCAGTATGAGCCTAGCGGCAGTGGCGAAAGAGTCGGGATTTCGCAGCCAAGCCGTATTTACGCGGGTATTCAAAAGCAATTGCGGCGTTGCCCCCAGTCGTTGGCGCAGTCAAACCACCCATCGCAGTGGATCGCTCAGACAGACTTATAGCGCTGTGCCCCATCGCCAAGACCCCTGATGGTGATGTATATAAAAACACAGCTCGAGCGCTTCTGCTAGCATCCCTGCGAAAGAACAATAGCACCCACAGCCCTTGCGCCGTGGAGCCAGCATGCCCATACTCTGCGCCATGAACACGATTACTGAACCATCCCGCGACATTCCCATTACCTGCGAAGTCGATGTCTGCGTCCTAGGCGGCAGTTGCACCGGCGCCTTTGCCGCCATCCGCGCCGCCCGTCGTGGATTAAAAGTGGCCATTGTTGAAAAACAAAACCGCTTTGGTGGTGTGGCTACCTGTGGCCTGGTGTGTATCTGGCACAATGACCTTGATGACCAGTATGACGAACAGATTATCGCCGGCCTGTCTCTTGAGACCGTGGAGCGGCTCAAGCGCAGAGATGCGGTGGAAGTGCGTGAGCGTAATCCTGATGCTCGCTATGTGTTGAATACCGAAGAGTTGACCATTGAGCTGGATGAACTGATTCGCGAAGCTCAGGTGCAGCCGTTTTTGCACACCATGTATTGCGGAGCAGCGATTGCCGAGGACGGACGGATTGAGGCTGTCTTTATTGAAAATAAGGATGGCCGCGGCGCCATTCGCGCCCAGGTGTTTATTGATGCCACGGGTGATGGTGATTTGAGTAAAGACTGCCGCGCTCCCTTTAGCGTCCAGGACGATCTGCAGCCACCTACCACCTGTGGCAAAATTGCCGGCTTAGAAGGCATTAATATGCGACAATTTTATAATCAGCACCGGGATGAGTTCGCGGTTCCCAAGGATGCTGGTTGGAGCTGCCGTATTCCCAATGGTGCACCAGTGCGCGTCCACGCCGAAACCCATGTCTTTGGCGCTAATGTGGCTGATGCTACGCAGCTTACCCACGCCGAAATGGAGGGGCGGCGGCATATCCGGGCGATGATGGATATGGTGCGCAAACATATGCCCGAACGTCGAGAGCAGCTATGTCTCTACGACCTTTCCTCTTCCATTGGCACCCGCGAAACCCGCCGCTTTCGCGCCGAGCATCAACTCACCGAGCATGAACTTTTGCATGGACATCGTTTCTACGATGCCATCGCCAATGGCACCTACCGCGTGGATATTCATTATCCAGAAGGTGGCGGTCATATTTTCCGCTATTTTGATGGCCGCGAGGTGAGTACCCGCCATGACGGCAAGGTGTGGAGTCGCTGGCGGGATGAAGCCGATGCGTATCCACTGTTTTATCAAATTCCCTATCGCACTATGGTGCGCCGTGATTGCCCCAACCTCATTATGGCAGGACGGATGATCGATGCTGACCAGGGGGCCTATGGTGCTATTCGAGTTATGATCACCATGAACCAAACGGGTGAGGCTGCGGGCGAGGCAGCCGCCCTTGCCCTGGATGGAACGCCCACCTGGCAAGTCGACCCCGTTGCCTTACGGGGGCGTCTCAGCGAAGGTGGATCAATTATGAAATAAGCCCAAGGGGGAGAGGTGTGTCGGCATCATGGTCCAATATTAGGTGGTGCGAGCGCGTTTTTGCCTACAGGGTTGCCGCAGATCCGCCGAGAAGGAGGTGGCGGCGGTATGCCTCTGGGCCCATGCCACAATGCTGGTGGAGGAGGCGGTGGAAACTGCGGAGACTACCAAAACCGCAGCGACGCTGTACGTGACTAATACTCAGGAGGGGGTCGGCCAAGAGTTGCTGGGCATGCTCAAGGCGGCGTTGATTGCGCCAGGCATGAGGGCTCATGCCTGTGGCTTGTTGCAGGCGGCGGTTGAGTGTGGCCTCCGAGACCCGTAGACGTTGGGCAATATCTCCCACTGACCATTGCTGATGGAGGTGCTTGCGGATTATTTTGCAGGAACGTAGCAACATGGGGTCGATATGGCTAAGAAAACGTGTGCTGGGAGTGGGCTC